>NZ_JBIAIN010000035.1:0-46579 GCF_042871445.1 Streptomyces sp. NPDC005794
AGCCCGGCGGCAACACCCCCCAGGTCATCCGTTCGACAGGGGGCACACAGCCATACCGGGCCCGGGGGCCAGGCGCCCCATTGCGGGGCCACAAAAAAGGTAACGGGGCAGTCGATCTTCCCTTGTTGTTCTCACGCCAATTTCGCGCGAACCTCCTGTACAGCTGAAAGGTAGTCACTTCTCACGGGGTCCCCCACCGGAAGATGCGACAGGTTGCCCTCAGCGAGCTCTTGAGCCGGACGGAGGACTGCATATGCAAGATCCTCCAGGCTGGATTTCCCAATCAATTCACCCTGTGCCGATACTGATACGATTCCCTTTTTGTCGCGCTTGAAATCCAGTCGGAACGACGTGTCGGAACCTGTGAATGAGATAGCTTTCCGCTCTCCTGTGATGAGGTCCCTGAGGGAGTCAAGTAGGAGAGTGACAGATAGATAGATCATCATCCCCTGGTCGGGAATATGGCCGACCGACTTTGCTGTGCCGCTATCCCCCTCGCAGTAAATATCCCCCAGATCAAAGCCGCTTGGCTCTCCCTGTCCAGCGCGTACCGAAAACTTCATTTTGATCATGGGGTGTAACTCTTTCCTACCGGGAAGAAAGTGATAATGCGATTTCCGTCCGAAGAATCTACGACAAGGCGGTAGACGGCTCGCATTCCATTGACCTTCATCCGCTTCTCCAGCGTCTGAATGGTGCGATTCGGGTCTGATACTCGCGTGCCTTTTTCGATGATCTTGTCCGCCGCTGCTTCTACCTGTGCGCGGGTCGTAGTCGGGGGCATTAGATCGCCGTGTCCACCCGCAGCCGTACCGCCGATATGGCGCTCATAGATGTGCTGCCACCCCTGCTTCGGATTGCCATCCTCCAATCTCGGCTTTATTCGACACAGTGCCAATCCCAGTGGATCCATCCACGTGTACGGATTGGGTCCGTACCAGCGCGGGTTCGGACCGCCTTCCAAGCCGATCGGGTCCGAGCTGATGTAGCGGGAAACATCGGGGTCGTAGTACCGGAGATAGTTGTAGTGCAGCAAACTTTCCGGATCGAAGTACTGTCCTGGGAAGCGCAGTGGCGTATAAGCTGTACTGTCCTTATTCCACGCAGTGGCTCCCCATGCTGTACGGCGAGTGCGCCAAGTCAGCTCTCCAGATTCCGTGATGAGCTCATTGGGGCTTCCCACCAGATCGGTGACGATGGCAAAGAAACGCTCGTCGATCGTATCCTGCGGAGCATCTGCAGCAGCGATGCGCTCCATTTGGACAAGAGGACGGAGATCATCATGATCCCACGTGAGGGTGACCACGTTGGGCATCGCGGCGCCTTGGCTCACCTCCTCGCACAATGTGATGCCGTCCCAGACGAAGGTGACCTGTTCCAGTACGGTTTCCCCGTCATCGGATAGGCGTTGCTTCGCGATACGACGACCTAGTGCGTCGTACTCGTATCGCCATAGAGTGCCATCCGGTGTTGTCAACGAGACGAGTCGGTCTTCGGCGTCCCATTGGTAGTGCCACGTGTTGGCCTTACGTGAAACACGTTTTTTCTGACGCAGGGTAACCCGCCCCTGTGCGTCGTGTTCGTATCGGACGTCACCTGCTCGGCGGATCAGAGTGCCGGAGTAGCTGCGAGGACCAACGGCTTCCTGGCCCGGGTGCGCATCCGGCCAGGAAGCCGAACACTGGTTCCCTGCCTTGTCGTAGGTGTACCGCTCGGTCCAGTGTGCTGAGTGCACCGCCGTCACCCGGCCGACCGAATCGAGGTCAAAGCGACTGCTGCCAGAGAGGCGGTCGTTGATGCCGACCAGCCCGCCGTCCCTTCGATACTCGTATCCGCGCCGTTGAAGGATACGGTCACCGCCACTGACACGTTGGTCCGTGAGGCGGCCCATGGCGTCGAAGGAGTGCCTGAGCGTGATGTTTTCGCCGATATGCCGGGCCAGTTCCTGGCCCGCGGCGTCGTAATCGAAGGAAAGCGTGCGCCCCGACGTAGTGAGCGAGGCCCGGCGCCCCGCTGAGTCGTACGTCCACGTGCTGACGGTCCCTGCGGGGGTCGTCCTCCCAATTCGGCGGCCTAGTTCGTCGTACTCAAAGGTGATCGTGCGACCGTTGACAGTTTCAGACCTGAGTAGTCCGTAACGGTCGCGTATGCGCGTAAGAGTGACGTTGACACTGGTCGCCAAGGCTAGCTCGTCGAAGACGTCATACTCGAATGTGGTGACCCTACCCTCGATGTCCTTGCGAACTACCTGGCCCAGGTCATTGTGTTCGAATCGAATGGTCTGCCCGAGGCCGTTCGTCTGGGCCGTGAGCCGGCTTGCGGGGTCGTACGCGTGGACAAGCGTCCGATGGTCAAAATCGGTCTCACGAATGATTCGGCCGACTGGGTCGTAGGCGTACTTCCAGGTCAGGCCCTGCGGATTGGAGACCTGGGTCAGTCGGAGGTTCGAGTCGTAGCGGAACTCATAGTGCGCTCCGTCCGGGTCGGTCCGGCCCACCAGTAGGTCGAAATCCGTGTACTCGAATGCGGTGACTCCGCCCAAGGCATCGGTGTGGCTGACGCAATTGCCCTCCCCGTCGTAGGACCAGCACTGTTCGCTTCCATCTGCGTCCCAGCGGCGTGCGAGTTTCCCGTCCACCGTCCACTCGAAGCGGGTGACTGCTCCGAGCTCGTCCACAACTGACACCGGGCGGCCGAATGCATCACGCCTGTAGCGAGTGATCGCACCGAGAGGGTCGGTGATCGAGATGGGCAACCCAGCCTTGTCGCACCGGATAGCGGAACTGTTGCCCGAGGCGTCGGTCACACGCAGCGGGTGGCCCGCTTTGTCGTACGTGTAGTACGTCGTTGCTCCGGTGGAATCGGTGACCGCCGTGCGGTTGCCGCGCATGTCGAAGCTCTGCCGTGTGACGTTGCCGTCAGTGCCGATGATGCGTACTGGGAGACCGAGCACGTCGTATTCGGCTCGCGTCTGCCGGCCGTCCGGCCGCTCCACCACGGTTGGACGGCCGGCCTCGTCGTACACGGACCGGCTGATGTGACCCAGTGGGTCGGTGGTGGAGAGCAGTCGGTGGTAGCGGTCGTGCTCGTAGCGGGTGACCGCGCCCAGAGGGTCGATTTCGCTGACGACCTGGGAGCGGTCGTTGATCACGTATTGGGTGGTGTGGCCGAGGCTGTCCGTCATGGAGGTCATGCGCAGGCCGGTGGTGGGGTCGGTGTCGTCCCAGGTGAAGTGGGCTTCGAGGTGGCCGTTGGTGCCGGTCTGGTAGACGCAGCGGTCGTGTTCGTCGTAGACGTATTCGTATCGGCTGCCGTTGGTGTCGGTCCACGCGGTGATGCGGCCCAGCTCGTCGCAGTCGAAGCGCAGAGGCTTGCCGGAGGAGTTGGTGACTGTGGTGAGGTGGCCGTCGGTGTAGCCGTAGCGGAGGATCTCCTGGTCGGTGCCGTCGGGGGCGGCGCCTGCCAGGTGCAGGGCGGTGACTCTGCCTTCGTGTGTGGTGAGTTTCAGGTGGTAGCCGCCGTGGTGCACGATCGATGTCGGAGCACCCGCCTCGTCGTGCTCGAAGGCGATCCAGCGGCCGTTGCGGTCGTCGATCTGGGCCAAGAGCGCCAGCTCCCCGGAGGGCTGGTCGACGAAGTGCCGGACCTGGCCGGTTTCTGGGTCGGTGATTGTGTAGCCGTCGTTCACTCGGTCCAGGGGCCAGCGGCGGCCGTGCGTGGGCATGACGGGGACGCCGGGTGCGGGGTGCGGGTAGGCGAGCAGGCTTCCCTCGTTGCAGCTGAAGACCACGCCTTCCGCGTCGATCTCCAGGCGTTGGTCGACCGTGCTCGACCAGCCGGAGCCGAACCAGCGGCCTGCGCGGTGCGAAGAGTCGAAGACGCGCTCGAAGACCAGGGGCAGTGAGCCCGGCAGCACGATGTCGGTCTGCGGGAGCAGCATGCGCCCGGTCGCGACGTCGATCGGGTCATTGGCGCACTTGACCTTGCTGCATTGCTGCCCATTGGGGTCGGGGTTCTCCTCGTGGCCTTGGCGGTTCGGGCCCTTGGGGCGTTCGGGGAGGTCCTTCATTCCGGCCCGCAGGCCGCCCTTGAGGAGGCCCCCGCCCTTGGTGCCGACCAGCTCAGGCAGGAGCCGACCGATGAACTCGGAGGGGTCTCCCTTTGCCGCGTCCCAGGCGTTCTTCAGTGCGCGGTCGGGGTTGGCGGCGGTGGAGACGAGGCCGGCGAGCGTCATGTTGACGCCCTTGTAGTACTCGGCCGGGTGCGTCAGGTTGTACGGGTCCTGAGGATTGACCGAGCGGACGAAGTTCACCAGCCCCGCGCTGGCCTTGATGACACCGCCGCCGACATGGGCCAGCTCGATGCTCTGGCCGACGCTGTAGTCGATGAGCTCCTGCTTGGCCCGGTCCAGGCCGGTGGGTTCCTTCGGGGCGTGCGCCATCGCGGCCGTGATCGCACCCTTGGCGGCTTCGCCCGCTTCGTTGCGCGCCTGCCGGGCGCGCTGGAGGATCTCCTGGGCGTGCCGGCGCTTGGCCGCGCCCGGGTCGGAGAACGTTCCGGGGTGCGGGAGCGGATGGTCGGTGTTGCGGACCGCGTTGTAGGCCTCCGCCTTCTCCTTGAAGGCAGCTGCCGCAGTCTCGTAGTCCTGCTTGCCCTCCTTGTAGAGAGCGATCGCCTCACCCGCCTTGCCCTGCGCGCTGGCGACCGCCCCGGCGAACGTCTCCAACGCCTTGGCCGCGTCCTCGAACGCATCCGCCGCCCGCAACCAGTCAGTGGGCAGCGTCTGGAACTTGGCCCGGAAAACGTCGGCAGCCTCACCCTTCCAATGACCGGAATCGAGCTTCTTCATCCCGCCACCGACGAGATCGAACGCCTTCTGGAAGTCCCGGAGATTCTTCACCGCCGCACTGATCTTCTCCGGCCTGCCATGGATCAGCTCGTTCGCTTCCTCGGTCTGACCGAGCTGCTGCTCGCCGACGTCCGCACCCAGCGAGGAGGCGGTCTCATCGCCCCAGTCCTCGACTGCATCCGCCCACTCATCGGCACCGACCTTCTCCAAGCCGGAGCCGACGATGTCCGTGCCCTTGTCGATGCCCTCGCCGACGACCTCCTTGCCCTTGTCGACGAGATTGCCCGCACCGTCGTAGAGGGCGGCACCCCACTTCCCCCAGTCCACCATCAGCGACTCTCCCCCCACCGCGGCTGCTCAGCCTGATCGATCGTCTCCTGCGAAGGATCCAACTGCTCCTTGAGCCGTTCATCCGCCGCCGCCCGTACCTCCGGGTCCATCAGCCCGTTGCGCTCCATCGAGTCGAGCGCGGCATCCTCCACGTCATAAGTAGTGTCCCTCCAGGTCTGCTTGACCTCGGCGTGGGCGGCGTCCCATGACTCGCGGCTGTAGTCCGGGTTGTCGTAGGCGGACTGGGTACTGATCGTGTCCCAGCTCATCGCCTTGACCTCGTCCTCGGTCGCATGCGGATTCCCGTTCAGGGAGTTCACGCCGATCTTGATCGAGTCCTTGACGTACTGCTCCTGCTCCGCATACGAACCCGCCGACAACCCGACTCCGAGAGCGAAGCCGTTCCCCTTCTGCGTCAGGGCCCGCACACCCCACTCCCAGCGATCGCAGAACGTCTCGAACTCCGACGTCAGCCCGCCATGCCCCAACTCCAGCCCTGACAAGGCGAGATCCGAAAAGCCCCGGCCCGTCGATGCCTGGCCGATGAACCCGAGCTCCTTCAGCTCCGCATGCGCCAGATCGATCCCCTTCGCGATCTCCGCCAACGCCTCCGGCGGCACCTGAAGATCAGCGTTCTCCCCGCTCACTGCATCCCCCCGAGATCAACCGCAACCGCCTCCGGCACAATGCCCGCCACCGGCGGGAACAACATCCCGCCGCTTGAGCTGCCCGCATCCAGCGCAACCCCCGCAGGACCCGGCAGCAAAGGCACCATTACGTCCAGCAACCTGGCACCCAGAACGGTCTGGTACGTCCACTCCCGCCCGGCGTCCCCACGGGCCAACGCGAACCGGGCCAGCGCCTCCTCGTCCGAGAACGCACAGATCCACCGCACACCGTTCTGCTCTGCCGACCACAGGTCACCGGCCTCATCCAGCGGCACCAGCACCGCCGTCCGCCGGAACTCACCCAGCAGAACTGCAAATTCTCGCCGGGCCGTACGCATCTGGTCCTGTTCGGCCTCCACCGACGTCTCATGCGGCGCTCGCTCGGGGGGCGGCCCTGAAAGATCATCCAGGTCCGCCAGCCGTGACCGCCTGCGCTGCTGCTCCGGTATCCCGTCCCCACCCGTGGTCATGCGCAGGATCATCACACGCACGGATTTTCGAATGCAACGTGGCATCGCCTACTGGCTGGATCCTGCTGTTACGAGCACGGGGAGACTCCCAGAACCGCCCACACCGTCTTTCCCGGTCCGTCCGCGCAGGGGTACCAGCCCCAGCGGTCGGCGAGGCTGCGACCAACAGGAGGCCGCGGCCGCCCTCCTGATCGGGCAAGGCCGGGTCGGTGGGGGCCGGGAGGCGTTCGCCCCCGGTGTCAGTCACCTCGATGCGGATATTCGTGCCCTCGGCGGAGAGGCGGAGGCGGAAGTCGCGGCCGGATACGTGACCGTGGCGTACTGCGTTGCTGCTGAGCTCGGCAACGATCAGCAGCAACGAATCGACCGCATCGCTCCTGTACGGGATGCCCCAGGCGTCGAGGCGCTCGCCGGTCAGGCGCCGTGCGAGGCGGGCGCCGCGCGGAGTGGAGCTGAAACGCATCGTGAAATGGTGCCAGGGGAATCGGGCGCGAGGGGTACGGACCGGGCGGACGGGGAGGGGCGGTTGCGTGCTGGTCATTCCTCAACGTTGCTCCGCCATGTCTGAATGTGACCAGAGGTGACGCACTGTCATGGAGTGGCTTTACGTGGCGCCTGCAGGGCCTGTACGCACGAGGAGCAGGCGGGTATGCCTGAGGTCCGTTGACTTGGGGACTGCCCAGGGCCGACGGTCGCGGCCTCGGACCCAGTCGGTTCCGTGGAGCTTGCGTCGGTGCTCTCGTTCTTGCCGGCCCCGGCCGGGTCAGGGCAGGCGGGTCAGGTCGCGGAGCTGTCCGACCAGTGCGTGCACGTCGCGTTCGGCAGGGGGAGAGTGGCGGGCGCCTCCGGCGGAGTGCTCCGGCAGGGGCGGCAGAGGCCGTCGGGGAGTGCTTCGGGCGAGCCGGGGCGGCCGCATTCGGTGCACTCCGCGAGAAGGCGGCGCTTCGGGGCGAGGGCCGTAGCGGGGGCTGGGCTGCTGGTCACCTGCGGCGGCAGCTTGTCGGTGAGGCGGCGGCGTACGAGGCCGACGGGGGAACCGACCTGCGCGGGGAGGCCTGCGGTGAGGGCCTGGGTTAGGTAGTCGGCGTTCACGCCGCGTGTGAACCAGTCGGCGGCCAGGGGCTCCAGCGCGCGGCAGTCGGCTGCGGAGAGTGTCAGGCGCGTGTCCTGGCGGCCGAGTTGGGCCAGGGCGAGGTACGCGGGGGAGGGGGCGACCGCTGCTGCCGCCGAAGTGCTCTGCTGGGGCACGGCGGGCGATGCGGGCGCGGGAGCAGTCGGCGGCTCGGGTGTTGAGGTCGGGGACGCGACGTGAGCTTCGGCGTCGGTAGGCGGGGGAGCGGGTGTCGCTTCCGGCATGGTGTGGCTGCCCTCGGTGGTCAGGAACGCGTCCCACCACTCGTTGTCGCGGGCCGTACGGGACCAGTAGGTCCGGGAGACCCAGCGGACTTGGTCCCCCTCGCCGGCCAGGCAGCGTACGCGCCGCAGATGCCCCGCCACTCCGAGGGCCTTCAACGCGCTGGAAACGGCCATCTGGCCGTATAGCGGGAGGCTCTTGGCCAGCGACTTGATGTCCATGGCCGCGCCGTCGGGGAGCCGGTCGACGTATCCGGCGATGTGCCGCTCGCGCTCCGGCATCAGGGCGAAGTCATCGGTACGGGGCGGGCGTTGCTCTGGTGCGCTTCGCTTGCCGTAACCGGGGCGCGCTTTCGCGTACGGGCGCGAGGATGCGGGTGCGCGAAGGGCAGGGCTAAGGTGCTCGGTAGCCACGAGATCGCTCGATTCGATCTTGGGGTGAGACCCCGGCCTGGTGTTTCCGCACCTCGTCGGGGTCGATTCGTTGGGGGCACCGTAAGCATCGGTGACGGTGAGCCGCAAGCTGATCACCGTTAGTCATACCGGCTGGCCGTGACGGGGCAGGGAGGGCGGGAGGTTTTCCCAAAACCCTTCTTTTACCTACCGGGTGAACAACAGCGCTCGGATCTCGACGCTCGCATCCCGGCCCTCGAAACCCGAAGCTCAAGCGTCCGGCCCGCACCCGTGATCGCGTCCCTCCAACGAGTGAACGAGCCAAGTCCGGTGCTCGAAGCTCGGCTCTCGGGCGTCGAGCGTCGGGCCACTCCTTCGATGGAACGCGGGCGGAATGGAGTGCGTGCGGGAGAGCGGGTCGTTACGGTGCCCGAGTGGGACGAGCCGGAGCGGGCGCTGCCTTCCGGGGCCGGTGTCGTCGGTGTGGCGGAACCTCGAAGAGCCCTCCCTCAGAGGCTGGTTGTACGTGAGGGGCCGAGGCGTGTAGGCACGTGGGACAGGTGGGTGGCGATGACGCAGGACGAGGCGGCCATGGGCGCGGGGGCGGTGGCCCCGTCGGGGGCGCAGCCGGAGGGCAAACCGGAGAACGGCGTGGCGGTCGCGTTCGGGCGGCAGTTGAAGCTTCTGCGGGTGCGGGCGGGGTTCACGCGAGAGGAGTTCGGCAAGCTGGTGGGGTACGCGGCGCAGTCGGTGGCCTCGTTCGAGCAGGGGCGGCGCATCCCGCAGCCGGAGTTCGTGGATAAGGCGGACCGGGTGCTGGACGCCGGTGGGCTGCTGGTGGCGCTGAAGGAGGAGCTGGCCCGGTCGCAGTACCCGGCGTTCTTCCGGGACGCTGCGCGGCTGGAGGCTGAGGCGCTGGAACTCTTCCTGTATGCCGTGAGCGCAGTACCTGGACTTTTGCAAACTGAGGAGTACACCCGCGCCCTCCTCGCGATGAGACGGCCGCTACTGGATCAAGACACCATCGAGCAGCGCGTGTTGTCACGCATTGCTCGGCAGGAGGTTCTGAATCGCTGGCCCGCACCCCTGACGAGCTTCGTGATCGAGGAGGCGGTGCTGCGGAGGCCGTTCGGAGGGAAGGTGGTGCTGCGGGGCGTGCTTGAGCAGATTCTGCTTGTGGGGCGTCAGCGGAGCGTCGAAATTCAGGTCATGCCGACGGTGCGCGACGACAACGCCGGGCTGGATGGGCCGTTCACCTTGATTACGCGCAGGAGTGGCGAGCAAATTGCCTACTTGGAGGTGCAGGGACGCAGCATCCTGCTGACCGATCGCGACGAGGTGCGCTCCGTGGCGGCACGCTATGGGATCATCCGTTCGCAGGCTCTGACTCCGCAGGAGTCTCTGGTGTTCATCGAGAAGTTGCTGGGAGAGCTATGAAGACCACTGACGCTCTTGTCACGCAAGGGCTGGCTTGGTTCAAGAGCAGCTACAGCGGGGCTGAAGGTGGCGAATGCATCGAGGTCGCCTGGCGTAAGAGCAGCTACAGCACCGGCGACGGCGGCGAGTGCGTTGAAGTCGCTGCGAAAGCCGCCCGCGTACACATCCGGGACTCGAAGCAGTCCGATGGCCCGGTGCTGACCGTGGGGCCCACCGCCTGGGCTGGGTTCGTCGGGCTCGTCGCCGGCTGAGCAACGTACGAGGGAGGCCCCACCGGGCGCCGAACCGGCGCCCGGTGAGGGCCTCCGTGTGCACGGAACCTACTCGTCCACGTTCTCCTCGCGGCGGATCATCCGCCACGCCGCCCGGCGTGCGCTGCGGTCCAGGTCGGACCGGAAGCCCGTATCGGGGCGGGCCGGGTCAGTGGAAGCTCAGGGAAGCGGCGCCTGGGTCGAGGGTGACTGAGGACGGGCAGAGGAAGCTGCCCGAGCTCTTCGACGCGGTGAACGTCTGGTTCTGGTAGGTCCGGGTCGAACCGTCGCGGCTCCATGTGACGTTCGGGGCCTTGTAGGAGCAGGAGACGATGCTCTGGTTCACCGTGATGTCGATGAGGTCGGACGTCGCGGTCCCGGCCTCGTCGTCGAAGGTGAGCGTCGCGTCGCTGTTGAGGGAGGCGCTCGCGCCACCGGTGCAGCTCACGCCGCTGTTGACGCTGGAGTGGTCGACGGTCAGGGCCGAGGGCGGGTCCGCGCTGGCGGTGGCGTCTTCCCAGGTGCAGGTGGAGCCCGCGACGGTGATGGAGCCGTCCACCTTCTGGGATGCTGCGAGGTCCATCGCGCTTGCGGCGGTGGAGACACCGGCAACGGCCGCGACGGCCAGGGCGGTGATACAGGAGAGTTTCGGTGCGAGCCGCATGTCACTCCTTTGTGCCGCGTTCGTGTGGGGGTGCGGCTGAGGTCCGCGCACGCGGCGGGACGCGGGACCGGGCCTGTTCTGGACGGTCCCGCAGAAGCAGTGACATGTCATGGGCGCGACAAGTATTGGCCGGTTAACTTCGCGACGCCGGGCCCGGAGCCGGTTCGGGGCTGGGGGCAGCCTCCGCCAGGCCCGCCCGTGATCACTGTTCCCACCGCCCGCGCACACGCTCTGTGAGCTGTCCCACAGAAGTCACCCGCATGGACCGTAGCCAGACGTGGCAGAATGAGTGCTGTACCAGCAGCAGCGCACTCCGGGGTCGGTGTAATTCCGAGCCGGCGGTTATAGTCCGCGACCCGTCCGCATCCAGCGGCCGGTTGACCAGGTGAGATTCCTGGACCGACGGTGAAAGTCCGGATGGGAGGCAGTGCGCGGCGGGTTGTCACAGGTACGCCGCCGTCGGCGGACGGGTTTTCGGGATGCTCCGGATCACCTCGTCCGTGCAGCCGGTTTTCGGCGTTCCCCTGTTGCGTTCCGCTTCATCTGTCGTCATCGACAGGCCCCGGAGTCCGTGCCCGAAGAGGCAGGAGGACCCGGTGGCCACCGCAGCCGAAAGAACCGCCATGCGGCGGGCGATCACGCTCGCAGCCCGCGGACTCGGCTCCACCAGCCCGAATCCGGTCGTCGGATGCGTCGTCCTCGACGCCGCCGGGGAACAGGCCGGTGAAGGCTTCCACCAGCGCGCCGGAGGGCCGCACGCCGAGATCCACGCCCTGCGCGAGGCCGGTGAGCGGGCCCGGGGCGGCACCGCCTTCGTCACCCTCGAACCCTGTAACCACACCGGACGCACCGGCCCGTGTGCCCAGGCACTCGTCGAGGCCGGCGTCCGCCGTGTCGTCTACGCGGTGGGCGACCCGAACCCGCAGGCCACGGGCGGTGCCGACACCCTGCGCGCCGCAGGCGTCCAGGTGGAGCAGGGCCTCCTCGCCGACGAGGCGGAGACCGGCAACACCGCCTGGCTGACCTCGGTCCGCCTGGGCCGTCCGTACGTCCTGTGGAAGTACGCGGCGGCCCTCGACGGCCGGATCGCCGCCGCCGACGCCACCAGCCGCTGGATCACCTCCCCCGAGGCCCGCGCCGACGTCCACCGGCTGCGTGCCGAGGCGGACGCCGTGGTGGTCGGCTCCGGCACCGCCCGCGCCGACGACCCCCAGCTGGGCGTACGCGGCATCAAGGGCGCCGGCCAGCCGCTCCGGGTGGTCGTCGACACCGGCGCCACCGCCGTCCGGCCCGGAGCCCGGGTCCTCGACGGGACCGCGCCCACCCTGATCGCGGTCGCCGACGACGCCGACGCGAGCCACCTCCCCGAGGACGCCGTGCTGCGCCTGCCGCGCGCCGCCACCGGGCCCGGCCTGGACATCGGCGCCCTGCTCGCTGCCCTCCACGGCCGGGGCATCCGTTCCGTACTCCTCGAAGGCGGGCCGGTCCTGGCCGGTTCCTTCGTCGCGGCGGGAGCGGTCGACACCGTCGTCGGCTATCTCGCCCCGGTCCTCCTCGGCGCGGGCCCGGCAGCCCTTGCCGACGCCGGAATCTCCACCATCTCCCAGGCGTTGCGCCTCGACGTGACCGAGACCGTCCGTATCGGCCCCGATCTGCGCATCACCGCCGTCCCCGTCCCTGCTCGGAAGGGAAACTGAGTGTTCACCGGAATTGTCGAAGAACTGGGTGAGGTCACCGCCGTCGAGAAGCTCGACGACGCCTCCCGCTTCCGACTTCGCGGCCCCGTCGTGACCGAGGGCGCCAAGCACGGCGACTCCATCGCCGTCAACGGCGTCTGCCTCACCGTCGTGGACCTCGGGGAGAACGAGTTCACCGCCGACGTCATGGCCGAGACACTGGACCGCTCCAGCCTCGGCGCCCTCGAGGCAGGCTCCCGGGTCAACCTGGAGCGCCCGATGGCTCTGGGCGGCCGCCTCGGCGGGCACATCGTCCAGGGGCACGTGGACGGCACAGGCCGCATCGTCGAGCGCCGGATCTCCGAGAACTGGGAGATCGTCAAGATCTCCCTGCCCGCCGGGCTGACCCGCTACGTGGTGGAGAAGGGCTCGATCACCGTCGACGGCGTGAGCCTGACCGTCGTCGAGGCGGGCCCCGACTACTTCACCATCAGCCTCATCCCCACCACCCTCGCGCTGACCACGCTCGGCATCAAGGAGCCCGGCGACCCGGTCAACCTCGAGGTCGACGTCCTCGCGAAGTACGTCGAACGGCTGCTCGGCCACGGCGCCGCGCCGGAATCCGGGGAGCCCGTCGCATGAGCGCCCTGGACTGGCTGAACTCGGAGGCGTTCACCGCCTTCGGGCAGCACATCATCTGGTCGGACATGATCGGCAACACGATCGGCCTGATCGCCCTGACCCTCGGCTGGCTCCGCTCGGTCTGGACCTGGCCGGCCCAGCTCCTGTCCGGTGTCGTCCTGGTGGCAGCCAACGTCTCCGTGCAGCAGGCGGGCAGCGTCGGCAAGCAGCTGATCGTCATCGCCGTCGCCGTCTGGGGCTGGCAGCAGTGGACCCGCGGCAGGCAGCAGGCGCAGGACGGGTCCATCGCCGTACGCTTCGCCACCTGGCGCGAGCGCGGGTACCTGGTGGGCGGCGCCGTGCTCGGTACGCTCGCCGTCGGCGGGCTGTTCACCGCCTTCCCGTCGCTCTCCTGGAGCCCGTGGGCGGATGCCTACATCTTCGCCGGCACGCTCGTGGCGATGATCGCCCAGGCGCGCGGCATGGTCGAGTTCTGGTTCGCCTGGCTGCTCGTCGACCTCGTGGGCGTACCGCTCAACTTCCACAGCGGACTCGCCTTCTCCGGCTTCATCTACGTCGTCTACGGCGCCCTCGTCCTGTGGGGCATGCGCGACTGGTGGCTGCGTACGCGGACACCCGCTCTGGAAGGAGCCACGGTATGACTGCCCAGCCCACCTGGTTGCACGACCGCACCCTCGAGGACCTCACGCTCGACCCCGTCGAGCAGGCCGTCCGGGACATCGCCGCAGGACGGCCCGTCGTGGTCGTCGACGACGAGGACCGGGAGAACGAGGGCGACCTCGTCATCGCCGCCGAGAAGGCGACCCCCGAGATCATCGCCTTCATGATGAGCGAGTGCCGCGGTCTGATCTGCGCGCCCATGGAGGACGACGAGCTTGATCGTCTCGAACTACCGCAGATGGTCACGCACAACACCGAGTCGATGAAGACGGCCTTCACCGTCTCCGTGGACGCCTCCACGGAGCACGGCGTGACCACCGGGATCTCCGCGGCCGACCGCGCCACCACGCTCCGGATGCTGGCGGGCGGCAGGGCCGGCCCCGGCGACTTCGTACGCCCCGGCCACGTCTTCCCGCTCCGCGCCCGCGCCGGCGGCGTACTCGTCCGCAACGGCCACACCGAGGCCGCCGTCGACCTGGCCAGGCTCGCCGGGCTGCGTCCCGCCGGCGCCATCGTCGAGATCGCGGGCGAGGACGGCGTGATGCTGCGGCTGCCCGAACTCGTCCCGTTCGCCCGCAAGCACGGCCTCACGATCATCTCCATCGAGGACCTGATCGCCTACCGCCGCAGCTCCGAGCCCACCGTGCGCCGCGAGGCCGAGGTCCGGCTGCCCACCGCCTTCGGCCTGTTCACCGCGTACGGCTACCGCTCCGTCACCGATGGCGTCGAGCACGTGGCACTCGTCCACGGTGACATCGGAGACGGCCAGGACGTCCTCGTCCGGGTCCACTCCGAATGCCTGACCGGCGACATCTTCCAGTCCCAGCGCTGCGACTGCGGTCCCCAGCTGCACGCCTCCATGGAACGCGTCACCGCCGAGGGCCGCGGGATCATCGTCTACCTGCGCGGGCACGAGGGCCGCGGCATCGGGCTGCTGTCCAAGCTGCGCGCGTACGAACTCCAGGAGCTCGGCTCCGACACCCTCGACGCCAACCTCGAACTCGGGCTGCCGGCCGACGCCCGGGACTACGCGGCGGGCGCCCGGATCCTGCGGGACCTCGGCGTGCGCACCCTGCGCCTGATGACCAACAACCCGGACAAGACCGCCGCGCTCGTACGGCACGGGCTCGAGATCACCGGGCGTGAACCCATGCCCATACAGGCCGGTGAGCACAACCTGCGGTACCTGCGCACCAAGCGGGACCGGATGGGACACGACCTGCCCTGGCTCGACGCCCCCGCGTCGGCCTGCGGCAACCAGTAAGCACCGACGAACACACAGGAGAGACATGAGCGGCAAGGGCGCACCCGAACTGTCCGTACGCAACTGCGGAGACCTGAGGGTTGCGGTGATCGCTGCCCAGTGGCACGAGAAGGTCATGGACGGACTCGTCGACGGGGCCCTGCGTGCCCTGCGTGACCTGGGCATCGACGAGCCGACCCTGCTCCGGGTCCCCGGCAGCTTCGAGCTCCCCGTGGTGGCCAAGGTGCTCGCCGGCCGCGGCTACGACGCGATCGTCGCCCTCGGGGTGATCATCCGCGGAGGCACTCCCCACTTCGAATACGTGTCCCAGGGCGTGACCAACGGCCTCACCCAGGTCACGGTCGACACCGGAGTCCCCGTCGGCTTCGGTGTGCTCACCTGTGACAACGAGGAACAGGCTCTGGACCGGGCCGGACTCGAAGGCTCCAACGAGGACAAGGGGCACGAAGCGGTCACCGCCGCCGTGGCGACCGCCGCCACACTGCGCACCGTCAGCGAACCCTGGCGCTGAGCGGCGCTCCACGACCCCGTATTCTAAGGACCATCATGGCGAACAAAACCTTCGAAGAGCTCTTCGCCGAGCTGCAGCTCAAGGCCGCCGACGGCGACCCCTCCACCTCCCGCACCGCCGAGCTGGTGGACAAGGGAGTGCATGCCATCGGCAAGAAGGTCGTCGAGGAGGCCGCCGAGGTCTGGATGGCCGCCGAATACGAGGGCAAGGAAGCCGCCGCCGAGGAGATCTCGCAGCTGCTCTACCACGTCCAGGTGATGATGGTCGCCCGCGGAATCTCCCTCGACGACGTCTACGCCCACCTCTGAGCCACCCGCGCATCTCCCGAAGATCCCTCCGCACCATCCCTCCGCACAAAGGAAACCCGACCTCATGCTGCGCATCGCCGTTCCCAACAAGGGTTCACTCTCCGGACCTGCGATGGCGATGCTCCATGAGGCCGGCTACCAGCAGCGCAAAGAGTCCAAGGAACTCGTCCTGGTCGACCCGACCAACGAGGTCGAGTTCTTCTACCTGCGGCCGCGCGACATCGCGATCTACGTCAGCTCGGGCCGCCTCGACATCGGCATCACCGGCCGCGACCTGCTGCTGGACTCCGGTGCCGACGCCGAGGAGATCCTCCAGCTCGGCTTCGCGCGTTCGACCTTCCGTTACGCCACCAAGCCCGGCACGGCCACCGGCCCCCAGGACTTCGACGGCATGACGATCGCCACGTCCTACGAGGGCATCGTCGCGGCACACCTCGCCGACGTCGGCGTCAAGGCCGCCGTCGTCCACCTCGACGGCGCGGTCGAGACCGCCATCGAGCTCGGTGTCGCCCAGGTCATCGCCGACGTCGTCGAGACCGGCACCAGCCTGCGCAACGCCGGACTCGAGGTCATCGGCGAGCCGATCATGACGTCGGAAGCCGTCGTGATCCGCCGCAGGGGAGCTGACGCGGAGGACCCCAAGGTGCAGCAGTTCCTGCGCCGTCTGCAGGGCGTCCTGGTCGCCCGCTCGTACGTGATGATGGACTACGACTGCCGCGTCGAGCACCTGGAGCGCGCCGTAGCCCTCACCCCGGGCCTGGAGTCGCCCACCATCTCCCCGCTGCACCACGAGGGCTGGGTCGCCGTACGCTCCATGGTCGCGGCCAAGGAGGCCCAGCGGATCATGGACGATCTGTACGAGCTGGGTGCGCGCGCCATCCTCACGACGGCCATCCACGCCTGCCGCCTCTGACAGCAGGCCCCAGCCGGACCCAGACCCCTGAGCCGGACCACAGCACACCTTAAGGACGACAGCGCCGCCATGTCCGACCCCGCGCCCCGGCCGCCCGGACTCCCTGCCCTTCCGGCCACCTTCAGGCCCACTCTCACCCGAGTGGTCCTGCTGGCCGTGGGGGCGGCGATGTTCGTCGTCATCACCGCGGTCGCGATGATCCTGGAGAACCTCAGCGCGGGGGAACGGACCAGCTTCGTCTTCGTGGCCCTGCTGTTCTTCGGCGTCCTCGCCCTGCTCAGCAGGCCCCGCATCACCGTCGACGAGGCGGGGGTCACGGTCGTCAACATCACCCGCACCCGCCGACTCGCCTGGGCGCAGATTCTGCGCGTCAATCTGCGCGCCGGTGACCCGTGGGTCTTCCTCGATCTCAGCGACGGCACCAGCATGCCCGCACTCGGCATCCAGCCCGGAATCGCCAGAGAACGGGCCATCAGCGACGCCCGGACACTCCGCGCTCTCGCCGAATTCCACGGCAGCGGAGTGAACGACGCCACGGAGAACAGCTGAGCCCTCTGCCCCGTACGGCCCGATCCCGATTATTCTGGGACCGGTGGCGCACCGGGTGCGCCCCGCCCCGCACCAGAAGGCCCTCAAGGCCTGCGGGGCATTTCCTGCGACCCAAGGAGTGACTCCCTCCAGCAATGGACGGATCGTCCGGTAGTACCTGCGCCGCCCTCTCTCCGGAGGCGGCGGCATGACCACCCCCCTCTTGCTGCTTCTCGCGGCATTCCTTCTCATCCTCGCCAACGGGTTCTTCGTGGCAGCCGAATTCGGGCTCGTCACGGTGGAACGGCAGGACGCCGAACGCGCCGCCGCCGAAGGCGACCGCCGGGCCCGTACCGTCGTCGCCGCCCTGCGCGAACTCTCGTTCCAGCTCTCCGGCACCCAGCTCGGCATCACCATCACCTCGCTGGTCGTCGGCATGCTCGCCGAACCGGCGCTCGCCCAGCTGCTCGCCGGACCGCTCACCGCCACCGGACTGCCCCGAGGGGCCGTTCCCGGGGTGAGCGTCGTGATCGGCATGCTGTTCGCCTCCGCCGTCCAGATGGTGATCGGCGAGCTCGTACCGAAGAACTGGGCGGTCTCCCGGCCGCTCCAGGTCGCCCGGTTCGTCGCCGGGCCCCAGCACCTCTTCTCGACCCTCCTGCGACCGGTGATCACCGCTCTGAACGCCGTCGCCAACCGGCTGGTCCGGCTGCTGGGCGTCGAACCCACCGAAGAACTCGCCTCCGCCAGGAGCCCGGGCGAACTCGTCTCCCTGGCCCGGCACTCCGCCGAGGCCGGCACCCTGGAGCAGGACACCGCCGATCTCTTCGTGCGGACCCTGTCCCTCGCCGGTCTCACCGCGCAGCACGTCATGACCCCGCGGGTGAAGGTCAGCGCGCTGCAGGCGTCCGCGACCGCGGCGGACGTCCTCAATCTCACGCGGGCCACCGGCCTGTCCCGGTTTCCCGTCTACCGCGACCGCATCGACGAGGTCGTCGGCATGGTCCACCTCAAGGACGCCCTGGCCGTCCCCTCCCCGGACCGGCTGCGCACCCCGGTGAGCCGGATCGCCGTGCCGCCTCTCCTGGTGCCCGAGTCCCTGCCCGTCGAACAGCTGCTCCAGCGGCTGCGCAGCGAGCAGCCGATCGCCGTCGTGGTCGACGAGTACGGCGGCACCGCCGGTGTCGTCACCCTCGAGGACATCATCGAGGAACTCGTCGGCGAGGTACGGGACGAGCACGACGTGGAGGGCGCCGACCGCCCCGAGCTGACGCCCGTCGTCGCCGACGACGGACGCTCCGGCTGGGACGTGGAGGGCAGCACCCGGGTGCTGACCCTGCGGGGGATAGGCCTCGACGTGCCCGACGGGCCGTACGAGACAGTGGCGGGGCTGGTCGCCGATCTGCTGGGACGCATCCCCGCACCCGGTGACCGGACCGAGCTGCCCGGCTGGCGGATCGCCGTCCGCCAGGTCGGTCACTACCGTGCCGAACAGGTCCGCTTCGTCCGTCTGGCGGACATACCGTCGGCTCCGGCGGGCCGGCCGCAGCGGCACGAACAGCCGGAACGGCTCACCCAGGAACTGCTGGAGGCCGTGCGATGAGCCTCGTACAGCTGGTCTTCGCCGGTCTCCTCGTGCTGGCGAACGGCTTCTTCGTCGGCGCCGAATTCGCGCTCGTCTCCGTACGGCGCAGTCAGGTCGAACCCCTCGCGGCAGGTGGGTCGAGCCGCGCCAGACAGGTCCTGTACGGCCTGGAGAACCTGCCGCAGATGATGGCCGCCGCACAGTTCGGCATCACCATCTGCTCCCTCACGCTCGGCGCCGTGGCGGAGCCGACCGTCGCCCACCTCCTGGAACCGGTCTTCCAGGCGGCGCACCTGCCCGAAGGGCTCGTGCATCCGCTCGGCTTCGCGGTCGCCCTCGTCTCCGTGGTCTTCCTCCACCTCGTCATCGGCGAGATGGTCCCGAAGAACCTGGCCATGGCCGCCCCCGAGAAGACCGCGATGTGGCTCAGCCCCGGCCTGGTCGGCTTCGCCCGGCTCTGCCGGCCCGTCACCTCCGCGCTCGGGGCATGCGCCACGCTCGTCCTTCGGCTCTTCAAGGTCGAGCCGAAGGACGAGGTCGAGGCCGTCTTCACCAGCGAACAGCTGAACCGTCTGGTGGAGGACGCGGGCATGGCAGGCCTGCTGGAACCCGAGGCGCGGGATCGCCTCGGGGACGCCCTCGAACTGGGCAGCAGGCCCGTCACCGACGTGCTGCTCGACCGGGCGTCCCTGGTCACGGTGGACCCCTCCGTCACCCCGCGCAGCGTCGAGGAGCTGACCGTACGGACCGGCTTCTCACGCTTTCCCGTCTGCGCGGAGGGCGGCGGCCCGTTCATGGGCTATCTGCACGTCAAGGACGTCCTGGAGCTGGAGGACGGCGAGCGGGCCGTTCCGCAGCAGATCTGGCGCCCGATGGCGACCGTACGGGCGGAACTCCCCCTGGACGACGCCCTGACGGTCATGCGCCGTGCGGCCACGCATCTCGCCCAGGTCGCCGACGCGTCGGGCAAGGTGCTCGGTCTGGTCGCCATGGAGGACGTCCTGGAGATGCTCGTGGGGGAGGTCCGCGACCCGGCCCACCGCGTCTCGGTGCCCCGCCGCACGGTGGAGACGCCGACGGTCATGGCTCCTCTCGGCTGACGCCGCCGCAGGACGGTCCCGCCGGGGCCGTCCTGCGGCACCACGCCCTAAAGGCCTCCGGGCTCCTGTGTCCCGCGGCCGATCGGGCCCCGCCCCGACAGCACCTCGCCGTACGCCTGCATCAGATCCGGCAGCCGCAGCGTGGCCAGGTCGTCCCGGGTCGGCGCGGCGGCGTAACCGGACAGCCGCAGATCGCGGTAAGCACAGCTCTTCTCGTACAGGGTACGCAGGAAACGGCCGTTGCCCAGCTCGTCGATCCAGCCCTGGTCGACCACATGACCGCTGATGCTGCGCAGCTCGTCCAGGGACTCCTCGTCCCATACGTCGCCGTTCTCGGAGGCCAGCACCCCGCCGATCGCGGTGAGTTCGAGGGGACGGTAACTCGGGAAGTCGACCCGCGTGGTGAAGCGTGAGGAGAGTCCCGGGTTGGTGGAGAGGAGCCGGTCCATGCCCTCCGGATAGCCGGCGAGGATGACGACCAGGTGGTTCCTGTTGTCCTCAGCCCGTTTGAGGAGGACCTGCAGGGCCTCGTCGCCGTACGCATCGCCCTTGCTGTACCCCGAGTTGGCGAGGCTGTACGCCTCGTCCACGAACAGCACTCCGCCGAGCGCCGAATCGATCAGCTCGTTGGCCTTCACGGCGGTCTGCCCGAGGAACTCGCCCACCAGGTCCGACCGTTGGGCTTCCACCAAGTGGTCGCCGCCGAGCAGGCCGAGTGCGTAGAACACCCGGCCCAGGATGCGGGCCACCGTGGTCTTGCCCGTCCCGGAAGGGCCGGAGAACACGAAGTGGCGCTTCGGGGGCTGCACCGGAAGTCCCTGATCGGCTCGCAGACGCGCCATGTTCAGCTGTGCGGACAGGGCCTTGACCTGGCGCTTCACCGGTTCGAGTCCGACCATGCGCTCGAGTTCGGCCAAGGCCTCCGCAAGCATCACCGGGTCGCTCGGCCCCGCCGGGAAGACGGCTGCCCGCGTCGCACCCAGCTTCGCCCGTGCCCCGTTACCGCCGGGCCCGGACGGTGGTACCACGGCACCGGGCGGGATCTCCGGGTCGCCGCCGAGCCAGGGCTCACGGCCCTCCACCAGGTCGGTGCCGAGCGCCATGTCGCCGTCCGTCCGGGCCTCCACGCCCGAGCCGTCCGAACCGAAGCCGGCCAGCGTGACCGCGGCGAGATCGGCGGCCTCGTCGTAACCGTCTCCCTCGGAGATCGCCGCGAGCCTGGCCGAGGTGTCCATGAACGCCGGGTCCACGCGGTGCACCGCCCGGTACAGCGGCAGGGCCGCCGCGCTGCGCCCCGTGCCCTCGTGGGCCCGCGCCAGCCAGTAGCGCAGTTCCTTGCGCTGCGGCTGTTCGCTGCGACAGCGCATCAGCGCGGCGGACAGGAGAGGTTCCGCCTGCCCGTACATCTCCAGGCGCACCCGCGCCATCCCACCGAAGAGCCCGGCCTCGATGCCGAGCAGCGGATCGTCGACGAGCCGCTCCGTGGTGCGTACGAGCTGCTCCCAGTCCTTGACCAGGTACGAGCGGCAGGCATGCAGGAAGCGCACCTGGGGATCGGCGTCGATCGGCGGCAGTCCCGCCAACGCCCGGTCCAGTTCCGGCACATGGCGGCCGTCCAGCCAGTGCGAGGCATGCGCGAGAAGCAGATCGCGCGGGCTCTCGAGCACCGGCTGCACCCACCACCCCAGCCAGTACCACGAGTTGAGCGTGCGGTGATGGCGGGTGCGCTGCTCGCCGAAGCGGTCGCGATGGCGGAACATGCGTAACAGCGCGGTGGTGGTGTCGATCCGCAGCGCGTGCAGCCCCAGCCAGCCGTCCGCCATGCCGGGATCGAGACGTACCGCGGTTCTGAACTCTTCCTCGGCCTGCGGATACGCGCCCATGGTGTAGGCGTCCACTCCGCGAAGCCAGGCAAGGTCGGCCGGGGCCTGCGCGCCCGGCGTGCCGATGTCCATCAGGTCCCCCACAAACCGTGCCCCCAGAATGTCCCGCCCGCACAGCATGCCCAGCGCGGCACACCTAATCACCGTGCCGGAGACGGGAATTGACCACACCCGAGAGGCATCGTACCTGTACAGGGAGTGAGCGGTTAAGTGCGTAACCGGCGCATCGGGGGGCGGTGACCGAGGGTGAGTGAAGGGCTCCGCGCGCCGGGGCGAGAGGGCAGAACGAAGCCCCCGATCACGGGGGAACAACCGGGGGCTTCGCGTCTGCGGGGGCTCCGAAAAGCCGCACATTGAGAACGTAAGACCTGTACGGCCCCTCGGTCAAGCCGAGTTGGGCGCCTACGGGACTGCTCCCTGCCGGTGGGTACGGCAACCCTCAGGCTTCACTGTCCGTGACGATCCGACTCGCCACCGCTGTCGGTCGAGGCCCTTCCAGCCACGCGTACCCCGTGGGCACCCGCCGTATCACCGCATCCGCGAAGGGAAGCGAGGGGTCTTCGGCGAAATGCCGCCGCTCCGCGACGGTCCAGCTGTCCCAGAAGTCGGACAGCCCGGGGCCGTCGCGATGCCTGCCCCGCTCCCAGGACGCCTCGCTGTCCCCCTCGATCCACAGCAGCCCCGCGAGGAACGGCCGCGTCGCGGCGCGGCCCGCGCCCACCCCCTCGATCAGCATCACGGGGGCGGGGTCCAGTGTTCTCGGTGGCCCGAAGCGCCGGGCCGTCCAGTCGTACGGGGCGTACCGCGCGGGCTCTCCCTGTGAGAGCGGATCCAGGACCTGCGCCCGGAGCCGGTTCGTCCAGGCGAACAGCTCCTCGTGTGTGGCCAGGTCGTCCAGGTGCAGCACGGGGGCGTCGCCGAGGGCCGTGGCCAGGCGGCCGGCGAAGGTGCTCTTGCCGGACCCCGCGTGGCCGTCGACGGCGATCAGCCGCACCGGTCCGCAGGACGGGGCGAGGGAGAGCAGCCGGCGAGCGTGGTCCGCCAGGTCGTTCATGGTCCCCACCCTACGAGTCCTGCGGGCTTGGCACGACCCTGTCCAGGTCATGTCAGTGGAGCAGACCAATATTGGTGCTGCGGCACGGGGCGAATCACTGGCCGGACCCGGCCCCGACCCGCGATAGTTGGCGCACCGATCGGCACCCGCAGTCCCATTCCGCTCAACGACCGGGGGTCTCGCCCATGACCAGACCGACTTCACGCAGAACCGTGCTCACCGCCGCGATCGCGGCAGCGGCAGGAGTGGGAACCGCGGCCTCCGCCGCCCCGGCGAGCGCCGACTCCTCCCGAACCGACTCATCCCCGGCGGCAGCCTCACTCGTGGACAATCGTTTCTGGACCACCTCTTCCGACTGGCGCTGCGGCTCGTCGGCCGGGACCCGCGCCGTCGCCGGCCCCCGGCCGGGCCTGGTGATCTCCACCCCCGCCGGACGCACCGACTACACCGACCCGCACACCGGCACCACCAGTGCCTGGGAGTACGCGACCTGGACCTCCCCGGTCCACCGCTCGGCCGTCCCCGCCACCGAGGTGATCGCGTCCTGGAACGCCCACACCCCTCAGGGCACCTGGATCCAGATCGAGCTGCGTGGCAGCTACTCGGACGGCACGGACACGCCCTGGTACGTGATGGGCCGCTGGGCCGCCGGTGACACGGACATCCGCCGCACCTCCGTGGACGACCAGACCGACGACAGGAGCACGGTCTGGACCGACACCCTCTCCGTGGACGACGCGGCGAGCGGACTGCGGCTGGTGTCCTACCGCCTGAGGCTCACCCTCCACCGCACCCCCGGCACCCGCCTCACGCCCACGGTCCACCGGGCCGGCGCCATGGCCTCGGACATCCCTGACCGCTTCACCGTCCCGGCCGCGGCGCCCGGCACCGCCCGTGAGCTGACGGTGCCGCGCTACTCGCAGAACATCCATGAAGGGGAGTACCCGGAGTACGACAACGGGGGCGAGGCCTGGTGCAGCCCCACCTCCTCGCAGATGATCATCGAGTACTGGGGCCGCAAGCCCACCCCGGAGGACCTGGCCTGGGTCAAGCCCGGCCTCGCCGACCCGCAGGTCTGCCACGCGGCCCGCTACACCTTCGACCATCAGTACGAGGGCTGTGGCAACTGGCCCTTCAACGCCGCCTACGCCGCGACGTACAAAGACATGAACGCCGTCGTCACCCGGCTCGGGTCGCTGACCGACCTGGAGGCGCTGATCGGCGCGGGCGTCCCGGTCATCACGTCCCAGTCCTTCCTCAAGGGCGAGCTGACCGGCGCGGGGTACGGAACAGCCGGCCACCTGATGACAGTCATCGGCTTCACGGCCGACGGCGACGTGATCGCCAACGACCCCGCCTCGCCGTCCAACGACGCGGTGCGCCGTGTCTACCGGCGGCGTGAGTGGGAGAACATCTGGCTCCGCACGAAGCGCTACGACGCGAACGGGCAGGTCAGGAGCGGCACGGGAGGGGTCTGCTACGTCTACTGGCCCGTCGACTCAGCACCGGCTCAGCGCCGCGTCCTGCGGTCGCTCGGGCTGACCTGAGCATGTGCTGACCTGAGCATGTAGGGGCCGACGGCCGCCTCGACGACCTGACGGCAGCGCTCCTGACCGTCCTGCGTGAGGCGGCCGTACCGGTCCACGGCGACCTCTGTCGAGCGATGTCCGAGCCACCGGGATACTTCGTGCACGGACGCGCCGTCGGTCAAGGCCACGGTCGTCCGTCTGCGCCGGCGCGCCGCTGTCCGTGCCGTCGGGGCGCGCCCCGAGGCTCACGGAGTGCCCTCCTTCTCCAGCGGCAGCGGGGTGTCCACGTGCTTGGTCCGGCCGCGCCCGGGGAGGTAGACCAGAAGCTCGGTGGCGATGAAGCGGAGGACGAACGTCGTGAGCAGGGCCAGGGCGGTGGCGGGGAGGGCCTCCATGCCCGCGCCGTCGACGAGCAGCGCGATCAGCGGGATGCGCAGGACCAGGTCGGCGTTGGCGAGCAGTGCGAACCGTCCGAGGCGGTCGGCCCAGTGCCGGTTCCCGCGCCGGTCACGGAAGAGGAGTACGTCGATGAGGACGAAGTTCCACAGCACCCCGAACTGGTTGGCGAGCACCTCGGCGGGCAGATAGTGCATCCCCGTGGCCGTGAGCGCGGCGAGACCGCACAGGTTCGGCAGGAAGCCGGTCAGACCGATGAGGCCGAAGACCACCATCCGGGCCGCCGGGGTGGCGGTGCGCAGCGAGACCAGGTGGGCGAGGAAGCGCAGTCCCTCGCGGACGGTCGACTTGGACTCGCCCGCGTATCGCTCCTGGAAGGAGAACGGCACCTCGGCGACCGTGCGGGGGCGGCAGCGGATGGCCAGCTCCAGCAGGATCTTGTAACCCAGGGGCTTGAGGATGTCGGCCTGGGCGTGCACGATGCCGCGGCGGATGGCGAAGAAGCCGCTCATCGGGTCGCTGATGCCGCGCAGCGCCGATCGGAAGAGCCCTTTCGTCACCAGGGTCGAGGTGCGGGAGACCATGACGCGGTAGCGGCCGGACAGCCCGGCGTGGCTGCCGCCGCCCGCGTACCGGCTGGCGACGACGAGGTCGGCCTGCGTGCGGCGCCCCGTCTCGACCAGCTCGGGCATCAGGGACGGCGGATGCTGGAGGTCGGCGTCCATGACGACGATCCACTCCGACGTCGCGGCCTTCAGGCCCTCGACGACGGCTCCGCTCAGCCCGCCTTCGGGCACCTCGCGGTGGATGACGTTCACCGGGAACGGGCAGGTGAGAGCGGCGCGTTCGATCGCGGCCGGGGTGTCGTCGCTGCTGTCGTCGACGAACAGGGCCTCGCAGTCCAGATGCGCGGGCACGGCGGCGGCGAGCTGTCTGAGCAACTCCTCAACGTTCGCAGCCTCGTTGAAGGTGGGGATGATCACCGTGACGGTGGTGCGCTTCCCCTCCCCGAAGCCCTCGGGGCCGCCGAGGGCGTGACCCGAGGTGTCGACCCCGTCGGCGCCGGGGCCCGTCACGGTCATCGGGGCACGCTCCCGTACGGTGCCGCGTTCGCGTTCCCTGTCGTGTGCCGCGGTGTCGGGGTGCCGGAACCCGCGGTGTGCGTTCTCGCCATCGTCGTCCTCTACGGTCTGCGCGCGTGCGCGTCACATCGGCGTGCCCTGTCCGGTGGTGACCGGCGCCGGGCGCTGTACCTGTCTGGTGTGCACGGGAACTCCGGCCGTCGGGCGGGGAGGCGCCCGTCGTCCGGGGTGGCCGCCGCCCGGAAAGGTGAGCCGCGTCTCGGGAGAATCACGGGTGACCGCCCGTTGTGCCGCAGGCGGGGAGTCCTCTCGGAGCCCGGGGAGGGCGTGGCCGTCGCCGACCAGCGTTGACGCTGCTTCCGTGAGCCGGTGGATCCTCCTGCCGGACGTTATCCGTGGTACGTGCCTCCCTCTACCCCTACGCGTCCCCTAGCGGGGCGTCCAGTTCGCGTATGCCCCCCTGGGGCGCGTACGTCCATGGCCGGCACCTGTGCCTTCTAGTTACGAATCGCATG
This sequence comes from Streptomyces sp. NPDC005794, assembly GCF_042871445.1. Classification (NCBI taxonomy): domain Bacteria; kingdom Bacillati; phylum Actinomycetota; class Actinomycetes; order Kitasatosporales; family Streptomycetaceae; genus Streptomyces; species Streptomyces sp. NPDC005794. The sequence goes on from NZ_JBIAIN010000035.1 coordinate 26,062, forward strand.
GCGCTGGGATTTGAGGTTTTTTCATACGGCACGAATGGGGCAGAGGTGAAACAGTGGCGTAACAATGTGATGCACCTCGCACCTTGCGGTGTTGCGTTCCCCCGGTCACGTCCTGTGAACGCCCAGTCGTGCGGGACGGCTCCGCTTGCGACCACGTCGAGTTGTCACCGGTCGCGGTTGAACACGTGGAGCTCCTTGGCGAATTTTCCGTCAAATGGCCGTAGGATTGTCATCGATGTGCAGTCGCGGCCGTTGCCGGGAGCCCTTATCAGCAGCACAAGCGGCCCCGGATCGGCCGTCGCGGCATCGGAGCAGGGGCAGTACCGGCGGTCTCGGCGGCATGGCGCAGGGGGAGCGGCGCTTCCCGTCGCCGAGTCGTGCGGGCGCGAGTGGGGCGGAACGAGCGGCCTGTGGGCCACTGCGGAGGGTGGCCGGCGGGCCCCGGGTGCCCGTCGGGGCGTCCCTGGTCCAGTAGGTGGTCAGGGGCGTTTCCGGACAGGGTGGCCGGATGATCGACATGGTCGATCGCGTGGCCGGTTCCTCTTCGCGTCACTTTCATTTGGAATTAAGAATTCCGGATGTGAGGAAATCCTCCGGGGGTCCTATTACCACACCCGGCCCCTGAGTGGGGAGGGCTGAACGTTGCGAGTCACCATTGATTTGGAGGGTGGGCTCACTTCTTTCGGGGCTACCTCGTCGTCAAGATTCAGTCATAGTTGTGTTGTTGCTCGGGTGCTGTTGAGCCTCGACCAGGATATTTGGAATAAACCTTGGTATCCTGCAAGGCGGCTCCGGTTGGGTGCGTGACGAGTACGTTTTGCGAATAGGGCACCCAGTGCACTTTGCGTTAATTTCTTACGGGGAGGAAACCGCGCTATGGGCCTGGTCGAGCGAGTCGATGAATGGGCTCTGTTGGAGGAGGTTCTGGGGGACGGTGCGGCGCGGCTTTCACGGGTAGCTGTGGTGAGAGGGCCGGTGGCTACCGGCAAGAGCGAGTTACTGAACTGCGTCGCCGAACAGGCCGAGGCGCGCGGGCTGACGGTCCTCAGAGCCACGGGCTCACGCGCGGAGCGCAGGACCCCGATGGCGGTCTTCGGTCAACTGCTGCTGCATGACGACCACACGCAGCGTCAGAACGACGAAGCAGCCACGCGGGTGGAGCAGCTGCTCGACGACGCGCGGTTCACCGCGATGCTGCGCGACCCCGACTGCGAGCGGGAGGAACACGTACGTGCCCACACCATGCGGTCGCTGACCTCTGCCTTGTGGGCCAAGGCCCAGGGCGAGCCGCTGGTGATCCTCGTCGACGACGTCCAGTACGCCGACATCCCTTCCCTGCAGTGCCTCCAGCACGTCCTGCACGAACTGCGGGCCAAGCCCGTCGTCACAGTGCTCGGCCTGCGGACCGGACCGCACGCCGAACGGCCGGAGTTCAGCGCCGAGTTGCTCCGCCACCCGCGCCTGACCCAGCTGCGGCTCACCACCATCGGCGAGCGGGCCACTGCCGAGATGCTGCGCGATCACCTCGACGAGGCCACCGCCCGCCGCCTGGCTCCCGACGTGCACCGGATCAGCGGCGGCAATCCGCTGCTCGTCCGCGCTCTGACCCACGACATCCTTGCCCATGGTCCGAGCGCCGACACCTCCTTGTCCTCTCTTTACACCCTCAGCATCGGCGACGCCTTCCGGCAGTCCGTGATCAGCTGCCTGCACCGGGGTGAGGACGCCGTCCTCGCGGTGGCGCGCGGGCTCGCGATCCTGGACGACACCGCGTCCGACGCGACGCTCGCAGCCCTGCTCGACCTCGGCCACGACACCGTCGCGCTCAGCCGCCGCACCCTCGACCTCGCCGGGCTCACTCAGGAGGGCGCGTTCCGCCACCCGTCGGTGCGGACGACCGTGCTCGAAGACCTGGCCCGCGAGGACCGGATCAACCTGCACCGGCGTGCGGCCGGACTGCTGCGGCGCGGCGGCGCCGAAGCACCCGTCGTCGCCCGCCACATCGTGGCCGCGGGCCAGGCCACGGATGCCGAATCCCTCGACGTACTGTGGGAGACGGCCACCCGGGCCCGGCGCGAAGAGGACGTGTCGCTCGCCATCGCCTGTCTGCACCTGGCCTACGAGGTGTGCCCCCGAGGGCCCAGGCGCAGCGAGATACTGGCCGAACTCACCCGCTTCGTCTGGCGGGTACGCCCTTCCGCCGTCGGACCCCATCTACGCGCGCTGCGCGAGGCGTTCGACGAGGGCTGGCTCACGGAGCAGGTCGTGCCCGTGCTCCTCGCGGGCCTTCTGTGGCAGGGCCGGTTCGACGAGGCCGCCGAGATCACCCGCAAGTGCCAGGGCGCCTACGAGGACTCGTCCGCCGTCGCCACGTACCTGGCAGGCGGTGCGGTGCGCACCACCTACCCTGCCCTGCGTCAGCGCGTCGACGCCGACAACTGGCCGAGCGTTCAAGCTCCGTTGGAGTCCGTTGCCGTACGCGGCAGCGACCCGCGCAGCCGGGCGGGCACCGCGTTGACCACCGTGCTGACCCGCGGCGTGGACCAGCAGGCCGCCGACCTGGCCGAGACCGTCCTGCAGGGCACGCCGTTGAGCGACGTCACCCTGGAGGCCCTCACCTGCTCGCTGTCCGTCCTCATCTACTCCGACCGGCTGGGCCGGGCCGCGCACTGGTGCGACGCGCTGCTGCGCGAGGCCGCCAAGCTCGGTGGCGCCGGCTGGCAGGCGCCGCTGTCCGCGATAAGAGCCAAGATCTCGCTGAGACAGGGCAACGCCGTCGACGCCGTCCGGCACGGCATCAGCGCGCTCTCGTGGATGACCCCCCTCGGCTGGGGCGTCGGCATCGGCTCGGTCCTCGCCACCCTCGTCTCCGCGCACACCGCGATGGGACAGTACGAGGAGGCCATGACCTACCTGGACCACCACGTCCCCGACGGCCTCCTGGAGACCCGCTACGGCCTGGAGCTGATCAACGCCCGCGGCCAGCTCTACGCGGCCACCGGGCGAGTGCGGCCGGCGCTCGACGACTTCCTCACGTGCGGTGACCTGATGGCGCGCTGGGGCATCGACCAACCGGCGCTCGTGCCGTGGCGATCCGCTGCCGCCGAGATGCACCTGCGCACGGGCGGCGAGGCCGAGGCCGACCGTCTCGTCAGGGAACAGCTGGCCAAGTGCGGGCCCGGCCAGTCCCGTACACGCGCCCTGACCCTGCGTGTACTCGCCGAGGTCGCTGGGCTGCGGCGGCACCACCACGCGCTGCACGAGGCGATCGAGGAACTGGAGGAGTGCGAGGACCGACTGGAGCTGGTACGGGTTCTCGGTGCACTCAGCCGTTCGCACCACGCTCTCGGCGAGCTGGGGCAGGCGCGCATGATGGCGCGGCGGGCCTGGCGCATAGCGCGGGACGCCCAGGCGGAGTCGCTGTGCGAGCAGCTGCTCCCGTACAGCGACGGTGAAGCGAGCGTGCCCGAGCGGGCCGCGCAGGGCTGCCCCTCGGATGAGCTGACCGACGCGGAGCGGCGCGTGGCCTCGCTGGCGTCCTTCGGGCACAGCAACCGTGAGATAGCGCGAAAACTGTTCATCACGGTCAGCACGGTGGAGCAGCATCTCACGCGGGTGTACAGGAAGTTGAACGTCACCCGCCGCAAGGACCTGCCGCACGACCTGCTCGCGGACACCGCGTGCTGAGCCCGGCGGCGGCGGGCAGGGGCGCAAGAGGACGTCTCCTGCGGGCGGGCGCGGCTCGCCGGTGCGGGGCCGGCGTGGCCTCGCGTTCCGGTCATGAGCCGGCCGCCCGGCAGCCGAAGCACACCTCGCCGTCGTGGGCCGGAATGAGACGGTCCACCATGTGGTGTGCGGTCTGCCGCGACCGGGTGGAGAACACCACGGTCCCCGTCGACGCCGAATAACGGTTCAGCACCCCACAGATGATCTTCTCCGACGCGCTGTCCACGTCGTCCAGAGGGCGAAGGAGCAGGAGCAGCTTCGGCACGTGCAGCAGTGCGCGGCCCAGGGCGGCGCGGGAGCGCTGACCGGGGGAGAGTCCGGAGAGCGGGGCGTGCTTGACGGCCCGCAGGTCAAGGACGTCCGTCAAGTCCGTCGTGCGCTGTGCGGCGGCCTCCTGGGACAGACCTCGGTGTCTCCCGGCCGCCATCAGGACTTCATGGACGGGCTCCTCGGCCGTGGACAGGTCATCGAACCCGACCCCGACGAGCCGTCGCACGGCCGCGGGGTCGGTGGCCGTGTCCGTGCCGTAGACGGACACGGAACGGCCCGCTCTGTCGTCGAGGAGCCGGGCCAGGAACCTGTCCGACGAACTGTCCTCGGACACCACTGCGACACACGCGTGTGGCTCGATGCGCAGCACGCGCTCCTGGTCCGCCGTATACGGGGCGCACGTCCGCGCCGTCTCGTCCGCCGTGTCCCGGATCTCCAGAGCCATGGGATCCGGCCGGGCCGCACCGGGCGCACCGCCCGGACAGTGGTCATGCACAGCGAACCTCCGGCGGTCCGGCCCTGGATGCATGAACCCTTCCCTTCACAGTGAATGGTGCGTGGCCTTGAACACCCGGGAACGGTGCGGGGTGCGCGGTGCGGACACCATAGATCATTTCAAGTCTTCGCCTGATTTGCGTACAGTCTTCAGGATCGAGGTCCCACTACTAAAGTATCCATTGCGTGTCGCGCGAATTTTCCTCACTCGTACATAAGTTCACTTGTGAACGGTCTCGTGAGTCCGCCAACCGATTTTCAGCCACCTGAAGATCGCCTTCCTGCACGCCCGCGCACGAGAAACCGGGCCGGGAGCGAGTAGGAGGCGTAAGGGGACGATGAGGGGTTTCTCCACCCCCGCCAACCGTCGCCATAATCAAGGGCAACATCAGACGTGCCGTATATCGGAGGCGATTCGCGGCCAGGCCGGCTCCCCTGAGGCGAGGCCCGGACGTGCTGATCGCGGACCCCTTCTCCTGCTGCCCGAGCCCGGCTCACCACGGCCGTCTGTCTGCTACGTACCGCCGGGCCGGCCCCCACGACGGTCAGAGGAGTATCCGTTGGTCGCCCTCAACGGCAGTTCGCGTCTCGGGACCACAGATTCCATAACGATGCTGGGCCCGGACTTTCCCTTCGCGTACGACGAATGGCTGTCGAGCCCACACGGACTCGGCGAAATCCCCGCAGCGGAGTTCGCGACACCGGTCGCGGTGATCGGCGCCGGGGTATCGGGCCTCGTCACCGCCTACGAACTCATGCGCCTCGGGTTGCGCCCCACGGTCTACGAAGCCGGCCAGGTCGGTGGGCGCATGCGCTCGGCGAACTTCGACGGCGGACCCGACGCGGTGGCCGAGCTCGGGGCCATGCGCTTCCCCGCGTCTGCCACGGCGCTGCGGCACTACCTGGACCTGGTCGGCCTCACCACACGGCCCTTCCCCAACCCACTGACCCCCGCGAGCGGCAGCACCGTCGTCGCCCTGAACGGCGCACGGCACTACGCCCGGCGTTCCGACGAACTCCCCGGCATCTACCAGGAAGTCGGCATGGCGTGGGACAAGACCCTGCGGGAACACGCTGAACTGTTCGCCATGGACGACGCGATCCGCCGCCGGGACACCGCCGCCATCAAGGCCATCTGGAACCCGCTGGTGCGCGCTCTGGACGACCAGTCCTTCTACGGCTTCATCGCGAGCTCACCCTCCTTCCAGTCCTTCAAGTACCGGGAGATCTTCGGCCAGGTCGGGTTCGGCGCGGGTGGCTGGGACACCGACTTCCCCAACTCCATGCTGGAGATCCTGCGGGTCGTCTACACCGGCGCCGAGGACGACCACCAGCTCGTCGTCGGCGGCTCCCAGCAGCTGCCGCTGCGCCTCTGGTCCCACACGCCCGACGATCTCGCACACTGGCCCGCGGGCACCTCCCTGGAATCCTTGCACCGCGGCGGCCCCCGGGGCGGCGTCGCACGCATCGAGCGCAGCACCCGCGGCATCGTCGTCCACGAACAGGACGGCACGGCCCGTGCCTTCCCGGTCGCCGTCTTCACCCCGCACAAGCGGACGCTGGTCACCAACGTCCGCTGCGACCAGGCGCTGCTGCCCACGCCCGTGTGGACGGCGGTGGAGCGCAGCCACTACATGGGTTCGTCCAAGCTGTTCGTCCTCGTCGACCGCCCCTTCTGGCGCGAGCGCGACCCGCGCACCGGCCGCGAGGTGATGAGTACGACCCTCACCGACCGCATGCCGCGCGGCGTCTACCTCTTCGACGAGGGACCGGACCGCCCCGGCGTGATGTGCCTGTCGTACACCTGGAACGACGACTCACTGAAGATGGCCCCACTGTCCCCCGAGGAGCGCCTGGACGGCGTCCTCGACGTTCTCGCCGACATCTATCCCGGCGTGGACGTCCGCTCCCGCGTCATCGCGCCCCCGCGCACGGTGACCTGGGAGACCGACCCCCACTTCCAAGGCGCGTTCAAGGCGAACCTGCCGGGCCACTACCGCTACCAGCGACGACTGTTCACCCACTTCATGCAGCAGGACCTGACACGAGGCCAGCGCGGCTTCTTCCTCGCCGGTGACGACGTCTCCTGGACCGCGGGCTTCGCCGAGGGCGCGGTGACGACGGGACTCAACGCCGTCTGGGGCGTCCAGGCCCACCTCGGCGGCGCCACCATGCCGTTGAACCCCGGCCCCGGTGACCAGTTCTCCGAACTCGCACCGATCGATCTGCCCGAGGACTGACCTCGCCGAGGTCGTACGACGGACGGGCGAGAGGGGCATACGGAAAGGGCCCCGGAGCAGCCACTCCGGGGCCCCTGCGCGTACGCGGCCCGTGGACCAGGGCTCAGGACTGTGCGCGCCGCAGGAACCCGCGGATACCGATGGCGGCGAAGAGACAGATGGCGCCGACGAGTACGGTCAGGGCGACGGCCAGCGGCACGTGTTCCACAGCGGGGGACGTCACGGCACGCATCCCCTCACTCGCGTACGACAGCGGGTTGGCGCCGCAGATCACCTGGAACCAGCGCACCTCGTCCAGGGCGCCCAGCGGGAACTGCGTCGACCCTGTGAACAGCAACGGCATCAGGACGAGGGTGAACATCACGTCCACCTTGTCGCTGCTGACCGACGTGCCGAGGCACAGGCCGATCGAGGCGCCCGCGAGGGCGCCGAGCCCGGCGATGCCGAGAGCCGGCACGGTTTTGCTGATCGGCCACGACAGGTCGAGGAGGACCATGCCGACCGGCGTCATCATCAGCGACGCCACGAAGCCATACAGCCCGCCGAAAAGAATCTTCTCGACGGCCACCAGACGCAGCGAGACGGGCGAAAGCAGCCGGTCCTCGATCTCGCGCGTGTAGGAGAAGTCGACCACGAGTGGCAACGCAGTGTTCTGCATGCCGCCGAGGAATCCGTTCAGGGCGAGCACTCCGGGCAGCAGGACGGCGCTGTAGTCACCGTCCACGTAGCCGGCGTCGCTCAGCAGCACACCGAACACGAACAGGGTGAAGAACGGCTGGATGATGGCCTGCCCGATGAACGTCGGGAACTGGCGTAGAGCGACAAAGACGTCGCGCCACAGGATGGCGCCGAAGGTGTGTATCTGCCGTTGCCGTCCGGCCGGCGATACCGGGGCTCGCGAAGTCGTCGCAGTCATCGCAGGTTCTTTCCGGTGAGGTGGAGAAAGACGTCTTCCAAGGACACCTTTCCGACGCCGACATCCGTCACGTGGTGGTCCTCGGCGGCCAGCGCCGTGAGTGCGGGGCGCAGCGCCGCCACCGGCTCGGTGTCCGTGTAGATACGGAAGCGGAAACCGCCGTCCGCGGGCGGGTTCTCCGGGTCCACCTCGTCCACCTGGCGCACCCCCGGAAGGCCGGAGAACAGCTTCGCCACGGGCGCCGCGCCCTGCGACGACTGCACGGTGAGGGCGAGTGTCGAGTGCGCGGGCAGCAGTTTGCCCAGGCCTTCCGGGGTGTCCAGCGCGAGCAGGGCGCCCCGGTCCACGATGCCGACGCGGTCGCAGAGCTTGGCGGCCTCTTCCATGTCGTGCGTGGTGACGACCACGGTAACGCCGCGCTCGGCGAGCTCGGCGACCCGCTCGTGCACGAAGAGACGGGCCTGCGGATCGAGCCCGGTCGCGGGCTCGTCGAGGAACAGCACGTTCGGCCGGTGCATCAGCGCCCGGGCGATCATCACGCGCTGCACCTGCCCGCCGGACATGTCGTCGGCCTTGGCCTTGCGGTAGTCCGCAAGGCCCATCTGTTCCAGGAGCTCATCGGCCCGCTTCCGCCGCTCGGCGCGCGGCATGCCGTGGTAGGTGGCGTGGAACAGCAGGTTCTGCCGCACCGACAACGACCGGTCGAGGTTGTTGCGCTGCGGCACCACGGCCAGCAAGCGCTTCGCCTCCCTCGGCCGTGCGACCACGTCCACACCGTCGATCACGACGCTGCCCGAGGTCGGCCGCACCCGGGTGGTCATCATGCCCACCGTGGTGCTTTTCCCCGCGCCATTGGGACCGAGCAGGCCGAACACCTCGCCCCGGTACACATCGAAGCTCAGGCCGTCGACCACGCGGCGCGCGTCGGACGCGTACTGTTTCACCAGATTCTCAACCCGTACAGCGTTTTCCACGATCCCGACCCTAGAGGCGGGCAGTAATCCGGGACACCCCTATATCTGCCCGCTGAGCGGGCCCCATAGGGGCTGCTTAGGGGTAGGGGTGCTCAGCGGCCCGCTGCTAGCCTGCGGCGGTATTGTGGGCAGATTTCTCTGCGGGGCGTTCAGGAACTCTGGTGCGCGTCAGGGAATTTACCCGAAGTGCAGTCATGGAAATCCTGAAAGCCATCATGGCCGGTGCTACGGAGTGGAAAATTGAGCGATTTCGAGGAATTCGCAGCCCATTCTCATCCGGAGGCCCGGCCTCACGTGGAGAGCCGGCCGAACTCGGAAGCCCGGCCTGATTCGGAGGTCCGGCCCGACGCGGAGTCCCGGTCCGGTCCCGAGAACCTGCGGGCCGCCCTCGAAGCCCGTCCACGCGCCGAACAGGAACGGCGTCTGCGTGCCGTGGTGGCGCAGGAGGTGGCCGCGGTCCTCGGCGGTCCCGACGGCGACCGACGCCCCGGAGATCTGTCACGGCCCTTCCTGGAGCTGGGGCTCGACTCCCTGACCGCCGTGGAACTGCACCGCCGCCTCCAGCGGTCCACCGGCCTCGGACTGCCCGTCACCGCCGTCTTCGACTACCCGAGCACCGACGCGCTCGCCCGCCATCTGCGTGCCGAGCTCTTCGACGGCGCCGACACCGCGCCCGTCCCCGCCGCTGCCCGCCGCGCCGACGACGAGCCCATCGCCATCGTCGCCATGAGCTGCCGGCTGCCCGGTGGCGTACAGACCCCCGAAGAGCTGTGGCAGCTGGTCGACGACGGCGTGGACGCCATCTCCGGCTTCCCCGACGACCGCGGCTGGGACCTGTCGGCCCTCTACGACACCGACCCCGACCGGCCCGGCACCAGCTACGTCCGCGAGGGCGGCTTCCTGCACGACGCGGGCGACTTCGACGCGGACTTCTTCGGCCTCTCGCCCCGCGAAGCACTCGCCACCGACCCGCAGCAGCGCCTGCTCCTCGAGACCTCCTGGGAGGCCCTGGAGCGCGCCGGCATCGACCCCGCCGCCCTGCGCGACTCGGGCACCGGCGTCTTCGTCGGCGCCGAGACCCAGGAGTACGGCCCCCGCCTCGGCGACGCCGGCGACGGCCTGGAGGGCTACCTCGTCACCGGCACCGCCGCCAGCGTCGCCTCCGGGCGCATCGCCTACACCCTCGGCCTTCAGGGCCCGACGATGACGGTCGACACGGCCTGCTCGTCGTCGCTGGTCGCCCTGCACCTGGCCGTCCAGGCGCTGCGGCAGGGCGAATGCGCCCTCGCCCTCGCGGGCGGCGTCGTGGTCATGGCGTCGCCGGGCTCATTCCTGGCTTTCAGCCGCCAGCGCGGCCTGGCGCCCGACGGCCGCTGCAAGCCCTTCGCGCAGGCAGCCGACGGCACGGCGTGGGGCGAGGGCGTCGGCATGCTCGTCCTCGAGCGCCTCTCCGACGCGCGCCGCAACGGCCACCGCGTTCTGGCCGTCGTACGGGGCTCCGCCGTCAATCAGGACGGCGCCAGCAACGGTCTCACCGCCCCCAACGGCCCCTCCCAGCAGCGCGTCATCCGAGCGGCCCTGGCGGACGCGGGCCTGTCGCCCGCCGACGTCGACGCCGTCGAGGCGCACGGTACGGGCACCACGCTGGGCGACCCGATCGAGGCGCAGGCCCTCATCGCCACGTACGGCAAGGACCGCCCCGGAGGGCCCGCGGGCCACGAACCGCTCTGGCTCGGCTCGCTCAAGTCCAACGTCGGCCACACACAGGCGGCGGCCGGAGTCGCCGGCGTCATCAAGATGGTCCAGGCGATCGACAGGGGCGTCCTGCCGAAGACCCTCAACGTGGACGAACCGAGCAGCCACGTCGACTGGTCGGCGGGCTCCGTCGAACTGCTCACCGAGGCACGCGCGTGGCCCGAGCGCGCGGACGGCGCACCGCGCCGCGCGGGCGTCTCGTCGTTCGGCATGAGCGGTACGAACGCCCACGTCATCATCGAGCAGCCGCCCGGTGAGGCAGGCGTCGACGCGGCTGACGACGGGCCTTCCGGAACCTTCGCGGGTGAGTCCTCCGGAACCGTCACGCCGTCGGTCGCCCCAGGTGTCGTCCCGGTGGCCCTGTCGGCGAAGGGCGAGACAGCACTGCGGGCCCAGGCCACGCGACTGCATGAACTCCTGTGCGCCCAGGAGGACTTGGGCGTGGGTGACGTCGCCTGGTCGCTGGCCGTGGCGCGCTCACGCTTCGCACACCGGGGCGTGGTCATCGGCCGGGACCGCGAGGAGATCCTCACCGGGCTCGAACAGCTGGCACAGGGCGATACGACCGCCAGGAACGTGGTGACGGGACGCACCACGGACGGCACGGTCCGGCCCGTGTTCGTCTTCCCCGGGCAGGGCTCGCAGTGGGCGGGCATGGCCCACGAACTCCTCGGCGAATCACCGGTGTTCGCCGCCCGCATGCACGAGTGCGCCGACGCCCTCGGCCCGTTCGTGGACTGGGACCTCTTCGCCGAGCTGAGCGGCGAGCACTTCGACCGGGTGGACGTCGTCCAGCCCGTGCTGTTCGCTGTGATGGTGTCACTGGCCGCCGTCTGGCGGGCGGCGGGTGTGGAGCCCGCCGCCGTGGTCGGCCACAGCCAGGGTGAGATAGCCGCCGCGTGCGTCGCCGGTGCGCTGTCCCTGGAGGACGCGGCCTGGGTGGTGGCGCTGCGCAGCCAGGCCATCCTCGAACTCTCCGGCCGCGGCGGCATGGTGTCCCTGCCGCTGCCCGAGGAACAGGTGCGGCCCATGCTGGCCCAGTGGGGCGACGATCTTTCGGTCGCCGCGGTCAACGGCCCCGCGCACGTGGTGGTCTCCGGCGCCACGAAGGCGCTGGAGGAACTGGTCGCGCTCTGCGTGGCCCGCGACATTCGCGCCCGTACCGTCCCGGTCGACTACGCCTCGCACTCCGCCCACGTCGAAGCAATCGAGGAGCACCTGGCGCGGGTCCTCGCCCCGGTAGCGCCCCGCTCGCCCGACGTCCCGCTGTACTCCACCCTCGTCGGCGACTGGCTGGCTGAGGACGTCCTCATGGACGCCGACTACTGGTACCGCAACCTGCGCCGGACGGTCCTCTTCGAACAGGCCACCCGCGGCCTGCTGGCCGAAGGCCACGGTCTGTTCATAGAGATGAGCCCGCATCCGGTGCTCACCGTCCCGGTCCAGGCGACCATCGACGCGACCGACAGTCCGGCCGTCACGCTCGGCTCCTTGCGCCGCGACGAAGGCGGAGCCGAGCGGCTGACCGCCTCGCTCGCCGACGCCCACGCCCACGGCGCCGAACTCGACTGGCAGGCGCTCCTGCCCGGCCGGACCGTCGTCGACCTGCCCACGTACCCCTTCCAGCGCACCCACTTCTGGCTGACCGAGGACCGGGCCCCCGCCGGCGCGCCGACGGCCGCCGCCCCCGACGCGGACGAGGCGCGGTTCTGGGAGGCCGTGGAACGCGAGGACGTCGACGAGCTGATGTCCACGCTCGGGGACGTGGCGCAGGGCGCGCTCAGCGAGGTGCTGCCCGGTCTGTCCGCGTGGTGGCGGCAGCGGCGCGAGCGTGCCGTCATCGACAGCTGGCGCTACCGGATCGCCTGGCAGCCGCTCCCGGCCGGCCGACTGCCGGCGGCGCGTCTGTCGGGCCGGTGGCTCGTCGTCCTGCCCGACAGCGCTGGAGACCACCCGTGGGCCACGGGGGTCGATGAAGCCCTGACCGAGTCCGGCGCCGAGGCCGTCCCCCTGCGCCTGGGCGCGGGAGAGTCGACCAGGGAGGCGCTGGTGGACCGGCTGCGGGGGGTGACGGAGGCCGCCGGGACGCCCGCAACCCCTCTCGCCGGCGTCATCTCCCTGCTCGGCCTCGACGAGGCACCCCTGGACGGCCACGAAGCCGTGCCTGCGGGGCTCGCGGCCACGGTGGCGCTGGTGCAGGCGCTCGGCGACACCGGTACCGACGCCCGGCTCTGGGCCCTCACCCAGGGGGCCGTGTCGACGGGACGCAGCGACCGCCTCGACCACCCCGTCCAGGCCCACCTGTGGGGCCTCGGGCGGGCCGTCGCACTCGAACACCCCGACCGCTGGGGCGGCCTCGTCGACGTACCCTCCACCCACGACAAACGCGCGGGCGCTCGCCTCACCGCCATCCTGGCGGGTCCCGCCGAGAACGCACCGGCGGGACCCGGCGCGGAGGACCAGCTCGCCGTCCGCGGCTCCGGCGTCTTCGTACGCCGTCTCCTGAGGGGCGAGGCGGCGGGCGCCGACCCGGCCCGGCAGGCTCGATGGACGCCGCGCGGCACGGTTCTCGTCACCGGCGGCACGGGCGCGCTCGGCGGGCACGTGGCGCGCCTGCTGGCCCGCGAGGGCGCCGCGCACCTCGTCCTGACCAGCCGCCGCGGCCTCGAAGCGCCCGGCGCGCCCGAACTCCGCGCGGAGTTGGAGGAGTCGGGCACACGCGTGACCATCGTCGCGTGCGACGTGGCGGACCGCGCGTCGCTGGCCAGGGTCCTCGACGACATCCCCGCCGAAGCACCCCTCACGGCCGTCGTCCACACCGCGGGTGTCCTGGACGACGGAGTCCTCGACGGTCTGACCCTCGACCGTCTCGACGGCGTCCTGCGCCCCAAGTCCCCGGCGGCCGCAGCCCTCCACGAGCTCACCCGCGACCTGAAGCTGGACGCGTTCGTCCTGTACTCGTCGGCATCCGGGGCCCTCGGCAGCGCGGGCCAGGCGAACTATGCCGCGGCCAACGCCTACCTCGACGCCCTCGCCGAACAGCGCCACGCCGACGGCCTGCCCGCGACATCCATCGCCTGGGGAACCTGGGACGGCGCAGGCCTCGCCGACACCGCCGTACGGTCCGAACGGGCCCGGCGCGACGGCATGCCCCCGATGCCGCCCGAGCCTGCCGTGGCCGCCCTGCGCGACGCCGTCGAGCGCGGCGACGCCAACGTGGTCATCGCCGCCCTCGACTGGGACACCTTCCTGCCCGGCTTCGTCGCGGCCCGCCCCAACCCGCTCTTCACGTCCATCCCCGAAGTGCGGGAGCTGACCGCCGGCCCCGCGGCCAGTCCCACGGACACCTCCGGCGCCGCCACCGTCACCGGTCCCGACTGGATGCGGCGGCTCGCCCCGCTGCCTGCCGCGGAACGCACCGCCGTTCTGGTCGCCTTCGTACGAGCCCAGGCCGCCGCCGTCCTCGGCCACGCCACGCCGGAGGCGATCGACTCGGCCCGTGCGTTCCGCGAACTGGGCTTCGACTCGCTCACCGCCGTGGAACTGCGCAACCGCGTCAAGGCGGCCACGGGCCTGCGCCTGCCGCCCTCGCTGGTGTTCGACTACCCCAACGCCGACTTGCTCGCCGCCCACTTGGCGCAGGAGGCGTTCGGCGTCACCGCCGACGCCGCCGCGCCCGCGCCGGCCGCCGCGGCGGACGACGACGATCCCATCGCGATCGTGTCGATGAGCTGCCGGTTCCCCGGTGGCGTCGGCTCACCCGAGGAGCTGTGGCGCCTGGTCGCCGATGGCCGCGACGCCATGGGCGACTTCCCCGCCGAACGCGGCTGGGACCTTGCCGAGCTGTACGACCCCGATCCCGACAGCGCGGGCAAGTCGTACGTGCGCGAGGGCGGTTTCCTGCACGGCGCCGACGAGTTCGACGCGGACTTCTTCGGGATCTCGCCGCGCGAGGCCCTGGCGATGGACCCGCAGCAGCGGCTCCTCCTGGAAGCCTCCTGGGAGCTGTTCGAGCGCGCGGGCATCGACCCGACGACCCAGCGCGGCGCCCGCGCGGGTGTTTTCGTCGGCTCCAACGGCGACGACTACATCCCCCGCATGTCCACCGTCCCACAGGACATCGAGAGCCACGTCCTCACCGGCAACGCCGTGAGCGTCATGTCGGGCCGCCTGTCGTACGCGTTCGGCCTCGAAGGCCCCGCCGTCACGGTCGACACGGCTTGCTCGGCGTCCCTGGTCGCCCTGCATCTGGCGGCGCAGTCGCTGCGCCAGGGCGAGTGCGACATGGCACTCGCGGGCGGCGTCACGGTCATGGCGTCACCGGACACCTTCGTGCAGTTCAGTCGTCAGCGTGGGCTTGCGGTGGATGGTCGGTGCAAGGCGTTCGCGGAGGCTGCGGATGGTACGGGGTGGGGTGAGGGTGTTGGTCTGTTGTTGCTGGAGCGGTTGTCGGATGCGCGTCGCAATGGTCACGACGTCCTGGCCGTGGTCCGCGGCTCGGCCGTCAACCAGGACGGTGCGAGCAATGGTCTGACGGCTCCGAATGGTCCGTCGCAGCAGCGGGTGATTCGTGCCGCTCTTGCCAGTGCCGGAATGTCGGCCGGTGACGTCGATGCGGTGGAGGCGCATGGTACGGGTACGACGTTGGGTGATCCGATCGAGGCGCAGGCGTTGCTTGCCACGTACGGTCAGGAGCGCTCTGCTGGGGAGCCGTTGTGGCTGGGGTCGATCAAGTCGAACATCGGTCATACGCAGGCGGCGGCTGGTGTCGCGGGTGTCATCAAGATGGTGATGGCGATGCGGGCTGGTGTGTTGCCTCGGACCTTGCATGTGGATGAGCCGAGTTCGCATGTGGACTGGTCGGCGGGTGCTGTCGAGTTGTTGACGGAGGCGCGTGAGTGGGTTGTCCGGGAGGATGGGACGCCGCGTCGTGCGGGTGTGTCGTCGTTCGGTGTGAGCGGTACGAACGCGCATGTGATCGTGGAGCAGGTGCCTGCGGTGGTCGGGTCTCCTGTGGATGTGCCGTCGACGGCTGTGATGGTGCCGTGGGTGGTGTCGGGCCGGAGTGCTGAGGCGCTGCGGGCGCAGGCCGAGAGGCTGCGGAATCACGTGGCCGGGGGATCGGCTTTTCAACCCGTTGATGTGGGCTGGTCGTTGCTGTCGGGCCGGGCTCTGCATGAGCATCGTGCGGTGGTGTTCGGCCGGGAGCGTGGAGATTTCCTGACCGGTTTGGAGTCGCTGGCGTCGGGTGGGCCTGGGGTGGTCGCGGGGTCGGTGGCGGAGGGTCGTCTCGGGATCGTTTTCACTGGTCAGGGTAGTCAGCGGGTTGGTATGGGGCGTGAGTTGTATGAGGCGTTCCCGGTGTTCGCGGATGCGTTGGATGAGGTGTGTGCGCATCTGGACGCCCTCCTTGACCGTCCTTTGAAGGACGTGATGTTCGGTGGGGATGCGGGGGTGTTGGAGCGGACGGAGTTTGCGCAGCCTGCGTTGTTCGCTGTCGAGGTGGCGTTGTATCGGCTTGGGGAGTGGTTTGGGGTGAGGCCGGATGTTGTGGGTGGGCATTCGGTCGGTGAGTTGGTTGCGGCGTTTGTGGCCGGTCTGTGGTCGTTGGAGGATGCGGTTCGGCTGGTGGTTGCGCGTGGTCGGTTGATGCAGGCGTTGCCTGAGGGTGGGGGGATGTTGGCGGTTCAGGCGGTGGAGGCCGATGTGCTGCCGTTGCTTGAGGGGTTGTCGGATCGTGTGGGTGTGGCGGCTGTGAACGGGCCTTCTCAGGTGGTGCTTTCCGGTGATCGTGTGGTTCTGGAGGGCCTGGAGGAGGTCTTGCGTGGTGGGGGTCGGAAGGTGCGGTGGTTGAGGGTGTCGCATGCTTTCCACTCGCCGTTGATGGATCCTGTGCTGGATGATTTCCGTGAGGTCGCGGAGGGTTTGTCGTATGGGGTGCCGGTCTTGTCGGTGGTCTCCAACGTCACCGGTGAGCTGGCGGACGTAGCTGAGCTTCAGGACCCGGGGTACTGGGTCGGGCATGTCCGTGAGGCTGTCCGCTTCCATGACGGCTTGGGTGCGCTGACCGGCTTTGGTGTGACCACGCTGTTGGAGCTGGGCCCGGATTCCGTGTTGACGGCGATGGCGCATGACACGTTCACCGACTCGGCTGTCCAGGCGGGGCTGATCGGGGCTCTGCGCAAGGACCGTCCCGAGGCGGACAGCTTCCTGGCTGCCTTGGCGAGGGCGCATGTGCGTGGTGTGGGGGTCGACTGGGCGCCGTTGTTTGCCCCGGCCGAGGCGCGTACCCGTGTGGAGCTGCCCACGTACGCCTTTCAGCGTGAGCCTTACTGGCTCGAGTCGGCCCCGTTGCCCGTGATGCAGGCGGGCGGGTTCGCTGTTGACGAGGTGGAGGCCCGCTTCTGGGAAGCGGTGGAGCGGGAGGACCTGGAGTCGCTCAGTGCCGAGTTGGGTGCTGAGGGTGGGGCGCTGGGGGAGGTGCTGCCGGTTCTCTCGTCGTGGCGACGTCAGCGGCGCGAGACCTCCACGGTCGGGCGCTGGCTGTATCGGGAGTCGTGGAAGCCGCTGACGGGCCTCGCCCCGGCGGCCTTCGACGGCACGTGGTGGGTGGTGGTCCCCGAGAAACTCTCGGAGAACGACCCGGAGGCCGCCACGACGTATCCGTGGATCGATGCGGCCGTCGCTGGCCTGGAGGAGCGCGGTGCACGCGTCGTCCGGATCACGGTGAACCGGTCCGAAGCACACCGCGACGCCCTCGCCCGCGAGCTGCGCGGGCGCGACGCGGACCACGGTCGGCCCCTGGGCGTCCTTTCGCTCCTGGCCCTTGACGACTCCGCAGGCGTGTCGGACCCGGCCCTGTCCGCCGGGGTCGAAGGGGTACTCGCCCTCCTCCAGGCCCTGGGCGACGCGGATGTGGCAGCGCCCCTGTGGGCCGCAACGTGCGGTGCCGTGGCCACGGGCCGCTCGGATCGCCTGACGTCGCCGGCGCAGGCCGCGGTGTGGGGCATGGGCCGGGTCGCCGCCCTGGAGCAGCCCCAGCGCTGGGGCGGCCTGGTGGACCTGCCCGGGACACCGGACGAGCGGGCGCGGCTGCGGCTCGCCGATATCCTGGGCGCGGCACCAGTTTCCGCATCGGCGTCCGGTGAGGACCAGATGGCGGTGCGCGGGTCCGGCGTGTTCGTACGGCGACTGGTCCGCGCTGCGTTCGACGAAAGGCCGGTGGGGGAGTGGTCCGCGCGGGGCACGATCCTGGTTACCGGCGGCACGGGCGCGCTGGGCGCACACGTGGCGCGCTGGCTGGCGCGTACGGGCGCCGAGCATCTCGTCCTGACGAGCCGCCGCGGCCCTGACGCTCCCGGCGCGTCCGAACTCCGCGCGGAGTTGGAGGGGTCGGGTGTACGGGTGACCGTCGCGGCCTGCGACGCGGCGGACCGCGAGGCCTTGGCGGGACTTCTGGCCGGAATCCCCGCAGACGCGCCGCTGACCGGTGTGTTCCACACCGCCGGTGTGCTTGACGACGGGGTGCTCGACGGTCTGACGGCCGAACGGTTCGCCACCGTGTTCCGGCCCAAGGTCCGGGCGGCCCTGAACCTTCACGAGCTGACCCGTGACAGCGAACACCTGACGGACTTCGTGCTCTTCTCCTCTGTCGCCGGCTCGCTCGGCATCGGCGGACAGGGCAACTATGCGGCGGCGAACGCCTTCCTGAACGCGTTCGCCGAGCACCGCAGGTCGCTCGGGCTGCCCGCGGTGTCCCTGGCCTGGGGGCCGTGGGCCGGCGGCGGCATGGCCGTCGACAGTGGCGTGGTGGAACAGAGGGTGCGCGACAGCGGCATGCCGCCCATGGAGCCCGGCCTGGCCGTCGCCGCGATGGCCACCGTGCTCGCGGCCGCGGCGCAAGGGGACACGGCTCAGTCCGCGAGCACGGCAGCGGTCACCCTCGCCGACGTCGAATGGGACCAGTACGCACCGAGCCACGCCCTGGTACGCCCCTGCCACCTCTTCGACCAGCTCACTGGCACCGCCACCGGCCTCGATAACAGCACTGCGGCCACGGCCGGGGGCCCCGGGCAAGCGCGGGCGACGAAGCCGGCCACTGATCCCTCGTCCTCCCTAGCGGAGCGGCTCGCGGCGCTTCCGGCGGCGGAGCGCGAGCGGGAACTCGTCGACCTCGTTCGCGATCGCGTGGCGACCGTCCTCGCCTATCCCGCCACCAAGCCCGTGGACGCGAGCCGTCCCTTCAAGGACCTCGGTTTCGACTCGCTCACCGCAGTCGAACTGCGCAACCTCATCGGCGCGGCAAGCGGACTCCGCCTCCCGGCGACGCTCATCTTCGACCACCCGACCCCGGCGGCGCTCGCCGGATATCTGCGCGGTGAACTCCTCGGAGGACTCACCCCGGACGGCGACGTCGCGGCGGCCGGGTCGGTCATGGCGAGCTCCACGGACACCGCCGGAACCGATTCCGACGCCGACGGGAACACGATCGCGATCGTCTCGATGAGTTGCCGCTTCCCCGGCGGCGTCCGCTCTCCCGAAGACCTGTGGCAGCTCCTCGGCGACGCCAGGGACGCCCTCGGGAACATGCCGGAGGACCGCGGCTGGGACGTGGAATCCCTCTACCACCCCGACCCCGACCACCCGGGGACGAGCTACGTTCGCGAGGGCGGCTTCCTGCACGACATGGCCGACTTCGACGCGGACTTCTTCGGGATCTCGCCCCGCGAGGCCCTGGCGATGGACCCGCAGCAGCGACTCCTCCTGGAGACCGCCTGGGAAGCCTTCGAGCGGGCGGGCATCGACCCGGTCGCCCTGCGCGGCAGCCGAACCGGCGTCTTCTCCGGCACCAACGGTCAGGACTACGAGGACGTCCTGCGCACCGCCCCCGACCGGGGTGAGGGATACCTCGGCACCGGCAACGCGGCGAGCGTCGTCTCCGGCCGTCTGTCCTACTCCTTCGGGCTCGAAGGCCCGGCGGTGACGGTGGACACGGCCTGCTCGTCGTCCCTCGTGGCCATGCACTTGGCCGCCCAGGCCCTCCGGCAGGGCGAGTGCGACCTCGCCCTTGCGGGTGGCGTCACGGTCATGTCGACGCCCGACACGTTCGTGGAGTTCAGTCGTCAGCGTGGGCTTGCGGTGGATGGTCGGTGCAAGGCGTTCGCGGAGGCTGCGGATGGTACGGGGTGGGGTGAGGGTGTTGGTCTGTTGTTGCTGGAGCGGTTGTCGGATGCGCGTCGCAATGGTCACGACGTCCTGGCCGTGGTCCGCGGCTCTGCCGTCAACCAGGACGGTGCGAGCAATGGTCTGACGGCTCCGAATGGTCCGTCGCAGCAGCGTGTGATTCGTGCCGCTCTCGCCAGTGCCGGTCTGTCGGCCGGTGACGTTGACGCGGTGGAGGCGCATGGTACGGGTACGACGTTGGGTGATCCGATCGAGGCGCAGGCGTTGCTTGCCACGTACGGTCAGGAGCGTTCTGTTGAGCAGCCGTTGTGGCTGGGGTCGATCAAGTCGAACATCGGTCATACGCAGGCGGCGGCTGGTGTCGCGGGTGTCATCAAGATGGTGATGGCGATGCGGGCTGGTGTGTTGCCTCGGACCTTGCATGTGGATGAGCCGAGTTCGCATGTGGACTGGTCGGCGGGTGCTGTCGAGTTGCTGACGGAGGCGCGTGAGTGGGTTGTCCGGGAGGATGGGACGCCGCGTCGTGCGGGTGTGTCGTCGTTCGGTGTGAGCGGTACGAACGCGCATGTGATCGTGGAGCAGGTGCCTGCGGTGGTCGGGTCTCCTGTGGATGTGCCGTCGACGGCTGTGATGGTGCCGTGGGTGGTGTCGGGCCGCAGCGCTGAGGCACTGCGAGGGCAGACAGACCGTCTGTGGGAGCACGTGGCCGGGCGTGACGAGCTTGAGCCGGTCGATGTGGGCTGGTCGTTGCTGTCGGGCCGGGCTCTGCACGAGCATCGTGCGGTGGTGTTCGGCCGGGAGCGGGACGATTTCTTGGCCGGTCTTGAGGTCGTGGCGTCGGGTGGGCCGGGTGTCGTTCAGGGTTCGGTTGTCGAGGGTCGCCTGGGTGTGGTCTTCACTGGTCAGGGTAGTCAGCGGGTTGGTATGGGGCGTGAGTTGTATGAGGCGTTCCCGGTGTT
>NZ_JBIAIN010000036.1:0-29575 GCF_042871445.1 Streptomyces sp. NPDC005794
CGACACACCCCACCCAACGCCACACCACCGGTCCGGGACACGCCCGGACCGGTCACATCATACGAATCAACGACCCGCGAAGTCCGGGCCTAGACTGGTGTGCTGCACGCCACGTACGTACGTTCCGCCCGAGAGGCAGTCCGCCACCCATGAAGCTCGTCTTCGCAGGCACCCCCGAGGTAGCCGTTCCCGCTCTGGACGCCCTGATCGCCTCCGACCGCCACGAGGTGGCCGCCGTGGTGACCCGCCCCGACGCGCCCGCCGGGCGGGGACGACGGCTGATCGCCAGCCCCGTGGCCGAGCGCGCCGAGGAGGCGGGCATCGAGGTGCTCAAGCCCGTCAGGCCGCGCGACGAGGACTTCCTGGCCCGGCTCCGGGAGATCGCCCCGGACTGCTGCCCCGTCGTCGCGTACGGCGCGCTGCTGCCCAAGACCGCACTCGCCGTCCCCGCCCGCGGCTGGGTCAACCTGCACTTCTCGCTCCTCCCCGCCTGGCGTGGCGCCGCACCCGTGCAGCACGCGGTGATGGCCGGCGACGAGGTCACCGGCGCGTCGACGTTCCTGATCGAGGAGGGGCTGGACTCGGGGCCGGTGTACGGCGTCCTGACCGAGGAGGTCCGGCCCACCGACACCAGCGGTGATCTGCTCACCCGGCTCGCCTTCGCGGGCGCCGGGCTGCTCGCGGCGACCATGGACGGCATCGAGGACGGCACCCTGCACGCCGTCCCGCAGCCCGCCGAGGGAGTCACCCTCGCACCCAAGATCAGCGTCGAGGACGCCCAGGTGCGGTGGTCCGAGCCCGCGCTCCGGGTCGACCGCGTGGTGCGCGGCTGCACCCCCGCCCCGGGGGCATGGACGCTCTTCCGCGGTGAGCGCCTCAAGCTGGTCCAGGCCGTGCCCGTCCTGGACCGTACGGATCTGGCCCCGGGCGAGCTCTCGGCGGGCAAGAACAACGTGTACGTCGGCACCGGCTCGCACGCCGTGGAGCTCCTCTGGGTCCAGCCGCAGGGCAAGAAGCCGATGAGGGCCGCCGACTGGGCACGAGGCGTGCGCATCGCCCACGGGGAGCTGCTGGGACTCTGAGACCGGGGAGGGGGTGTCCGGCTCCGGCGACGTACGCTGGACGGGTTCGCCCCCTCACCATCAGCGGAGCACCTTTCACGTGAACGACCAGCAGCGTCGCCGTCCCGCCAAGCCGCATCGCCGTCCCCAGAAGGACCCGGTCCGGTTCCTCGCCTTCGAGGTGCTCAGGGCCGTCGACGAGCGCGACGCCTACGCCAACCTCGTCCTCCCCCCGCTGCTGAAGAAGGCACGGGCCAAGGGCGACTTCGAGGGCAGGGACGCGGCGCTCGCGACCGAGCTGGTCTACGGCACCCTGCGCCGGCAGGGCACGTACGACGCGATCGTCGCCGCCTGCATCGACCGGCCGCTGCGCGAGGTCGACCCTCCGGTGCTCGATGTGCTCAACATGGGCGTCCACCAGCTGCTCGGCACCCGCATCCCCACCCACGCCGCCGTCTCCGCCAGTGTGGAGCTGGCACGGGTGGTGCTCGGCGAGGGCCGCGCCAAATTCGTCAACGCGGTGCTGCGCAAGGTCACCGCGCACGACCTCGACGGCTGGCTGGAGCGCGTCGCGCCCTCGTACGACGAGGACGCCGAGGAGCACCTCTCCGTCGTCCACTCGCACCCCCGGTGGATCGTCTCCGCCCTCTGGGACGCCCTGGGCGGCGGCCGAGCCGGGATCGAGGACCTGCTGGAGGCGGACAACGAACGGCCCGAGGTGACGCTGGCCGCCCGCCCCGGCCGCTCCACCACCGACGAGTTGCTGGACGCCCTCGGCGAGGAGAGCGGTCTGCCCGGCCGCTGGTCGCCGTACGCCGTACGGATGGCCGAGGGCGGCGAGCCCGGTGCCCTGGCCGCCGTACGGGACGGCAGCGCCGGTGTGCAGGACGAGGGAAGTCAGCTCGTCGCCGCCGCCCTGGCCAACGCTCCGGTCGAGGGCGCTGACACCCGGTGGCTGGACGGCTGCGCGGGACCGGGCGGCAAGGCCGCGCTGCTGGCCGCGATCGCCGCCGGACGCGGCGCCACCCTGCTCGCCGCGGAGAAGCAGCCGCACCGAGCCCGGCTCGTCGAGCGCGCGCTGGCCGGCAACCCGGGGCCCTACCAGGTGATCACCGCCGACGGGACCCGGCCGCCGTGGCAGCCCGGCTCCTTCGACCGGGTCCTCATGGACGTGCCCTGCTCCGGTCTCGGCGCGCTGCGCCGGCGCCCGGAATCCCGCTGGCGGCGCCGCGCGGACGACCTGGAGAGCTTCGCCCCCCTGCAACGCGGTCTGCTGCGCGAGGCGTTGAAGGCCGTACGGATCGGTGGCGTCGTCGGTTACGCGACCTGCTCGCCGCACCTCGCGGAGACCAGGGTCGTCGTGGAGGACGTACTCAAGGGACGTGGCGGAGCGCCGGTCGAGGCGGAGTGGGTCGACGCCCGTCCGCTGCTGCCCGGCGTGCCCGCGCTGGGCGACGGGCCCGACGTCCAGCTGTGGCCGCATCTGCACGGCACGGACGCCATGTATCTGGCTCTGCTGCGCCGCACGGGCTGAACCCGGCGGCGCAGCACGCGTCCGTCAGCGCGGGCGGTCGCCCGCGACGGCGACGCGTTCGGCCACCCTGCGGTGCGGGGCATAGTCGTTCACGGCGTAGTGCTGCGTCGCCCGGTTGTCCCAGAAGGCGACGTCACCCGCGCGCCAGGTGAAGCGCACCTGGTACTCGGGCACATGGGCCTGCTGGAACAGCAGGCGCAGCATCCGGTCGCTCTCCTCCTGGTCCCAGCCCACGATCCGGGTGGTGAACGAGGTGTTGACGAAGAGCATCCGGCGTCCGGTGTCGGGATGCGTCCGCACCACCGGGTGCTCGACCGGCGGGAAGCGGTCCTGGAAGGGGACCAGCCGCTCCTCGGGGGTGAACCGCGCGAACCCCGGCACGAAGTCATGCACCGCACGCGCTCCCTCCAGGCGCGCCTTCACCTCCGGCGCAAGGTTGTCGTACGCGGCGGCCATGTCGGCCCACATCGTGTCGCCGCCGTACGGAGGTACCTCGCGCAGGTGGAGGACCGCGCCGAGCGCGGGCCGTTCGCGGAACGTCACATCGGTGTGCCAGACGTTCTCGAAGCTGGGCGTGGACGAACGGTCGAAGCGCGCCACCTGCGGATCGTCCCCGACGGCCAGCAGGGGATTGGTCTCCAGCTCGCCCCAGTTGCGGGCGAAGGAACGCTGCTCGGCCGAACTGGGGTGCTGCCCGCGGAAGAAGAGCACCTTCCACTCCAGCAGCGCCCGGTCGAGCTCAGCGCGCACGGCGGGCGTGAGCGGACGGGTCAGGTCGACGCCGCTGATCTCGGCCCCGATGACCGTGCCGAGCGGAACGACGTCGAACAGCGTGTAGGGCCGGTCGGGCTGACCCGGCGCCAGCCTGCGCAGCTCGCGGGGGCCTTCGTACAGTCCGTCCGGGGGCAGCGGGGAGGCGCGTAGCGCGGGGCCGGAACCGACGGACGCGGTGAGGGACATGGGGACTCCTGTCTGCGTGGGGCGTGCGGGAGGCCGCTCGTAGGGGTGGGCGGCCTCCGTCGGTCAGCGGGCCGCGTCGCGTACCGCCGAGCCGATCTCGGCGCGCAGCGCGGCGTACTCGGGCAGTCCCCTCAGCCCGTCCGGGTCTTCGTTCCCGGTACGGGGCAAGGGGATCGGGACGTCCAGTGCGACCGTACCCGGCCCTGCGCTCAGGACAACCGCGCGCGTGCCGAGGAAGACGGCCTCGTCCACGCTGTGCGTGACGAAGACCGAGGTGATCCCGGTCAGGGAGCTGACCGTGCGCAGATCCTCCTGGAGCCGCTCACGTGTGAGCGCGTCCAGGGCGGCGAACGGCTCGTCGAGCAGCAGCAGGTCCTTGCCGCCGGCCAGGGCCCGGGCGATGGCCACCCGTTGCTGCTGGCCCCCCGAGATCTGCCAGGTCCTGCGTCGTGCGGTTCCGGTCAGCCCGACCCGCTCCAGCAACTCCTCGACGCGCGCGGGGCGTTCGGACCGGGGGACTCCCGCGTAACGCAGCGCCAGAGAGATGTTCTCCCCGACCGTGTGCCAGGGGAACAGCCGTGGCTGCTGGAAGACGACACCCGCCTGACGCCCGGGTTCCGGCGTCCCGCCGTGCACGGTGACCTCGCCGGAGGACGCGTGCTCGAAGCCGGCGATCAGCCGCAGCAGGGTGCTCTTCCCGCTCCCGGAGGGGCCCACGAGTACCAGGAACTCGCCGGCGGGGATGTCGAGCGACAGCGGACCGAGGGCCGTCACGGCGTCCGCGCCGCGACCGTAGCGGTGCGTCACCTCGCGTACGGACACGGCGGGCGTGGCCGTCGCCGTACCGGCTTCCCGGGCGCCGTCCCGGGCATCGGCTCGGAGGTCATCCGGAGACTGCATCGCTCAGCCCTTCCACGTATACGGCCTTCTCCAGCTCCGCGAGTTCCGGAGCGGCCGGGATCTGCTTCTGTCCGGCCAGGAACTCCGCAGCGCTCCGCAGGTTCTGTGCCAGGCCGCCGACCTGGCCCGGGCGGCCCAGCCACTTGTCGTCGGCCTGTTCGGCCGGCTTGAGGAAGATGCCCTGCTTCAGCTGGGCGGCGGCGTCCTGAGGACTGGTCCCGAGCTGCTTGCCGACGGCCTCGGCGGCGGCCGACGGGTCGTCATGGATCAGGTCCAGGGCCTCCGCCTGGGCCTTGCGCCAGGCGGCGATGACCTCGGGCTGCTTCTCGATGAAGGCGGTGGACGCCACCCCCAGGTCGAGTGTGGGCTTACCGGACGCGGCCAGTTCGCGGCTGGAGATCAGGGTCGTGCCGGTCTTCCCGAGTTCGTCGAGCGTGGGCAGCCAGACGTAGGCCGCGTCGATGTCCCCGCGCGACCAGGCCGCGACGATGTCCTGTGGTTCGAGGTCGAGCAGATCGACCTTCGACGCGTCCACGCCGGCCTTGTCGAGCGCTGCGAGCAGGCTGTAGTGCGAGGTGGAACTGAAGGGGGTGGCGACCTTGCGGCCCGCGAGGTCCTTGACGTCCTTGATCCCGGAGCCGTCACGGGCCACCAGCGCCTCGTTGTCACCGGCGACATCCAGCACCCAGGTGACCTGGTACGGGATGTTCAGAGGCTCGGACAGGCCGCGCGCCACCGGGCTGGAGCCGATCGCGGCCAGATCGACCGAACCCGCGACGAAGGCGGTGTTGATGGTCGCGCCGGAGTCGAACTTGATCCACTTGATCGTGTGGTCCGGCAGCGCCTTCTCCAGCAAGCCCTTCTCCTTCACGATCAAGTCGCCGCTGGGGAAGGCCTGGTAGCCGATCCGGATCGTCTTTCCGCCGCCCTGGTCGTCACCGCCTCCGCCACCGCCGGTACCGCAGGCGGTGACGACGACGAGTGCCCCCAGAGCGGCGACGAGCAGGGAGGTGCGGCGCAGACCGCGTGTTCCGGGCATGACGTGGTCCTTCGTTCGTTGATCGGTCGGAGGGGGAGCGGCACAGGAACGAGGCCGGACGGTGAGTGCGGGGGCCGGGAGGGTCATGACAGCCGGCGCCAGGGCGCGAGCCGGTTCTCGGCGCCTCGCAGCAGGGCGTCGATCAGCAGGCCGGAGACGCCGATCGCGAAGAGTCCGAGGACGACCACGTCGGACTGGTTGTAGCGCTGGGCGTCGCGGATCATGCCGCCGATGCCGGGCAGCCCGTTGACGGTTTCGGCGGCCACCACCGAGGAGTAGGCGATCCCGAACGCCAGCCGTACGCCGACCAGGATCTCCGGCAGCGCGGACGGCAGGACGACGGAGGTCACGACCTGCGAGCGACGCGCCCCGATGGCCCGAGCGGCCTCCACCAGCGAGGCGGGCGCGGAGGCGACGGCGGACGCGGTGGCCACGGCCACGGGCGGCATGGCGGCGATCGCCAGCAGCCACAGCTTGGGCGCCTCGTCGATGCCGAACCAGATGATCAGCAGACTGAAATAGGCGAGCGGCGGCAGGGTCCGGAGGAAGGCCACCGCCGGTTCGAACACCACTCGCACCCACGGCAGCGTGCCCATCAGCACCCCGGCCACCAGCCCGGCCAGGACACCGGCGCCCGCACCGATCGCGATCCGGCGCAGGCTGATGCCCAGATGCTCGATCAGGGTGTGGCCCTGGTAGCCGCGCACCCCGTCATGGGTGCCGGACGTCTCGACGAGCGCGTCCCAGACGGCCGACGGCGGGGGCACCAGCAACGGCGACCACAGCCGCAGGGCGGTGACGAGCTGCCAGAGGGCGAGCAGCACGACCAGAGCGAGCAGCCGCAGCCCCACCCGGCGCAGTCGCGCCGCCCTCTCCGGTGAGCGGCGGCGGGGAGAGGGTGACGGGGGAGCATGCTCACCGGAGGGCGCCGGGCCGGACGGCTGCTTCTCCGTGCTGATGGACGTGGTCATGGCGGACTCCGTCGAGAGGTGCCGAAGACACCGGGCCGCCGGGGGGCGGACAGGGCCGGGCAGAGGGACGAGGGGCGCGGACGACGGCGCCCGCGGGCAACGAGGGGAGGGGCCCCGCAGAACGTGTGCGGCCGTGCGCCGTACGCGGACGAAAAGCGTCCGGTCCGTTGCGCGGACAGGGTTCTGGAGGGAGACCGCCGGCTCACCCGAGGGGCGGCCGGAAGGCGGGCGGACGACGCCGCACAGTTCTGGTAGCGCTCAGCGCTGCCGGTCCAGGCTCAACAGGAGCAGCTGGTCACACGGCAGAGATCGATGCTGAGGCGTGCCGTCAGGAACTGGTCGCTGATCACGGGGAGTTTGTAACACAGGCGCCTGGTGGGCACCAGGGGCTGTCCGCGTCCTGGTACGGACCGGAACACGCTCGACGGGTCCGCGCTGTCCGCCGGAACCGGTCGGCGGGCCGGTACCGCGCGATGGAATCGCGGGCGAAAAGGGCGGGATTGTGCGAACCGTAATGATCCCGTGAGGCTTTGAGGCGCACCGAGGCGGGGAAGTGGCGCGGAGCATGGCAGGCTGGGTGCATGGCCCAGATCAACCCCAGCATTCTGTCCGCCGACTTCGCACGTCTCGCCGAGGAGGCGAAGGCCGTGGATGGCGCCGACTGGCTCCATGTCGATGTCATGGACAACCATTTCGTGCCCAACCTGACACTCGGCGTACCGATCGTGGAGGCGCTGAGCAAGGCCACGGACACCCCGCTGGACTGCCACCTCATGATCGAGAACGCGGACCGCTGGGCGCCGCAGTACGTCGAGGCCGGTGCGGGCTCGGTCACCTTCCACGCGGAGGCCGCGGCCGCGCCCGTACGCCTGGCCCGGGAGATCAGGGCGAAGGGTGCGCGCGCCTCCATGGCGCTCAAGCCCGCGACGCCCATCGAGCCGTACGAGGACCTGCTCCCGGAGCTCGACATGCTGCTGATCATGACGGTGGAGCCGGGGTTCGGCGGCCAGGCGTTCCTGGACATCATGCTGCCGAAGATCCGCCGCACGCGTGAGCTGATCTCGAAGCACGGCCTCGAGCTGTGGCTGCAGGTCGACGGCGGGGTCTCCGCCACCACCATCGAGCGGTGCGCCGAGGCCGGCGCGGATGTGTTCGTCGCGGGCTCGGCGGTCTACGGGGCCGACGACCCGGCCGAGGCGGTACGGGCGCTGCGCGCCCAGGCGGACACGGCCACGGCTTCCGCACCTTGGGCATGCGGCCACTGAACCAACCGCAGATGAACGCGGCCCGACGGGCCTGATCAAGGATCGCCGGATCTGACAGGATGAACGGCGTATCGAGCGTGTGAACAGCAGTGAGGAGATCGCGGTGTCTGGCATCTCGGCGGGTCGGTCAGCCATGCGGATGGGACCCGCGGAGCTGGTGCAGGCGGCGGCCATGGCCCGCCGGTTCTACCTTGAGGGAAAGTCGAAGATCCAGATTGCCGAGGAGTTCGGCGTCAGCCGCTTCAAGGTGGCCCGGGTCCTGGAGACGGCCCTCGAGCGTGATCTCGTACGGATCGAGATCCGGGTACCGGCGGAGCTGGACGCGGAGCGCTCCGACGCGCTCCGGGCCCGCTACGGCCTGCGGCACGCTGTCGTGGTCGAATCACCGGCGGAGGAGCAGGACGACGCCGCCGATCCGGAGAATCTCGGCGAGGTGGCCGCCGATCTGCTCGGCGAACTGGTGAACGAGGGGGATGTGCTGGGGCTGGCCTGGGGCCGCTCCACCATCCACATGGCGGCGGCCCTCGACCGGCTGCCCCCGTGTACGGTCGTGCAGCTGACCGGCGTCTACGACGCGGGGACGGCGGAGCGCGGCTCGGTCGAGGCGGTGCGCCGGGCCGCACAGGTGTCCGGCGGTGAGGCACATCCGATCTACGCTCCGATGCTGCTGCCCGATCCGGCGACGGCGGCCGCGCTGCGGCACCAGACGGGTATCGCCCGCGCTTTCGAATACTTCGACAAGGTGACGGTCGCCGCGGTCTCCATCGGCTCCTGGGAGCCCGGCATCTCCACCGTCCACGACATGCTCTCGGACGAGGAGCGGGGCCATTACGCCTCGCTCGGTGTCGCGGCGGAGATGTCCGCCCACCTGTTCGACACGAACGGTCGCCGGGTCGGCCGGGACCTCGGTGAGCGGTGCATCACCGTGGAGGCGGACCGGCTGCGCCGGATCCCCGAGGTGGTGGCCATCGCCGGAGGCCAGCGCAAGGCTGCGGCGATCGGCGCGGTGCTGCGCTCGGGGCTGGTCACCAGCCTCGTCACGGACACGGCTGCGGCCGACTACCTCCTGACGGAGTCCGCCGCCGGACAGCGGCCCGCGCTGGAGCGCGCCGACCCGGACGAGTGACCCCGCTCGCGACTGATCCCGATCACGACTGACACCGGGCACGACCGAGGCCGGACGCCCGCACGGGTGTCCGGCCTCCGTCATGCCCGGTGTCAGCGGCCGTTGCAGGCGCCCAGACGCGCGTGTTCCGCGCCCGTGCCGAGGACGGACTCCTCCAGATATGCCCCGGGCTCCGCGTACTGGCTGACATCCGCCGGGTTGTAGCGGGGGGTCTGCCGCGACCAGTCCAGATTCCCGCGCATCCAGCTCCGCATCCCGTCGAGATAGGGCACGAGCAGGCCCGCCAGCTCCGGGTGCCGGTTCAGCAGTTCGTCCTCGGCGGTGAGGAACCGTTGCGTCTCGGTGGCGATCTCGGCGCACACGTGCTCGAGCGCCTGCCGCTTCCCGTAGCCGCGGTGGTGACGGACCAGATGGACGAGATTGTGGATCTCGCCCAGAACCTGCTCCTTCTCGTAGGAGTAGACGTCGTTCGCCCAGCAGACGACGTTGCAGGACGCCTCCAGCGCCGTGATGAACCGGGCGTCGTTGTGGATCGACTCCGGCACGTTCACGCCGGCCACGATCTCTATCAGGTCCATGCACACATGGATCGCTCCGGTGTGCCGGCGCTTGGCGATGTACGTCGCCTCGGACGGCACGACACCGTCGGCCCGGTTTCCGGCCTCCCAGGTGGTGGCGGTCGTCAGATACGTCATGAGGTGCCAGGTGAAGCGGGTCCGCCAGTGGGGGGAGGCCTGCGGGACCGTACGTTCCCACAGGTCCGTCAGGGCGACCAGCGCGGCGGGGGCCTCCTCATCCGGCCGGGGGCCGGGGGCCCTGCCCTCGACCACGGCACGCATCCGTTCCACCACGTCGCGTACCCGGTCGGGACTGCGGCCCAGGTCTCCGTCGTCCAGCTGGTCGTCGACGAGGAAGAGCCAGACGAACCAGTCGGCGACCAGGTCGAGGTGCTCGCTGTTCGCCGTCGGGTGGACCATGGCCACGAAGGCGCCGAAGTCCGCCTGCTCGAAGCGCTGCCTGGCCGATTTTCGATGGACCAGGCCGGTGCGTCGTGTCCAGGTGTCGAGATGTTCGCGGGTGTGCACCACGTGCGGATTGCTCCGCCGGGGGAACGGACAATAGATGTCGGGCAGTTCGCTTTCCACGGGCGGATCCCCATCCTCTCCGGCCAAACGCGTGACAGGTGTTCCAGGCTGGGTGGCGTCGCGCCTACCGCAGGGACCTGCGATTTTGAAGCTACCTGAGGCTCCGTCACCCGGTCCAGGGATAATGATCACGAAGAAGCGATTCCTGTTCGAGTAGGGTCCATGGGTTTCGAGTAGGGTCCATGGGTTTCGAGTAGGGTCCATGGGTAAGGCAGGCTTCCACTTGCCCGGCCCCCGGTACGGCCTCGTTGGAGGAACGGACGAACACGGGAGTCCATTGCTGTGTCTTTGTGGAAACGACCTGCACCGTTTCATATGAAAAAATGGGTGTTATGCGTTTTCTTGAGCCCGGCACAGGTCGTTACACGGCCTCTCCCTCGGTCCCCTACGACCTCACGTACGACGATGTCTTCATGGTTCCCGGCCGTTCCGCGGTCGGGTCCCGGCAGGCCGTGGATCTGTCCTCGCCGGACGGCAGCGGCACCACCATTCCGCTCGTGGTCGCGAACATGACCGCCATCGCGGGCCGCCGGATGGCCGAAACCATCGCCCGCCGTGGTGGTCTGGTCGTGATCCCCCAGGACATTCCGATGGACGTCGTCACCGAGGTCATCGGCTGGGTCAAGACGCGGCACCTCGTGCTCGACACGCCGATCGTGCTGGCCCCCGGCCAGACCGTCGCCGACGCGCTGTCGCTGCTGCACAAGCGGGCCCACGGAGCCGGTGTCGTCGTCGACGCGGAGCACCGGCCGGTGGGGGTCGTCACCGATCACGACCTGACCGGCGTGGACCGCTTCACCCAGCTGTCCGAGGTCATGTCCAAGGACCTGGTCGTGCTCGACGCGGACATCGACCCGCGCGAGGCCTTCAACACGCTCGACGGCGCCAACCGCAAGCTCGCCCCGGCGGTGGACGCGGACGGCCGGCTCGTCGGCATCCTCACCCGCAAGGCCGCGCTGCGCGCGACGCTCTACACCCCCGCGACGGACGCGGACGGCAAGCTGCGGATCGCGGCGGCCGTCGGCATCAACGGCGATGTGGCGGGCAAGGCCAAGCAGCTCCTCGACGCCGGCGTCGACACCCTCGTCGTGGACACCGCGCACGGCCACCAGGAATCCATGATCAGCGCGGTCGCCGCCGTCCGGGCGCTCGACCCGGGCGTGCCGATCGTCGCGGGCAACGTCGTGGCGGCCGAGGGCGTGCGTGACCTCATCGAGGCGGGCGCCGACATCATCAAGGTCGGTGTGGGCCCCGGCGCGATGTGCACCACCCGGATGATGACCGGCGTCGGCAGGCCGCAGTTCTCCGCCGTACTGGAGTGCGCCGCCGAGGCGAAGAAGCACGGCAAGCACGTCTGGGCCGACGGAGGTGTCCGGCACCCGCGTGACGTGGCGATGGCGCTCGCCGCAGGCGCGTCCAACGTCATGGTCGGCTCCTGGTTCGCCGGTACGTACGAGTCGCCCGGCGACCTCCAGCAGTCCGCCGACGGGCGGTACTACAAGGAGTCGTTCGGGATGGCCTCGGCGCGAGCGGTCAAGAACCGCACCTCGGAGGAGTCAGCCTACGACCGGGCCCGCAAGGGGCTGTTCGAGGAAGGCATCTCCACCTCGCGGATGTTCCTCGACCCCACCCGTCCCGGTGTGGAGGACCTGATCGACTCGATCATCGCCGGTGTGCGCTCCTCGTGCACCTACGCGGGCGCGTCCTCGCTGGAGGAGTTCGCCGAGAAGGCGATCGTGGGCGTGCAGAGCGCCGCCGGCTACGCGGAGGGCAAGCCGCTCCACGCCAGCTGGAGTTGATGTCGCGGGGTCCGGCGGATCCGTATCACGGGTGCTCCTGCCCGGCGTTCGCGCCGGGAGGGGCACCTTTCGTATGGGTCCGGGGTGCTCGGGCGTGGATGACCGGTTGTTTTCACACATAGGCACTTCGTTCTCCCTTCAACTTGGTTGAAGGGTAAGTAATATGAGCCGCAATCGGCTGCCCGCCCCTTCTGCGGTAAGGGAATTCATGACTTCCTTCTTCACCGACCTGGCCCAGCAGTACATCGACGGTGAGTGGAGGCCGGGGAAGGGGTCCTGGGACATCATCGACTTCAACCCGTACAGCGGGGAGAAGCTCGCCTCGATCACCGTCGCGACGGCCGACGAGGTCGACCAGGCCTACCGGGCGGCCGAGCGGGCGCAGTCGGAATGGGCGGACACCAACCCGTATGCCAGGCGGACCGTGCTGGAGAAGGCGCTGCGCGTCGTCGAGGAGCGCGAGGCGGAGATCGGCGAGGCGATCGTCGCGGAGCTCGGCGGTACCCGGCTGAAGGCCGGCTTCGAGCTGCACCTCGCCAAGGAGTTCCTGCGCGAGGCGGTCCAGCTCACGCTGCGGTCCACCGGTCAGATACTTCCCTCGCCGACCGAGGGGAAGGAGAACCGCGTCTACCGGCTGCCGGTCGGTGTCGTGGGTGTCATCAGCCCCTTCAACTTCCCCTTCCTGCTGTCGCTCAAGTCGGTCGCGCCCGCGCTGGCCCTCGGTAACGCCGTGGTCCTCAAGCCGCACCAGAACACCCCGGTCTGCGGGGGCACGCTGATCGCCAAGGTGTTCGAGGAGGCGGGGCTGCCGGCCGGGCTGCTGAACGTCGTGGTCACGGACATCGCCGAGATCGGCGACAGCCTGCTGGAGCACCCCGTCCCGCAGGTCATCTCCTTCACCGGCTCGGACAGGATCGGCCGCCACGTCGCCACGGTGTGCGCGGCCAACCTCAAGCGCGCGGTGCTCGAACTGGGCGGCAACAGCGCGCTGATCGTCCTGGACGACGCCGACGTGGACTACGCCGTCGACGCGGCCGTCTTCAGCCGCTACATCCACCAGGGCCAGGTCTGCATGGCGGCCAACCGCATCCTGGTGGACCGCTCGGTGGAGCAGGAGTTCACCGAGAAGTTCGTCGCCAAGGTCGCCTCCCTCCGCGTCGGCGACCCGGCCGACCCCACGACTCACATCGGCCCGCTGATCAGCTCCGCGCAGGCCGACGCCGTGTCCAAGCTCGTCGACGAGACCGTGGAAGCGGGCGCCACGGCGCTGCTGCACGGCCGAGCCGAAGGCAATGTGGTGAGCCCGTCCGTGCTGACCGGCCTCGCCGCCGACTCGCCCGTCCTGCAGCAGGAGATATTCGGGCCGGTGGCCCTGCTCGTCCCCTTCGACGGCGAGGACGAGGCCGTACGGATCGCCAACGACACCCCGTACGGGCTGAGCGGCGCGGTCCACACCGGCAACATCGAGCGTGGCGTACGGGTGGGGCAGCGGATCCGCACCGGCATGATCCACATCAACGACGGCACCGTCCACGACGAGGCCATCGTCCCGTTCGGCGGGGAAAAGAACTCGGGCCTCGGGCGCCTGAACGGCGAGTCGATGCTGGAGGCGTTCACCACGCAGAAGTGGATCTCGGTCCAGCACGGCCGCTCGGAGTTCCCCTTCTGACCGGCCGTCCTCCGCGGTGAGCGTGCCCTGCGCGGCGCGCTCCATGGTCTACTTCGGGGGCGGCCCCAAGGGCCGTCCCGTAGCCGCCCCCGAATCCGACCACCGCAGAGAAGTGACCCACCCGAAGTGCGCCTGAACGACCTCGACGAACGCATCGTCCACGCCCTCGCCGAAGACGCCCGTCGCTCCTACGCGGACATCGGCGCCCTGATCGGCCTCTCCGCCCCCGCGGTGAAACGCCGCGTGGACCGGCTGCGCGCCGACGGCGCCATCACGGGCTTCACCGTGCGGGTCGACCCGGCGGCGCTCGGCTGGGAGACCGAGGGTTTCATCGAGATCTACTGCAGCCGCAACACCGCCCCGGAGGCGATCAGACGGGGCCTGTCCACGTATCCGGAGGTCGCGTCCGCGTCCACGGTGACGGGCGACGCCGACGCGATCGTGCAGGTCTTCGCCGCCGACATGCGGCACTTCGAGCAGGTGCTGGAGCGGATCGCCGGCGAGCCGTACGTCGAGCGGACCAAGTCGGTCCTCGTGCTCTCCCCGCTGCTGCGGCGGTACTCGTCGGGCCCGCCGGCCTGACCCCGGCAGGGCAGCCGGGCGGCTGCGCGGCGAGACCGACATCACTCGCCTGACCTGCGAAGACATCCCACGCAACGAATCACCGCCGGAGCGGCTTGCCGCGCAACGGATCGACGGTGCAAGCGCAACAATCGCGCCTTGTCGGCCGTGATGACGCACCGTACCTTGAGTACGTCCCCCTACTCCGCCCGCCCCGCCCGAGGTCAGCCATGCCGCCGTTGCGCACCGCCCTGCTCCAGAGCTCCGGACGAGCCGGTTCCGTGGACGACAACCTCGCCGCACTCGACGAGGCCGCGGCACGGGCCGCCGCCGCGGGTGCGCGGCTGCTGGTCTGCCCGGAACTGTTCCTCACCGGATACGCCATAGGCGACGCCGTCCCCGAGCTGGCCGAGCCCGCGGACGGGCCCGCCGCGCGAGCGGTCGCCGGCATCTGCGTACGCCACGGCCTCGCCGTCCATTACGGCTACCCGGAACGGGCCGGTGAGGCGGTCTTCAACGCGGCGCAGCTCATCGGCCCCGACGGGGCGCCGCTCGCGAACTACCGCAAGACCCACCTCTTCGGCAGCTTCGAGGAGGAGTGGTTCACCCCCGGTGACCGGCCCGTGGTGCAGGCCGAGCTGCACGGCGTACGGATCGGGCTGCTGATCTGCTACGACGTCGAGTTCCCGGAGAACGTGCGCGCCCACGCCCTGGCCGGGACCGAGCTGCTGCTGGTCCCGACCGCCCTGATGCACCCCTTCCCGTTCGTCGCCGAAGCCGTCGTGCCGGTGCGCGCGTTCGAGAGCCAGCTGTACATCGCGTACGTCAACAGGGCAGGCAAGGAAGGCGAGTTCGACTTCACCGGGCTGAGCTGCCTGGCCGGCCCCGACGGCACGGTCCGCGCCCGCGCCGGCCGCGGCGAGGAACTCCTCGTCGGTGAGGTCGACCCCGCACTGCTCGCCGCGTCACGGGCCGCCAACCCCTATCTCAAGGACCGCGTCCCCGGCCTGTACCGCTCCCTCGTCTGAGCCTCCGCGTCCGTCCCTCGTCCACCCGCTAGGAGTCCGTACCCCATGACGTCCACGGTGCCCAACGCCGTCCAGCACACCGAGGCGCAGCCGCCGATCACCATGTTCGGGCCGGACTTCCCGTACGCCTACGACGACTTCCTCGCCCACCCGGCGGGCATCGGGCAGATACCGGCCACCGAACACGGCACCGAGGTCGCCGTCATCGGCGGAGGGCTCTCCGGGATCATCACCGCGTACGAACTCATGAAGATGGGCCTGAAGCCCGTCGTCTACGAGGCGGACCGTATCGGCGGCCGGCTGCGCACCGTCGGCTTCGACGGCTGCGACCCCTCGCTGACCGCCGAGATGGGCGCGATGCGCTTCCCGCCCTCGTCCACGGCGCTCCAGCACTACATCGACCTGGTGGGCCTGGAGACCGAACCGTTCCCCAACCCCCTCTCCCCTGCAGCCCCGTCGACCGTCGTCGACCTGAAGGGCGAGTCCCACTACGCGCGGACCATCGACGACCTGCCCCAGGTGTACCGTGACGTGATGGACGCCTGGAACTCCTGTCTGGAGGAGGGCGCCGACTTCTCCGACATGAACCGTGCGATGCGCGAGCGCGACGTACCGCGCATCCGGGAGATCTGGGCGGAGCTCGTCGAGAAGCTCGACGACCAGACCTTCTACGGCTTCCTCTGCGGCTCGGAAGCCTTCGCCTCCTTCCGGCACCGCGAGATCTTCGGCCAGGTCGGCTTCGGCACCGGAGGCTGGGACACCGACTTCCCCAACTCGATCCTGGAGATCCTCCGAGTCGTCTACACCGAGGCCGACGACCACCACCGGGGGATCGTCGGCGGCAGCCAGCAGCTGCCGCTGCGCCTGTGGGACCGCGAACCGCAGAAGACGGTGCACTGGCCGTCCGGCACCTCGCTGTCCTCCCTGCACGACGGGCAGCCGCGGACCGCCGTGACCCGGCTCGACCGCACCGCCGGAAACCGGATCACCGTCACCGATGCCACCGGCGACATCCGCACCTACCGGGCCGCCGTCTTCACCGGTCAGTCCTGGCTGCTGCTCTCCAAGATCGCCTGCGACGACGCGCTCTTCCCGATCGACCACTGGACGGCGATGGAGCGCACCCACTACATGGAGTCGTCCAAGCT
The DNA here is from genome assembly GCF_042871445.1 of Streptomyces sp. NPDC005794. Lineage (NCBI taxonomy): Bacteria > Bacillati > Actinomycetota > Actinomycetes > Kitasatosporales > Streptomycetaceae > Streptomyces > Streptomyces sp. NPDC005794. The sequence continues at coordinate 16,207 of NZ_JBIAIN010000036.1, forward strand.
GTTCGTGCCGGTCGACCGGCCGTTCTGGCTGGACAAGGACGAGCTGACCGGCCGGGACACGATGTCCATGACGCTCACGGACCGGATGACCCGGGGGACGTATCTTCTGGACGACGGGCCCGGCAAGCCGGCCGTCATCTGTCTCTCCTACACGTGGTGCGACGACAGCCTGAAGTGGCTGCCGCTCTCACCGAACGAGCGCATGGACGTCATGCTCAAGTCGCTCGGCGAGATCTATCCGGCCGTCGACATCCGCAAGCACGTCATCGGCAACCCGGTCACCGTCTCCTGGGAGAACGAGCCGTACTTCATGGGTGCGTTCAAGGCGAATCTGCCCGGCCACTACCGCTACCAGCGGCGCCTCTTCACCCACTTCATGCAGGACCGGCTGCCCGCCGACAAGCGCGGCCTGTTCCTCGCCGGCGACGACATCTCCTGGACGGCGGGCTGGGCCGAAGGAGCGGTGCAGACCGCGCTGAACGCCGTCTGGGGTGTGATGGCGCAGTTCGGCGGGGCCACCGACCCCGCGAACCCCGGTCCGGGCGACGTCTTCGACGAGATCGCGCCGGTCGAGCTCCCGGAGGGCTGAGACGGGCTCGCCGCCTCAGCGGCACGGAGTGAGCAGGAAGCGCCCCACCAGCCCGGTCCCGGCATCCATCCGCGCCCTGAACTCCTCGGCCAGAGGCGGCACTCCCCGCAGCTGCCAGAGCATCCGGGCCGCCGACCAGGACGCCTCGCGGGCCCGCTCCAGGCTCCAGGCCCCCGCGAGATGGATGAGGGGATCGGCGACCTGCAGCAGATCGGGACCGGGCATCAGATCTTCGCGGATCTGTTCCTCCAGCATCACGAGGAGATCGCCCACCCGGTCGAACTCCCCCTTGAGGTCCGGCGGAGCGCAGTCGAGCGTACGGCAGGTGTCCACCACGGCCAGTGCGAGGTCGTGCCCGATGTGCGCGTTGACACCGGCCAGGGCGAACTGCAGCGGGCGTACGCCCGGATGGCGCCGGTACTGGAAAAGCGGGCGCCAGCACTCGGGCGGACGGTCGCCGGAGACCGCCGTGTCGACCGCCGCCAGATAGTGCTCGGCGAACCGCACGTCCAGTGCGGACACGGCTTCCCGGTCCGTGAACGCGCCGTCCGTGATGTGCCGGCCGACCGCCTCCGTGACCGTCAGATAGACCTGGTTGAAGACCGCCACACCGTCCCCGGGCGGCCAAGCGGAGCGGAACGCCCGCATCCGCTCGATCACCGCGCCGACATCGGTCACCGCGCCGGCCGGAATTGCGAACTGCTCGATCCGCTCCATACGGGCAGCGTCCCAGCCTTAGGCTCGCCACGGCGCCGACGGGCCGGAGACTTCATCGGATCGGACGAATACCGGGCGCCGGGGGAGGGGACCGGTAGTGCGGGGCGTACGCGCGGAGGGCAGGACCGAGGTGAGGCGCCGGAGACGCGCCGCACTCCACGCCTGCGAGCCGGCACCGGCTGAGCGGCCGGCCCTGCTCAGGCCGTGCCGGCGGGCGGCTTCTCGTCGTACTGGGACGTGCCCGAGTCCAGCAGGGGCTCCTGCGTCTTCAGGTGCGCCGGGGCGAACGCCCGCAGCGCGTGGTAGCCGGTGATCACGACGAGCGTGCCGAGGGCGATCCCGCTCAGCTCGAAGTTGTCGGTGATCTTCAGGCTGACCCCGCCGACGCCGATGATGATGCCCGCGGCGGCCGGTACGAGGTTGAGGGGGTTACGCAGGTCGACCTTGGCGTTCAGCCAGATCTGGGCGCCCAGCAGGCCGATCATGCCGTACAGGATCACGGTGATGCCGCCGAGCACCCCGCCGGGGATCGCGGCGACGACCGCGCCGAACTTGGGGCAGAGGCCGAACAGCAGGGCGAAGAAGGCCGCCGCCCAGTAGGCCGCGGTGGAGTAGACCCGGGTCGCCGCCATCACGCCGATGTTCTCGGAGTACGTGGTGTTGGGCGGGCCGCCGACGGCCGTGGACAGCATCGAGGCGGCGCCGTCCGCGGCGATCGCGGTGCCCAGCTTGTCGTCGAGCGAGTCACCGGTCATCTCGCCGACGGCCTTCACATGCCCGGCGTTCTCGGCGATCAGGGCGATGACGACCGGCAGCGCGACCAGGATCGCGGACCACTCGAAGCTCGGCGCGTGGAAGGACGGCAGCCCGATCCAGTCCGCGTCCGCCACGGCCGACAGGTCCAGCCGCCAGTGGTCTACGGCCTCCGCGCCGCCGGCCGGGGAGTGGATCTTCCCGAAGCCCAGATCGAGCACCCAGGACAGGACATAGCCGAAGACGAGCCCGAGGAAGATCGCGATGCGCGAGAAGAACCCGCGCAGGCAGACCACGGCCAGCCCGGTGAACAGCATCACCAGCAGGGCCGTCCACTGGTCCTGCGGCCAGTACGTCGACGCGGTGACGGGTGCCAGGTTGAAGCCGATCAGCATCACGACGGCGCCGGTCACCACCGGAGGCATCGCCGCGTGGATGATCCGCGCGCCGAACCGCTGCACCACGAGCCCCACCAGGAACAGCACGGCGCCGACCGCCAGGACCGCACCGGTGACGGTGGCACTGCTGCCGCCGCTGGCCCGGATGGTGGCTGCCACGCCCACGAAGGAGAGCGAGCACCCCAGATAGCTGGGCACCCTGCCCTTCGTCGCCAGCAGGAAGATGGCGGTGGCGACACCGGACATCATGATGGCGAGGTTCGGGTCGAGGCCCATCAGGACGGGCGCCACGAAGGACGCGCCGAACATGGCCACCACGTGCTGGGCGCCGAGCCCGAACGTACGGGGCCAGGAGAGCCGCTCGTCGGGGCGCACCACGGCCCCCGGTGCGGGGGTCTTCCCGTCGCCGTGCAAGGTCCAGCGCACGCCGAGGCCCATGGTCGCTCCCTGATTGGTGTGTGCGGTGCGCCCTGGGGGGTCCACCCGCGGAAAAGATCAGAGCCATGTTAGTGCCGATGCGGTGCGGCCCCGCGCTCGGCCCCGCCACCGCTGGAACCTGTCGTTCCGCTCCGACGGCCCCGCCCGGCCGTCAGCCGCCCGCCGGGCTCCTGTCCGGCGCCGGCTGCGGCACTCCGCCCTCCGCGACCTTGCGGTCGCCGGCCCGCAGCACCCCGGCCCCCAGGACCAGGCCGAACGCCAGCACCGTCACCAGGCCGAACGACACGAGCAGCGAGGTCGCCTCGGCCAGCGAGCCGATCGCGGACGGGGCGATGAGCCCGGAGGTGTACGTGATGGTGGCGACGCCCGCGATGGCCCGGCTCGGGTTCGCGCCACTGCGGCCGGCCGCGGCGAAGGCCAGCGGGACGACGACCGCCACGCCGAGGCCCAGCAGGCCGAAGCCGGTGAGGGCCAGAACCGGGCCGTTCGCCAGGACCACGAGCAGCCCGCCGACCGTGGCGAGGACGCCCCCGACCCGTACGGTCCGCACCGCTCCGAAGCGGTCGACGACCTTGTCGCCGGCGATCCGGGCGATGGCCATCATCAGGGCGAAGGCCGTGGTCGAAGCCGCCGCGAGCCCCGCCGAACTGTCCATCACGTCCCGGAGGTAGACCGCCGACCAGTCCATGCTGGCCCCCTCGGCGAACACCGCGCAGAAGCCCACCGCCCCGATGACCAGGGCCGACTTCGGCGGCAGGGTGAAGCGCGGCGGCGGCTCCTCGTCCGGCGGGCTGCGCAGGTCCAGGACCCCCTGGCAGGCGGCCAGACCGAGCGCCGTCAGCACCAGCGCGGCCAGGGTGTGGTGCAGCCGGGCGTCGGCCCCGATGTGGGCGGCGACCGTGCCCGCCGCCGAACCGATCAGGGCGCCCACGCTCCACATGCCGTGCAGTCCGGACATGATCGACTTGTCGAGCCGGTTCTCCACCTCGACGCCGAGGGCGTTCATGGCGACGTCCGACATTCCGGCGGTTGCCCCGTAGACGAACAGCGCGAGGCAGAGCGTCAGCAGGTTCGGAGCCAGCGACGGCAGGATCAGCGCCAGGGTCCACAGGGCCAGCAGCCCGCGCAGGGCCGTCCGGGCCCCGAACCGGTGACTGACACTGCCCGCCAGCGGCATGGCCAACGAGGCGCCGATGGCGGGGAAGGCGAGCGCGAGACCGAGCTGGCCGGCGCTCACCGAGGCGTGGTCCTGGATCCACGGCACCCGGGTCGCGAAGCTCCCCGTCACCGCCCCGTGCACGGCGAAGACCGCGGCCACCGCGTATCTGGCCCGTCTGATCTGCTCCCTGTCGAAGACCGGGACCGCTGGGTCCTTCGTCATACGCCGTGCCCTCCCCTGGAATTTCCGGCCCACCGGACTCCCCGGGGCCGCGTCACGCAGTGCGGGCCGTAAGCTATCAGGAACCCTGCCTGATAAATAACCCCGCAGCGGGCACCCGCCAGCGGTCTGGAAGGATCCCGGCATGCCCGCATCCATGCCCGCGTCTCCGAGCACAGCCCGGGCCATCAACGACCGGCTCGCCCTGCGGCTCCTCCAGCAGGACGGCCCGCTGACGGCTGCTCAGTTGAAGACCATGACCGGACTGTCCCGCCCGACGGTCGCCGATCTGGTGGACCGCCTCCAGGACGCGGGCCTGATCCGGGTCGTGGGGGAGAGCGGCGCGGACCGCCGGGGACCCAACGCCCGGCTGTACGGGATCGTCGCGGACCGCGCGCACCTGGCCGCCCTCGACGTACGGACGGACAGCGTCGCCGTGACCGTCGCGGACCTGCTCGGGGTCACGCTCGCCGAGGCCACCCTCCCGATCGGCAGCGACACGGGCACACGGCCCGCCGTCGAGCGCGCCGTCGCGATGCTGGAACGCACGGCGCGCACGGCAGGCACCGCCCCGCTGCACAGTGTCGGCATCGGAGCCCCCGGCCTGATCGACCCGCTCACCGGAGAGCTCAGGAACACCGCCGGGCTCCCCGCCTGGCACAGCGGCCTGGTCAGGGAGCTCCAGCAACGGCTGCCCGCCACCGTCCTCGTCGAGAACGAGACCAACCTCGCCGCCGTCGCGGAACACCGCATCGGCGCCGCCCAGGACCGTGACACCTTCGTGCTGCTCTGGCTGGGCAGCGGCATCGGCGCCGCCGTGATGCTCGACGGGAAACTGCGCCGCGGCGCCTCGGGCGGGGCAGGGGAGATCGGGTTCCTGCCGGTGCCCGGCACCTCGGGGGTCCCCTCCGCAGTCAACTGTGAGGGAGGCTTTCACTCCCTGGCGGGTTCCGCCGCCGTCTGCCGGCTGGCCGCGGAACACGGCATCAGTACGGGGGGGCCCGCTGAGGACGACGCGCAGGAGCAGGACCCCGCAGCCGCGTTTGCCGTCCGGGCCGCGCTGCGTGCGGGCGACGGGAACGGCGAAGCCTTTCTGGCGGCGCTAGCCGACCGCCTGGCCCTCGGCGCCGCTGCCGTCGTTTCCGTACTCGACCCCGGCTGCCTCGTCCTGGCCGGAGAGGTCGGCCGCGCCGGAGGAGACGCGCTCGCCGCGCGGGTGGAGGAGCGGCTGGCCCGGATGTCACCGCTGCGTACGGAGGTCAGGGCCGGGACGCTCGGCGGCGGCGCGGTCCTGCGCGGCGCGCTGTTCGCCGCCCGGGATGCTGCGCAGGATGCCCTCTTCGGCGCGGGGGGATGAGGGGGGCCTGGCGGGCGCGGGACACGTCTGAGTCAGGGCCGTAACGGCCCCTCGGCTCGGGTGCGGGACATGGTGGTTGCTCGCGGCCCCCGTCACCACCAGGAAACGCGCGTGTAGGCGAAGAACAGCAGACAGCGTTCAGCCAGAAGGTACGCAGCCGAGCGGGTACAGACCGGTCTGCGGACTGGTCCGCCCGCCGCGATGCTCCGGCGCCATGTACTGATGGGCCCCGATGGGACTGCCGGTCGCGTTGGATGACGGGCACGTCGCGGGCGTACCACATGCCGTGGCGACCTGCGCGGCGACGGCGGCAGCCCAACTGGCGGGCAGCGGGTGACCCGGGTGGATGTATGCGGACAGCGGGATGCCGTTGACCAGCTCCATGACGAGGAGCAGCCGTTCGTAGGCGTCATCGAGTAGCGCGTCGAATTCCTGAGGCACGCCGGGGTGTTGGATGCGCGCGGTGATGCGGGCCCCGCGCTTGAACCGCTTGGCGAACTCCTCGGCCAGCTGTGGCGGGCCGGCGACGGCCCGCCGTCGGAGCACCTTCACGGCGACGGGCCGATCCAGCACGGCGTCGTAGCCGTGCCATGCGTCGCCCATACCGCCGCTGCTGAGCTCCTCCAGGAGTACCGCCCGGCGATCGGCTGGTCTGGCACCTTGCCTCCGTGTGGGCGTGCGCTGATGGCCGGCGCGTGTCGGTGCGCGGACCCGACATGGTGGGGCAAGTCTTCCCGGGCGGCGATCTCCAGCACAGCGAAGCTGTGGGAACGAGTGACGGGGCGACACTTTCCGGTCACCGGAGGCGGTGTGCCGGACCGTGCAAAGCTTTTGGCTCTCCTGCTTAACAGCGGAGCGGTGGCTGTGCTCGGTCCCGGTGCGCGGAGTCCGCCGACGTGTGGAGCGTCAGCCGAGGCTGACGCTCCACACGTCGCCGTGCCCCAGCCATTCATCGCGTTCCTCGTGATCATTGCTGACCAGGACGGACACCTTTGTTTCTGATGCGCGATACTCCTGAAAATCACCTTGATCGATATTCTGCAGGGAGGGGGCATTCGGTAGATTGACAAACTCGTTGTACAGCTCATCCCATGTCAGGTATCGAGGGAAGTGATCCTGCATGGCTATGCGCCATCGATCGGCCGTATCGCTACGGGCGGCCAGCCTGTGCAGTTCGATGGAGCCCCCGGATACCCGCCAGTCCTGGTCGAGATTCAGATAGAACTCGATGAAGCCGTAGTCGCGGCGCATAGACTCTCCATCTTCGTCCACAACATCCACGAAATTAAAATCGATGGCCTGCTGAAGCTCGATGAGGGTAGATCCGATGCCGACCCCGTACAGGCGTCCCGTTGCGATGAATGAGGCGATTAGTCTAGTGGCGCTCACGGCCACCCCTCCAGCTTTTCGATGAGTGCTTTCATTTCGTCCGCCCGGTTCTTTTTATTGCCCCAGTTGTGATCAAGCATATGCTCCCGGGCGGATGTGGCCTTGGCGAGCAGGTCGGCGCGGAGCTTGGGATCGGTGTTCACGGCGTCGACAGCTTCCTGGACACTCTTTTCCGAGGCCCACCCATGTTCAAGCCTGATCGGTGCGCCCGCAATGTTGCCGTTGTCGTCGACGAACACATGAATTTCGTCTTCGAGGCCAGGTTTTTTCTTTAGGGGAATGTGAATGTGGGCGCCTTTTGTAGCCCAGTCGGATGCCACAGGAGATACGCGTATCTTGCAGGGCTTCAGTCCTAGTGGATCTGTCCATGTGTGCGGGTTCGTCACATATGCCTGGGCGTTGGGGGCTGGATCGAGACCCAAAGGATCAACTGTTATGTAACGGGCGGTTTCGGGGTCGTAGTACCTGTGGACGTTGTAGTGCAGGCCGGTCTCGGGGTCGAAATATTGGCCGGGAAACCGAAGTGGTGTGTACGTCCTGCTCGAAATGGCCCAGGTGGTCGCGCCCCACAGTGTTGCGCGTGCCCGCCAAGCTAGTTTGCCCGACTCGTCAATAAGTTCGCTCGGGCTGCCAGCCAGGTCCGTGATGATGGAGAAGAATCGTTCATCGATGGTCTCTTGTGGTGACCCTTCCGAAAGTACACGTTCTGATTGGGTCAGTGGACGTGTGCCGTCGTGGTCCCATGTAAGCATTACGGGATTTGGAAGTTCCTGCCCGCTGGCCAGTTCCTCGCAGAGATTTCCGTCATCCCAAACGAAGGAAGTCTGGTCAAGAATGGTACTTCCGTCCTCCGCGAGGCGCTGCTTTGCTGTACGACGCCCAAGAGGATCATACAAGTAGCGCCATTTCGTGCCGTCCGGCGTGCATACAGAGGTAAGCCGGTCCTCGGCACTCCACTCATACCGCCACGTTTCCGGCTTCCGCGAGAGTCGCCGTCTCTGGCGGAGAACGGTCCGGCCTTGTCCGTCGTACTCGTAGCGGACATCCCCCGCCATGTTGATGCGCGTACCTCTGTACGTGCGTGCACCTGTGGCCTCCTGCCCGGGGTGCGCTGCAGGCCAGGCCGCCTTGGTCTGGTTACCGGCTGAGTCGTAGGCGTATCGCTCGGTCCAGCCCGAGGCGTGCACGGCAGTGACTCGGCCGAGCACGTCCAGATCGAAGGTCTGGGTGCCGCGGGCCTGATCGTCGATACCAAGGAGGTTGCCGTCGGCGCGATACGAGTAGGTGCGGCGTTGAACGGTGCGATTGGCACCCGTCACATGCTGGTCGGTAAGCCGACCCATGATGTCGAACTTGTGTCTGAGCGTGACTGCGGCGCCGATGTGCCTCGCTATCTCTTGTCCTCCCGTATCCCGCTCGAAGGTGAGTGTGCGGCCAGATGTCGTGAGCTCCCTGCGGCGGCCCGCTGCATCGTAGGACCATGTGCTGACGGCTCCGCCGGGCGTGGTTCGACCGTTTCGGCGTCCGAGAGCGTCGTGCTCGAAGGTGAGGCGCCGCCCATTGACGACTTCGTATTTCAAGCGCCCGTACCGATCTCGCATCCGGGTCAGAGCGGCGTCCGGGCCTGATGCGACGGCCAGTTGGTCGAAGGAGTCGTACTCGTAGCGGGTGAGTGCTCCGTCTGCGTTCTTGCGAAGCAGTTGGCCGAGTTCGTTGCGTTCGAATCGGATGGTCTGGCCGGCGCCATTGGTACGGGAGACCAGGCGGCTCGCGGCATCGTAGGTGTAAGTGAGCACCCTGCGGTCGAAGTCGCTCTCCCAGGTGAGGCGACCGGCCGGATCGTATCTGTAGCTCCAGCGCAGCCCTTGTGGGCTCGTCACTTCGGTCAGTTGGAGCAGTGGGTCGTGGCTGAACTCGTACCGCGCTCGATCCGGTCCGGTACGTGCCACGAGTAGGTCGAAGTCTGAGTACTCGAAGGTGGTGACGCCTCCCAGAGGGTCGGTGTGCGTGAGGCAGTTTCCTTCACCGTCGTAGGTCCAGAACTGTTCGCTGCCGTCGGCGTCCATACGATGGGTGAGTTGCCCCTCCGTGGCCCAGGTGAACCGAGTGACAGCTGTCAGGGCATCGGTTATCGAGGACGGGCGGCCGTAAGCGTCGCGCTCGTAGCGCGTCGTGACGCCCAGGGGGTCCACGATTTCGGCGGGCAGACCAGCTTTGTCGCATCGCACCGCTGTGCGGTGTCCGAGTGCATCGGTCATGGAGTCGAGGTGCCCAGCCTCATTGAATGTGTAGAAGGTCGTCACGCCTGACGGAAGGGTGACCGACGTACGGTTACCGCAGCCGTCGTAGGTCTGGCGAGTGACCGTGCCGTCCGCGCTCTTGATGCGTACAGGCAACCCGAGAGCGTTGTACTCGGCCGTCATTTCCCGCCCGTCCGGGCGGGTCACCGAGGCCAGGTGGCCGTGCTCGTCGTAGGTGGAGCGGGTGATGTGCCCGAGGGGGTCCGTGACGGACAGGAGCCGGTGGTAGCGGTCGTGCTCGAAGCGGGTGACCGCACCCAGGGGGTTGATTTCGGCGACGACCTGGGAGCGGTCGTTGATCACGTATCGGGTGGTGTGGCCGAGGCTGTCCGTCATGGACGTCAGGCGCAAGCCGGTGTCGGGGTCGGTGTCGTCCCAGGTGAAGTGGGCTTCGAGGTGGCCGTTGGTGCCGGTCTGGTAGACGCAGCGGTCGTGTTCGTCATAGACGTACTCGTACCGGCTGCCGTTGGTGTCCGTCCACGCCGTGATGCGGCCCAAATCGTCGCAGTCGAAACGCACGGGCTTGCCCGATGAGTTGGTGACCGCGGTGAGGTGGCCGTCGGTGTAGCCGTAGCGGAGGATCTCCTGGTCGGTGCCGTCGTAGGCCGCGCCTGCGAGGTGGAGGGCAGTGACCCTGCCTTCGTGTGTGGTGAGTTTCAGGTGGTAGCCGCCGTGGTGCACGATCGATGTCGGAGCACCGGCCTCGTCGTGCTCGAAGGCGATCCAGCGGCCGTTGCGGTCGTCGATCTGAGCCAGGAGCGCCAGGTCGCCGCCAGGCTGGTCGACGAAGTGCCGGACCTGGCCGGTCTCCGGATCCGTGATTGTGTAGCCGTCGGTCACCCGGTCCAGGGGCCAGCGCCTGCCGTGCGTGGGCATGACGGGGGTGCCGGGTGCTGGGTGCGGGTAGGCGAGCAGGCTGCCTTCGTTGCAGCTGAAGATCACGCCTTACGCGTCGATCTCAAGCCGCTGATCGACCGTGCTCGACCAGCCGGAGCCGAACCATCTGCCGGCGCGGTGCGAGGAGTCGAAGACGCGCTCGAAGACCAGAGGCAGTGATCCCGGCAGCACGATGTCCGTCTGCGGGAGCAGCATGCGCCCGGTCGCGACGTCGATCGGGTCGTTGGCGCACTTGACCTTGCTGCACTGCTGCCCGTTGGAGTCGGGATTAGCCTCGTGGCCTTCGCGGTGAGGGCCCCGGGGTTGATCGGGTAGGCGCTTCATCCCGGCACGCAGCCCGCCCTTGAGGAGGCCCCCGCCCTTGGTGCCGACCAGTTCGGGCAGGAGTCGGCCGATGAATTCGGAAGGGTCGCCCTTGGCCGCGTCCCAGGCGTTCTTCAGCGCGCGGTCGGGGTTGGCGGCGGTGGAGACGAGGCCCGCAAGCGTCATGTTGACGCCCTTGTAGTACTCGGCCGGGTGCGTCAGGTTGTACGGGTCTTGTGGGTTGACCGAGCGGACGAAGTTCACCAGTCCCGCTGAGGCCTTGATGACACCGCCGCCGACATGGGCCAGTTCGACGGACTGACCGATTCCGTAGTCGATCAGTTCCTGCTTGGCCCGGTCCAGGCCTGTGGGTTCCTTCGGTGCGTGCGCCATCGCGGCGGTGATCGCACCCTGCGCCGCATCGCCCGCCTCGTTACGTGCCCGGCGGGCGCGCTGAAGGATCTCGTGCGCGTGCCGTCGTTTGGCCGCGCCCGGGTCGGAGAAGGTGCCTGGGTGCGGGAGAGGGTGGTCGGTGTTGCGGACCGCGTTGTACGCCTCCGCCTTCTCCTTGAAAGAGGCCGCCGCCGTCTCGTAGTCCTGCTTGCCCTCCTTGTAGAGAGCGATCGCCTCACCAGCCTTGGCCTGCGCACTGGTGACCGTCCCCGCGTACGTCTCCAGGGCCTTGGCCGCGTCCTCGAACGCATCTGCCGCCCGTAGCCAGTCGGTGGGCAGTGTCTGGAACTTGGCGCGGAAGGCGTCGGCGGCCTCGCCCTTCCAGTGGCCGGAGTCGAGCTTCTTCATCCCGCCGCCGACGAGATCGAACGCCTTCTGGAAATCGCGGAGATTCTTCACCGCCGCACTGATCTTCTCCGGCCGGCCGTGGATCAGCTCATCCGCTTCCTCGGTCTGACCGAGCTGCTGCTCCCCGACGTGCGCACCCAGTGAGGAGGCGTTCTCATCGCCCCAGTCCTCGACCGCGTCCGCCCACTCATCGGCACCGACCTTCTCCAGACCCGAGCCGAGCACATCGGTGCCCTTGTCGATCCCGGTGCCGACGATCTCCTTGCCCTTGTCGACCAGGTTGCCCGCCCCGTCGTACAGGGCGTCGCCCCACTTCCCCCAGTCCGGCATCAGCGACTCTCCCCCCACCGCGGCTGCTCAGCCTGATCGATCGTCTCCTGCGACGGATCGAGCTGCTCCCGCAGCCGCTCGTCCGCCGCGTCCCGTACCTCCGGGTCCATCAGCCCGCTGCGCTCCATCGAGTCGAGCGCGGCGTCCTCCACGTCGTAGGCGGTGTCCTTCCAGGTCTGCTTCACCTAGGCATGGGCGGCGTCCCATGACTCGCGGCTGTAGTCCGGGTTGTCGTAGGCGGGCTGGGTGCTGATCGTGTTCCAGCTCATCCCCTTGATGTCGTCCTCGGACGCGTGCGGGTTCCCGTTCAGGGAGTTCACACCGATCTTGATCGAGTCCTTTACGTACTGCTCCTGCTCCGCGAACGAACCCGCCGACAACCCCACCCCCAGCGCGAAGACGTTGCCCTTCTGCGTCAGGGCCCGCACGCCCCACTCCCACCGATTGCAGAACGTCTCGAACTCGGACGTCAGCCCGCCGTGCCCCAACTCCAGCCCCGACAAGGCGAGATCCGAAAACCCCCGGCCCACCGACGCCTCGCCGATGAACCCGAGCTCCTTCAGCTCCGCATGCGCCAGGTCGATCCCCTTCGCGATCTCCGCCTACGCCTCCGGCGGCACCTGAAGATCCGCGTTCTCCCCGCTCACTGCATCCCCCCGAGATCCACCGCGACCGCGTCCGGCACGATGCCCGCCACCGGCGGGAACAACATGCCGTCCGTACTCCCCGCATCGAGCGCCACTCCCGCCGGGCCCGGCAGCAAAGGCACCATCACATCCAGCAACCGCGCACCCAGAACGGCCTGATACGTCCACTCCCGCCCGGCATCCCCCCCACGGGCCAACGCGAACCGGGCCAATGCCTCCTGATCCGAGAAGGCGCAGATCCAGCGCACACCGTTCTGCTCCGCCGACCACAGGTCACCGGTCTCGTCCAGCGGCACCAGCACCGCCGTTCGCCGGAACTCACCCAGCAACACAGCAAACTCTCGTCGGGCCGTACGCAATTGGTCCTGTTCGGCCTTGCCCGACGTCACGAGGGGTTCTCTGTCGGGGGCGGCCCCAAAAGCTCGTCCAAGTCCGCCAGTCGTGATCGCCTGCGCTGCTGCTCCGGGCACGGGCAGACTTCCAGGACCGCCCGCACCGTCTTGTCCGGCCCGTCCACGCAGGGTTACCAGCCCCAGCGGTCGGCGAGGGCTGCGACCAACAGGAGGCCGCGGCCGCCCTCCTGATCGGGCGACGCCGGGCTGGTGGGAGCGGGGAGGCGTTCGCCCCGGGTGTCGGTGACCTCGACGCGGATGGCCGTGCCCTCGGCGGAGAGGCGGAGGCGGAAGTCGCGGCCTGACACGTGACCGTGGCGCACCGCGTTGCTGCTGAGCTCGGCGACGATCAGCAGCAACGCATCGTGCGCGTCGCTCCCGTACGGGATGCCCCAGGCATCGAGGCGTTCATCCGCCAGGCCCCGGGCGAGTCGGGCGCCTCGTGGCGTGGAGCTGAAACGCATCGTGACGTGCTGTCATGGGATCGATGTGCGTGGGGTGCGCGGGGCTCTACACAGGAGGGCACTCGCGCATCCCTGCCGCCGCCGGCGAGGTTCTGCCGGCGGCGGCAGGGGTTAAGGGTGTGGGGGGTGCCCCTATCTGTTTCGTCAACCCTGGCGGGGCTGGTTCGTCGGGGTTCGTGTTGGTTTCCGGGAACGTGCCGCGAAGTGGGATGTTCC
>NZ_JBIAIN010000037.1:0-28395 GCF_042871445.1 Streptomyces sp. NPDC005794
GCTACCTCACGCCCCACGAGACCCGATTGCGCTACCAACAGGGCCAGACCCTCGCGGCGTAACAACATCGTGTTCAAGATCACGGGGAAACTTCAGGCTCGCCTTCGCGGACGCCCGGCTCCAGCACCTCACCGAGTCCGCCGCAGCGCCGAAGCTGCCCTCCCCACCCAAGCCCAACGGCGACGACCTCAAGCCTTTCCTCGGTCACTGGAGCCCTTATGGGCCCCGTTCCTACTGAGCCTCAAATCGGGCCATATCGAGCACGGCTCCACCAAGAGGCGGTAAAGAAGGGGGTCCCTCAAGCCGCACTCGACACACCGTCACCTGCAGTAAGGAGCATCTGGCACCTCATCAGAATGTGCGTCAAACGTGCGCCAGAAGGGCCAAACGTGCGTCGAATATGCGTCAAGATATCGCCCGTAACGCCCACAGCGCACATAATGCACACTCGGCGAAACAGCAGGTCAGGCACCCTTTGCGGCGGGCTCAAGGATCGCCACGCACTCGACATGATGGGTCATCGGGAACAGGTCGAACGCCCGCAGCGTCCGCACCCTGTACCCCCCGTCCCGGAAGTACGCGATGTCCCGTGCCAGCGCCGCCGGGTCGCACGCCACGTACGCGATGCGGCGGGCGCCCAGCGCGGCCAGCTGCTTGACCGTCGCCTTGCCCGCGCCCGCGCGCGGCGGGTCCAGGACGATCAGGTCGCATTCGGTGATGCCCGTGCGCGGCAGGACCTGGTCGACCTTGCCGTGTTCGATGCGGACCCGGTCCAGGTCCTTCAGGTTGTGCCGGGCGTCCTCGACCGCGCGCTTACCGGACTCGATGCCCAGCACCGCGCCCTTCTCGCCGATCCGCTGGCCGATGGCGCCGGCGAACAGGCCGACGCCGCAGTAGAGGTCCAGCGCCATGTCGTTCTTGCGGGGCAGCAGGCCCTGCATGACCGCGCGGACCAGCGTGTCGGCCGCCTGCGGGTGCACCTGCCAGAAGCCGCCCGAGCCGACGCGGTACGTACGGTCGTCGGCACGCTCGCGGACGAAGGCGCGGCCGTGGACGCGGTGGACGCCGCCGTCCTTCTCCTCGACCCGGAGCACGGAGACCGGCTTGTCCAGCTCGACCAGGGGAAGGCGACCGCCCTCCCGCGGGGTCAGGATGACCTGGCGGTCGTGGGAGCCGGTGGCGGCGATGGCCTCCACCGTGGCCATCTGCGGCCAGTCCTGCTTCTCGATGCCCAGCTCGGAGACGCCGGGGGCGGCGATCATGCAGTGGTCGATCGGCTGGACCTCGTGCGAGCGGTGCTTGCGGAGTCCGACCAGGCCGTCCTGGTCGATCGCGTACTGGACGCGGGTGCGCCAGGCAGGGACCTCGCCCGGCGGGAGCTTGTCGCCCTCGGCCGGCATGACCGTGCCGTCCCAGCCGGCCTCCTCGGGCGTGAGGCCCGCGAGGCGCTGGAGCTGCTCGGCGATCACTTCGCCCTTGAGCCGGCGCTGGGCGCCGGGCTTGGCGTGCTGCCAGTCGCAGCCGCCGCACTTGCCGGGGCCGGCGTACGGGCAGGGGGCCTCGACCCGGTCCTTGGACGCCTCGACGATCGTGACCGCGTCGGCGCGCAGGAAGCGCGAGTCGCTCTCGCCCTCGGTGACCCGGGCGACGACCTTCTCACCGGGGAGGGTGTGACGCACGAAGAGCACCTGCCCCTCGGACGTGCGGGCGATGCAGTGGCCGCCGTGGGCGACGGGGCCGACCTCGACCTCGTACTCCCGACCGATCAGGGACTCCCCGGCCTGCGATTCCCCGGCCTGCGACGAGGTGGATTCGTTCTGCATGAGGGGGTGGCTCCAGAGGTCAGGAAAAAAGGAAACGGCGAACGGCCGGACGACAGCCCACCAGTCTACGTGGGCGGAAGCCGGCCGCTTACCACAGGCGGAGCGCGGAGTCAGCCCTTGCGGCTGGGTTCCTTGTGCTGGCGCCGTTCGACGGGCCCGCGGCGGACGGAACCCGGGGCGTTCCAGTCGGCCCGCTTCCTGGCCCGTGCCTTCGCGGCCTCGGAGGACTCCAGCTGGTACGGCACCGAGGTCACCATCACCCCCGGGGTGAAGAGGAGCCTGCCCTTCAGCCGTAGCGCGCTCTGGTTGTGCAGCAGGTGCTCGTACCAGTGCCCGACCACGTATTCCGGGATGTAGACGCTGATCACATCGCGCGGTCGGTCCTTGCGCAGGCCCTTCACGTACTCGATGACGGGCCGGGTGACCTCACGGTAGGGCGAGTCGAGGATCTTCAGCGGGATGTCGATGCCCCGCCGCTCCCAGTCGTCCCTGAGGGCCTTCGTCTCGTCCGGGTCGACGCTGATGGACAGCGCCTCCAGATGGTCCGAGCGCACCAGTTTGGCGTACGCGAGGGCGCGCAGCGTGGGCCGGTGGAGCTTGGAGACCAGGACGATCGAGTGGACGCGGGAGGGCCGGACGCTGTCGTCGGGCCGGGTCTCCGGCGCGGCGATCTCCTCGGCGACCCGGTCGTAGTGCTTGCGGATGGCGGTCATCGTGCCGAAGAAGATCAGCATGCCGAGCAGCGCGACCCAGGCTCCGTGGGTGAACTTGGTGGCCAGGACGACGACCAGGACCAGGCCGGTGAAGAACGCCCCGAAGGTGTTGATCGCCCGGGAGCGGATCATGCGCCGGCGCTGCGCCGGGTCCTTCTCGGTACGCAGAAGGCGGTTCCAGTGCCGCACCATGCCGGTCTGGCTGAGTGTGAAGGAGACGAAGACGCCGACGATGTAGAGCTGGATGAGCCGCGTCGAGTCGGCTCCGTAGATCCAGACGAGCAGGATCGCGGCCCCGGCCAGCAGCACGATGCCGTTGGAGAAGGCCAGCCGGTCACCACGGGTGTGCAGCTGGCGGGGCAGGTAGCGGTCCTGGGCGAGGATCGAGCCGAGCAGCGGGAAGCCGTTGTACGCGGTGTTCGCGGCGAGGAAGAGCACGAGGGCGGTGGCGGCCGCCAGGAACACGAAGAAGAACGTGCCGTCGCCGAAGACCGCCGCGGCGACCTGGGAGATGACCGGGTCCTGGACGAAGTTCGCGCCGACGGCGGCACCGTTGTGGATCAGGTCCTTCGCCGGGTTCTCGGCCATCTTCACGTCGGTGGCCATGGCGAGGCCGATGATGCCGCAGAACATGGTGACGGCCAGCAGGCCCATGGCCGCCAGCGTGGTCGCGGCGTTCTTGCTCTTCGGCTTACGGAAGGCGGGGACGCCGTTGCTGATCGCCTCGACGCCCGTGAGGGCCGCACAGCCGGAGGAGAAGGCGCGCAGGAGCAGGAAGACGAGGGCGAATCCGGCGAGCCCCTGGTGCTCGGGCCTGATCTCGTAGTCCGAGGTGGGGGCGTGCATGGTCTCGCCGAGGGCGAGTCCCCGGAACGCGCCCCAGAGGATCATGACGAAGACCCCGGCCACGAACAGATAGGTCGGGATGGCGAAGAGCTTGCCGGACTCCTTGACGCCGCGCAGGTTCATCAGTGTCAGCAGCACGATGGCCCCGATGGCGCAGAGCGTCTTGTGCTCGATGACGAAGGGGATCGCGGAGCCGAGGTTCTCCACACCGGAGGAGATCGACACGGCGACGGTGAGGACGTAGTCGACGAGGAGGGCACTGGCGACGGTCAGTCCGGCCTTCGGGCCGAGGTTGGTGTTGGCGACCTCGTAGTCGCCGCCCCCGCTCGGGTAGGCGCGCACGTTCTGCCGGTACGAGGCGACGACGGTGAACATCAGGACGACCACCGCGGCCGCGATCCACGGACTGAAGTGGTACGCCGACACGCCCGCGATGGACAGCACGAGGAGGACTTCTCCGGGTGCGTACGCAACGGAGGACAGCGGGTCGGATGCGAAGACGGGGAGCGCGATGCGCTTGGGGAGGAGCGTTTCCCCCAGCTTGTCGCTGCGCAGCGCCCGGCCGATCAGGATCCGTTTGGGCACGTCGGTCAATTTGGACACGGTGAGGATCGTAAGCGCTGCCGGGACACGCCGCCGAGGCACCACCCCCTCGGCACCAGGAAAACCTTCATGATTACCCGCCCTCACCGGGAAAGTCCATGGAATCCTTAACGAAATCCTTGCGGGACGGGCGGGTCGGGCGGTGCGGGGCCAGAGGCGGACTCCCCCTTTTGCTCATCGGCCCCTGGGATACGCACACTCGGATGAAGGAGTGCGGGCGTCGCCCGGATGAGGCGGTGCGCACGCCGCCGCATAAGCTCATCCACGGGCAACGCCGAAGGCGGTTGCCCACTGTTTGCCCCGCAAGCTGAGAGAGAAGTGTGAGCAGGGTGTTTTCGCAGGTCATCCGGACGACCAGGACGGCGAGGTAGGCGCGAGGTGCACATCGTCATCATGGGCTGCGGGCGCGTCGGAGCCGCTCTCGCGCAGACCCTGGAGCAGCAGGGGCACACGGTCGCCGTGATCGATCAGGACCCGACGGCGTTCCGTCGCCTCGGTTCCGGATTCGGCGGCAGGCGGGTCAGCGGGGTCGGCTTCGACCAGGACACCCTGCGTGAGGCGGGGATCGAGGAGGCCGGAGCGTTCGCGGCCGTCAGCAGCGGCGACAACTCCAACATCATCGCCGCCCGCGTGGCCCGCGAGATGTTCGGCATCGAGAACGTCGCGGCGCGCATCTACGACCCGCGGCGTGCCGAGGTCTACCAGCGACTGGGGATCCCCACCGTCGCCACGGTCCGCTGGACGGCCGACCAGATGCTGCGGCGGCTGCTGCCGTCGGGTGCGGAGCCGCTGTGGCGCGATCCGAGCGGTGGTGTGCAGCTCGCCGAGGTGCACACCACGCCGTCCTGGATCGGGCACAAGATCAGCACGCTGCAGGAGGAGACGGGCGTCCGCGTCGCTTTCCTCACACGGTTGGGCGAGGCCATTCTGCCCACGTCGCAGACGGTTCTGCAGGAAGGCGACCTCGTCCACGTGATGATGCGCACGGACGAGATCGCGAAGGTCGAGGAGGCCTTTGCCGAAGGTCCCGAGGAGGGCGGTCACTGATGCGCGTCGCGATTGCCGGGGCCGGTGCGGTGGGCCGTTCCATCGCGGCCGAGCTCCTGGAGAACGGGCACGAGGTGCTGCTGATCGACAAGGCGCCGACGGCCATCTCGGTGGAACGGGTCCCGATGGCCGAGTGGCTCCTCGCGGACGCCTGTGAGATCACGTCGCTCGACGAGGCGGCGCTCCAGCGGTGCAACGTCGTGATCGCCGCGACGGGTGACGACAAGGTGAACCTGGTCGTCTCGCTGCTCGCGAAGACCGAGTACGGCGTCCCGAGGGTCGTCGCCCGGGTGAACAACCCGAAGAACGAGTGGCTGTTCAACGAGTCCTGGGGGGTCGATGTCGCGGTCTCCACGCCGCGTCTGATGTCCGCCCTGGTCGAGGAGGCGGTGAGCGTCGGTGATCTCGTCCGGCTGCTGCGCTTCAGCCACGGCGACGCCAACCTGGTCGAGCTGACGCTGCCCCCGGAGTCGGCGCTCGCCGGCACCCGGGTGAGTGAGGTGGCCTGGCCCGAGGACACCTCGCTCGTCACGATCATCCGCGGCACACGTGTGCTGACGCCGAGCCCCGAGGAGACCCTGGAGGCCGGTGACGAGCTGCTGTTCGTGGCCGCCCAGGCGCGCGAGGAGCAGCTGGAGGACCTGCTGTCGGTCCGCCGCGAGACCGTCGAGGACTGAGCAGCCGTACGCAATGTGAGGGGCCCCTGACCGTTTCGCAGGTCCGGGGCCCCTCACATTGCGTACGCCGCCGCGTGTGTCTCAGAGGTCGTAGCCACGGGCCTCCGCGGCGCGGGCGCTCTGTGCCGCCTTGCGGTCCTTCTCGGCCTGCTCCTCCGCCTCCATCTCCGCGAAGACGTCGATGGGCGGCGGCGCCTTGACGAGGAAGACCCAGGTCAGATACACCGCGAGCAGGAACGGCGGGATCTTGAGCGCGACCAGTACCCAGCCGAGCTGGGTGGTGTCGGCCCACCAGTACAGCGGGAAGAGGATCGCGCACTTGGCGAGCAGGATCAGGCCCCAGGCGTAGCTGGCCTTGGCGTACGCCTTCTTGCGGCCCGGGTTCCTGGTCCGCCAGGAGAGGTTCTCCTTGAAGACCGGGCCGAGGATCAGCCCGATCAAGGGCACGCCGGCGAGCGCCGTGACGAGGTACGCGACGGCGAGCCCGAGCGTGTAGAGCATGCCCGGCAGGTAGAAGGCCTTGGCGTTGTCCGTCATCAGCGCGAAGAGCACGCCGAAACCCACGCCGAAGACACCGCTGAAGGCGTGCTTGACGGTGTCCTTGCGGATGAGCCGTACGACGACGAGGGCCAGGGAGACCGCCGCGGCGGCGATGGCCGAGGCCGTCAGGTCCTTGTTGAGGGTGAAGATCGTGACGAAGAGCAGCCCGGGCAGGACTGTCTCCACCATGCCGCGCACGCCGCCGAAGGCCTCGGAGAGCGCGGCTTCCGTGACCGCCTTCGCGTCGGCGTCCTGCTGGTCGGTGCGGTGGGGCTGGTCCGTATCGGACGTCGGCTTGTCGAGAGACGTCACCGGCTACTCCTTGCCGAGCGGTCGGAGTTCGTATTTGGGATTGAACAGCACCCGGCGCCCGTGGCTCATGGCCACGCGGCCCGACGCGATGAGCTTGCGGCCAGGTTCGATGCCGACGATGGAACGCCGGCCCAGCCAGACCACGTCGAGCGGCGCGGTGCCGTCGAAGAGCTCCGCCTCCAGGGCGGGCACTCCGGCCCGCGGGCGCAAGGTCACGGTCCGCAAGGTACCAGTGACCTTGACGATCTGGCGGTCCGTGCACTCGGAGATGCGCGTGCAACCCGAAGCGTGCGTGTCCTCCTGCAGCTCCTCGGACTCGAGGTCCTCCTGGGAGCTGGACAGCCGGTCGAGCATGCGGCGGAAGCGGCCGGACGGCTTCTCCGCCCTGCCGGACTTCTCGGATCGGGGAACAGCGCTCATACCCGAAGGGTACCGGTCTCCTGTGGTACGGGCGGGCCCGCACGAGTGTCACCCGAACGAGTGAGGCCCGTCACTCCGGAACGGGTTGTCCCCGCTCGAAGCGGTAGCCCATGCCCGGCTCGGTCACGAAGTGTCTGGGGTGCGAGGGATCCGTCTCCAGCTTGCGGCGCAGCTGCGCCATGTAGACCCGCAGATAGTTGGTCTCGGTGCCGTACGAGGGCCCCCAGACCTCCTGGAGCAGCTGCTTCTGGCTGACGAGCCGCCCGGCGTTGCGGACGAGGACCTCGAGCAGGTGCCACTCGGTCGGAGTGAGCCGTACGTCGCGGCCCTCACGGTGGACCTTCTTCGCCGCCAGGTCCACGGTGAACCCCGCGGTCTCGACGATCACCGGGTCGTCGCCGCCGTCCTGGCCGACCGGTTCCGCCCGGCGCACAGCGGCACGCAGCCGGGCCAGCAGCTCGTCCATGCCGAACGGCTTGGTGACGTAGTCGTCGGCCCCGGCGTCCAGGGCCTCGACCTTCTCGTCGGAGGTGTGACGGGCCGAGAGCACGAGGATCGGCACCCTGGTCCAGCCACGCAGGCCCCTGATCACCTCGACGCCGTCCATGTCCGGCAGCCCGAGGTCGAGGACGACGACGTCGGGATGGCGCGCCGCCGCGAGCTGCAGAGCGGTCGCCCCGTCGGGTGCCGCGTCCACCTCGTACCTGCGCGCCTTCAGGTTGATCACGAGCGCGCGTACGATCTGCGGCTCGTCGTCGACCACGAGCACCCGGGTCATCGCGGACCTGCCTTTCCGGAATACGTGTACGGGGTGGGGATGCGCCCCGGGGATCTCATGAGGTGAGGTGCGCGGGCGATACGGGGCCGGCCCGTACCTGGCCGGGCGCGGCGGTGAGTGTGAGGACCATGGTGAGCCCCCCTCCGGGGGTGTCCTCGGCGTCCAGCGTGCCGCCCATGGACTCCACGAAACCACGGGCGACGGCGAGCCCGAGGCCGACTCCGGCGCCGCGTGGAGCGTCACCGTACCGCTGGAACGGTTCGAATATGCGCTCCTTGGCCTCGTCGGGGACCCCCCGGCCACGGTCGGCCACCCGGAGTTCGACGCGTTCGCCCAGGGAGCTGGCGGCGACGGCGACGCGTTCCCGGCCGGGGCTGTACTTGACGGCGTTCTCGACGATGTTGGCGACAGCCCGCTCCAGCAGCCCCGGGTCGACGGCGACCATGGGCAGCGTCTCGGGGATGTCCAGGTCGACGCTGCCCTCCGGTACGCCGCCGAGCGCCATCGGGACGACCTCGTCGAGGTCGATCTCGCGGATCAGCGGGGTGACCGTGCCGGTCTGCAGGCGCGACATGTCGAGCAGATTGCCGACCAGGTGGTCCAGCCGGTCGGCGCCGTCCTCGATGGCCGCGAGGAGCTCCGCCTCGTCCTCGTCGGACCAGGCGACGTCGTCGGAGCGCAGGGAGCTCACGGCGGCCTTGATCGCGGCCAGGGGGGTACGCAGGTCGTGGCTGACGGCGGCGAGCAGCGCGGTCCTGATCCGGTTGCCCTCGGCGAGGCGCCGGGCCGCCTCCGCCTCCCCCACCAGCCGCTGCCGGTCGAGCACGACGGCGGCCTGCGCGGCGAAGGCGCCGAGGACCCGGCGGTCCTCGGCGGGCAGCACCCGGCCGGAGAGCGCCAGCGCCATGTGGTCGCCGACGGGCATGTCCACGTCCGCGTCGTCGGGCCGGGCCACCGGGGCGGGCCCGACCGACCCGGCGCAGGTCCAGGGATCGACGTCGCTCCGGCGCTCCAGGAGTGCGACGGATTCCATGGCGAAGGTCTCGCGGACCCGGTCCAGCAGGGCGTCCAGGGCCGTCTCGCCGCGCAGGACGCTGCCCGCGAGGGCGGAGAGGATCTCCGACTCGGCGCGCAGCCGGGCCGCCTGATGGGTGCGGCGGGCCGCCAGGTCGACGACCGACGCGACCGCGACCGCCACCGCGAAGAAGATCACGATGGCGACGAAGTTCTCCGGGTCCTGCACGGTCAGGGTGTGGGTGGGCGGGGTGAACCAGTAGTTCAGGAGCAGGGAGCCCGCCGCCGCCGAGGCGAGCGCGGGGGCCAGTCCCCCGAGCAGCGCGGCGGTGACGGTCATGAAGAGGAAGAGCAGGACGTCGTTGGCGAGTCCCGGCCCGTTCTCCAGACCGTGCAGGAGCAGGGTCAGGAGGGCCGGTCCGCCGACGCCGGCCAGCCAGCCCGAGATGATCCGGGTGCGGCTGAGCCGGGCGCCGCGCGCGATGGGCAGCCCGCGCCCCTTGGCGACCTCTTCGTGCGTGACGATGTGCACGTCGAGGTCGGGGCCCGACTCACGGGCGACGGTGGCGCCCACCCCGGGGCCGTAGATGTACTGCCAGGTCTTGCGGCGGCTGGAGCCGAGGACGATCTGGGTGGCGTTGACGCCCCGGGCGAACGCGAGCAGCGCCGAGGGTATGTCGTCGCCGATGACGTGGTGGAAGGTGCCTCCGAGGTCCTCGACGAGCGTGCGCTGGACCGCGAGTTCCTTGGGCGAGGCGGAGGTCAGCCCGTCGCTCCTCGCGATGTACACCGCGAGGATCTCGCTGCCGGATCCCTTGGCGGCCATCCGGGAGGCGCGGCGGATGAGCGTGCGGCCCTCGGGGCCGCCGGTCAGACCGACGACGATGCGCTCGCGGGCCTGCCAGGGGTCGCTGATGTCGTGTTCGCCCCGGTACTGCTGGAGGTACTCGTCGACGCGGTCGGCGACCCAGAGGAGCGCCAGCTCGCGCAGGGCGGTGAGGTTGCCGGGGCGGAAGTAGTTCGACAGCGCCGCGTCGACCTTGTCGGACTGGTAGATGTTGCCGTGGGCCATGCGGCGGCGCAGCGCCTGGGGCGACATGTCGACGAGCTCGATCTGGTCGGCCCGCCGGGCGACCTCGTCGGGGATGGTCTCCTGCTGCCGCACGCCGGTTATCGACTCCACGACGTCGCCGAGGGACTCCAGGTGCTGGATGTTGACGGTGGACACCACGTCGATGCCGGCCTTGAGGAGTTCTTCGACGTCCTGCCAGCGCTTGGCGTTACGGGAGCCCGGCACATTGGTGTGGGCGAGTTCGTCCACGAGTGCGACGGCCGGCGCCCGTTCCAGGACGGCGTCGACGTCCATCTCCGCGAAGACGGCGGAACGGTATTCGATGTCGCGGCGGCGGATCTGCTCCAGGCCGTGCAGCAGCACCTCGGTGCGCTGCCGGCCGTGGTGCTCCACGAACGCGACGACACAGTCCGTGCCCCGCTCCACCCGGCGGTGGGCCTCGGCCAGCATCGCGTACGTCTTGCCGACGCCGGGTGCCGCACCCAGGTAGATCCGAAGCTTGCCGCGTGCCATGGCCCCATTGTCTTCTCTGAACCGGCTGCCGCGGATACGGGGAGCCGGTGTCGAAGCTACCCCGAGGAATTCCGGCATATGGGGTCAGGGCCGGGCGCGGGGTCCGTATTGACGGGATTCTGATGCGGGGACGGTGCCCCGGCCTCTCCGGACGTGCCCCGGCTGTTCGGGCGTGCGTCCGGACGGCCGGGCTACACCTGCTCGACGATGTGCCCGTCGCTGAGTTCCAGGACCCGGTCGGCGAAACCGAGCAGCTGCGGATCGTGGGTGGCGACGAGGACGGTGACGCCCTCGCTGCGCACGACGGCGCGCAGCAGTTGCATCACCGCGAGCCCGGTCTCCGCGTCGAGCTGCCCGGTGGGCTCGTCGGCGATCAGGAGGGCGGGCCGGTTGGCGAGCGCCCTGGCGATGGCGACACGCTGCTGCTGGCCGCCGGAGAGCTCCCCGGGGCGCTGCTGGGCGTGGTCGCCGAGGCCCACCAGGGCGAGCAGCAGCGCCACTCGCTCGTCACGCTCCTGAGAGTCGGTCCTGCGCAGGCGCAGGGGAACGCCGACGTTCTCCGCGGCGGTCAGGATCGGGATCAGGCCGAACGACTGGAAGATGAAACCGATCCGGTCCCTGCGCAGTTCCAGCAGCCCGTCCTCGCCGAGCCCGGCGAGGTCGGTGCCGCCGACGGTGATCCGGCCGCTGTCCGGCGCGTCGAGACCGCCGACGAGATTGAGCAGGGTGGTCTTGCCCGATCCCGAGCGCCCCTTGAGCGCGACGAGCTCTCCGCGCGGGATCTCGAAGGAGACCCCCCGCAGGGCGTGCACGGCCGCGGCGCCGGTTCCGTACGAGCGGTGCAGGTCCTCGATCCGCACCATGGTGGCGTCGCCCGGACTCCCGGCCAGGGCCGTACCGGTCGTTGCGTCGGTGCTCCGTGTCATCGCTCTCCCCCGTACGTACGCCGCCCCGCGCACCGCTCCCTCGGCAGCCGCCAGTATGTGCATGAGGCACCCGGTGAGGCAATGGAAAGCGGGCCGCGTCCCCTCCCCGGGACACGGCCCACCGGCCGGAACGAGCTGGGGTGCGGTCAGCGCACCTCGGTGATCTCGGGCCCGCGCTGGAGCTGACCCATGCCTCCGGAGAACTTCGAGCTCTCCTGGTCCTCCTGCTGCACGCCCTCGGGCACCATCTGGGCGTCGTCGGGAAGCTTGAGGACGATCGGGTCGCGCGGGGCCATCGGGCCGTCGCCACGGACGACGACGGTGTCCCGGAAGATCGTCTCCAGCAGCCCGGCGGCCTCCGGCTGCACCGCGCCCTGGCCGGAGATCACTCCGCGCAGGAACCAGCGCGGTCCGTCGACGCCGATGAAGCGCACCAGCTGTACGCCGTTCTTACCGTCAGGGAGCTGTACGGGGACCTGGGCGCGCAGTTCCCAGCCCAGCGGGCCCTCGACCTCGTCGATGATCCCGCCCTGCTGGGTGATGCCCGAGGCGATCTCCTCGCGCACCTCGCCCCAGATGCCCTCCTTCTTGGGGGCGGCGAAGGCCTGCAGCTGGACCGCGCTGTCGCGCAGCACGACGGTGGCCGCGACGATCGCGTCCCCGGCGACCTCCACCCGGAGCTCCATGCCCTCGACCCCGGGCACGAAGATGCCGCCCAGGTCCACCCGGCCCTCGCCGGGCCGGGAGACCTCGCTGATGTCCCACGGCCCGTCGGGGCGGGGGGCCGGCGGGAGGTTCGTGCGGCGCGAGCCGCTCGCGGCCCCGGTGTCGTCGAGCTCGTCGGCGACCTGCTCGGCCTCGCGCGTCTCGTCCGCCGTGTCCTTGGCGGAACCACTGTTCTTGCGACGTCCGAACACGTCAACGTCCTTCCCGGTCGGATACGACCGAAGCGTAGCTGTTCCCACCCTGGGTGTTACCGCCCGTGACGCCGTCCACCGCGGCGTGACCGCCGGTGGATCCGAAGCCCCCCTCGGCCCGCGCCGAGCCGGGGAGCTCCGTCACCTCGTGGAAGCGCACCTTCTCGACCTGCTGGACGACCAGTTGGGCAATCCGGTCGAACCGTTCGAATCTCACGGTCTCGCGTGGATCGAGATTGACCACGATGACCTTGATCTCCCCACGGTACCCGGCATCAACCGTCCCTGGGGCGTTCACGAGGGCCACTCCGCAGCGGGCTGCGAGGCCCGAACGGGGATGGACGAAAGCGGCGTAGCCGTCGGGCAGCGCGATCGACACCCCGGTGGGGAGCACCGCCCGTTCACCCGGGGCGAGCTCGGCGGCCTCGGTGGTGACCAGATCGGCACCGGCGTCGCCCGGGTGTCCGTAGCCGGGGATCGGCACATCGGGGTCGGTCCGGCGGATGAGTACGTCGACGGGACGGCGCATCAGGGGTTCACCTCGAAGGCGCGGGCACGCCTGACCTGATCCGGGTCGGACATCGCCGCCTGGATCTCCTCCGGCCGCCCGTTGTCGACGAAGTGGTCCACCTTGACCTCGATGAAGAGGGCCTCCGCACGCACCGCGACGGGCCCCTCGGGGCCCCCGGTCCGTCCCGTCGCACGGCAGTAGATCTTCCGGCCGTGGACGGCGGTGGCCTCGGCCTCCAGGAAGAGCACCGTTCCCACCGGCACCGGCAGCACGTAGTCGGTCTCCAGCCGGCCGGTCACCGCGATGACCCGCAGCAGCCAGCTCAGCGCGCCGAGCGTCTCGTCCATCGCCGTGGCCAGGACACCACCGTGCGCCAGCCCCGGAGCGCCCTGGTGGGCGGGCTTCACGGTGAATTCAGCGGTGACGCTCACACCTTCTCCGGCCGTCGCCTGGAGGTGCAGTCCGTGCTCCTGTCCGCCACCACAGCCGAAACAGTGTTCGTAATGGGAACCGAGGAGCTCACCGGGCGCGGGAGCGTCGGGATGGCGGACGGGCTTCACCGCGCCGGCCGGGGGTGTCAGACGTGCAGATGTTCCACTCACAGGCGCAGACCTTACCCGCGCGGCCGGTTCCGGGTCGCGCCGTGCCAAGCTTGCCTTCATGCAGCCTTCCGCACCGCCCTTCGACGAACGTCTCACCGCACCCCGTTCGTGGTGGCTCATCGCCTTCGGGATCGGCGTCGCCTGCGCGCTGATGCTCCTGCCGCTCGGCGTCCTGCCCATGCTCGGCGGCCTGGTCGCCGGTACGGCCGCCGCGTGCGCGGGCGTGAGCTCGTACGGCTCCGCGCGCATCCGGGTCGTGGCGGGGGCTCTCGTCGCGGGCGATGCCCGGATCCCCCTGGAAGCGCTCGGCGACGCCGAGGTGCTGGACGGGGAGGAGGCGCGCGCCTGGCGCTCGTACAAGGCGGATCCCCGTGCGTTCATGCTGCTGCGCAGCTACATCCCGACGGCGGTGCGGGTGAAGGTCACGGATCCGGCTGATCCGACGCCGTACGTCTATCTGTCGACCCGGGAGCCGCAGGCCCTGGTGGCGGCCCTCGCGCCCGTACGCGCCTGAAGGGGCCGAGCGGCACGCCCGAGGGTCAGCGGCCGGGGTCGTCCAGACCCTCGGGCAGCTCCTCGGCGGGCTTCACGGGCTGTTCCAGCGGGGGCAGCTCCGGAAGGCGGTCCCAGGGGATCTGCTGGCGCCGCAGGTCGTTCCTGACCCGGTCGGCGAGCTTTCTGGTGTCCCGTCGGTTCATCAGCGCGCCGACGACGGCACCGACCATGAACGGGATGAGATTCGGCAGGTCGCGCACGGTGCGCTTCATAATCTGCTGGCGCAGTTCGCGCTTCATCTGCCCGCCCAGTGCCGCGTTGAGCGTGGTGGGGCGTGAGACGTCGATGCCGCGTTCCTCCGTCCAGGACGTCAGGTACGCGGTGCTGCGCTGGCCGATGTTGCCCGGGGGGCGTTGTCCGTAGACCTCGTGGAGCTCGGCGACGAGCTTCATCTCGACGGCGGCGACTCCGGTGATCTCGGCTGCCAGCTCGGCGAGCATGGCGGGGGGTACGGGCATCATCGCCGCCGCCCCGATCCCCGCACCGACCGTCGCGGTGGCGTTGCAGGCGCCCGCCACGAGTTTGTCGGCGAGCTCTTCGGGACCGAGCCCCGGGAACTGCCTGCGCAGGGTGGCGAGGTCCCGCACGGGGACGCGGGGTGCCGCGTCGATGATGCGGTCGGCCACGAGGCCGACTGCGGCGGTGGCGCTCTCCCGGCTCTTGCGTACGCCTCGTTTCAGTGTGTGCAGGCGGCCGGAGCCCTTCTCGGACCCTGTCGGTACGTCCTGCCCGGGCTCGGGTGACGAGCCCGTCGCCCTTACTGCTTCGAGCGAGGCCGGGCGGCCCCGCTCGTCGTCAGGTCTGCCGGGAGAGGCAGGCAGGGCGGCCTGGTGCTCGGCAGTGGGGCTTTTGCCCTCTGCCGGGCCTGCGCCGCCCTGATGTGCCTCCGACGACTTCGTGCGCCGCAAGCGCCGCTTCCGGAACGGTGTGTCGTCTGCCACGGACGGCCGGCCCTAGTCGCAGTCGCGGCAGATGGGCTGACCGTTCTTCTCGCGCGCCAGCTGGCTCCGGTGGTGCACGAGGAAGCAGCTCATGCAGGTGAACTCATCGGCCTGCTTGGGCAGAACCCGCACGGCCAGCTCTTCGTTGGACAGGTCTGCGCCGGGCAGCTCCAGTCCTTCTGCCGCGTCGAACTCGTCGACGTCGACGGCGGATGCCGTCTTGTCGCTCCGACGAGCCTTGAGCTCTTCGAGGCTGTCCTGGTCCACGTCGTCGTCGGTCTTGCGTGGGGTGTCGTAATCCGTTGCCATGTCGCTCTCCCCCTCATGGGTGTCTGCGGTGTCTCAGCGCACGTAACGCGTGAGAGGCCGGACTTGTGCCCGACCTGAGGCGGAGATTTTGCCTCACATCAAGGTCTGTTACTCAATCGACACCCAACCGGATCCCTCATGAGCGATCAGCTTGGGTGGCGAAGGGGACCGTACACGGTCCGATTACTGCAGTTCACGGGCGCCACCCCGTGTACTTCCCGTGATAATGCACCCCGGAAACCCGGACGTTTCCAGCTTTCGGGCAGAGATGTGCTCACGGAGAGTAGAGGGACCGAAAATCGCTTCTGTGATCGATCACACAGGGACAGAACGGGAACGAGGTTCCAAAATTCCGCCCAAAGCGAACAGAGGGATCCAATGCGGCCTCACACCATGAAGCCTCTCAGACCGGCAGGGTGACGCGCATCACGAGACCACCGCCCTCGCGAGGCTCCGCGATGATACGGCCTCCGTGCGCCCGCGCGACGGACCGCGCGATCGACAGGCCGAGCCCGACCCCCTTGTCGCTGCCCGTGCGCTCCGTACGCAGCCGCCTGAACGGCTCGAAGAGGTTGTCGATCTCGTAGGCGGGCACCACGGGCCCGGTGTTCGAGACGGTGAGGAGCGCCTGTCCGTGCTGGAGCTCGGTGGAGACCTCCACCCAGCCGTCCTCCACCACGTTGTAGCGCACCGCGTTCTGTACGAGGTTGAGCGCGATGCGCTCCAGCAGTACCCCGTTGCCCTGGACGACGGCCTGGGAGCGCTCGCCACGGACCTCGACCCCCTTCGCCGCCGCCTCGGACCTGGTCTGATCGATGGCGCGGTCGGCGACCTCGGCCAGGTCCACGGGCTTGCGCTCGATGATTTGGTTGTCGCTGCGGGCGAGCAGCAGCAGCCCTTCGACCAGCTGCTCACTGCGCTCGTTCGTGGCCAGGAGCGTCTTGCCCAGCTGGTGGAGCTCCGGCGGGGCCCCGGGGTCGGAGAGATGGACCTCCAGCAGCGTGCGGTTGATCGCCAAGGGGGTGCGCAGCTCGTGCGAGGCATTGCCCACGAAGCGCTGCTGGGCCGTGAAGGCCCGCTCGAGCCGGTCCAGCATCTCGTCGAAGGTGTCCGCGAGCTCCTTCAGCTCGTCGTCGGGGCCGTCCAGCTCGATCCGCCGGGTCAGGTCCGTGCCGACCACCCGGCGGGCGGTGCGCGTGATCCGGCCCAGCGGGGACAGGACGCGGCCCGCCATGGCGTATCCGAAGGCGAACGCGATGACGCTGAGACCGACCAGGGCGAGCAGTGACCTGTTCAGCAGGGAGTCGAGCGCGTGTTCGCGCTGCCGGTTGACGCAGGCGTTCATGGCCGCGTTGAAGGTTTCGGGACTGGCCTTCGTCGGCAGGTCGCACACCTCACTGGTGACCTGCCCGTTCACGACCTGGAACGGCAGGTCGCTGCCCACGTTCAGGGCCTGGGCGGCCAGCATGTAGATGATCGAGAGCAGGAGGATGCCCGCGATCAGGAACATGCCGCCGTACAGCAGCGTGAGGCGTATCCGGATGGTCGGGCGCAGCCACGGGTACGGGGACTCCTGCGCCTTGGGTTCCCAGGTCGGCTTCGGAGGCGCCTTCAGGGGTGCCGGGGAGGCAGCCATCACGCCCTCAGATCCGGTATCCGGAGCCGGGGACGGTGACGATGACGGGCGGCTCGCCGAGCTTGCGGCGCAGGGTCATGACCGTGACCCGCACCACGTTGGTGAAAGGGTCGGTGTTCTCGTCCCAGGCCTTCTCCAGCAGCTGCTCGGCCGAGACGACCGCGCCCTCGCTGCGCATCAGGACCTCCAGGACGGCGAACTCCTTCGGGGCCAGCTGGATCTCCTGTTCGTCCCGGAAGACCTCGCGGCGGTTGGGGTCGAGCTTGATGCCGGCCCGCTCCAGCACGGGCGGCAGCGCGACCGTGGTGCGGCGCCCCAGGGCGCGGACCCGTGCCGTCAACTCGCTGAAGGCGAAGGGCTTGGGCAGGTAGTCGTCCGCACCGAGCTCCAGACCCTCGACCCGGTCGCTGACGTCACCGGACGCGGTGAGCATCAGCACCCGGGTGGGCATGCCGAGCTCGACGATCTTGCGGCAGACGTCGTCCCCGTGGACCACCGGGAGGTCCCTGTCCAGCACGACGACGTCGTAGTCGTTGACGCCGACGCGCTCGAGGGCCGCCCCTCCGTCGTAGACGACGTCGACGGCCATGGCCTCCCGGCGCAGCCCGGTGGCCACCGCATCGGCGAGCAGCTGCTCGTCCTCGACGACGAGTACGCGCACGGCGCAGTCCTTCCCTAGATCTCCGAAAAAAACGACGGGCGGCCCTCGTTCCGGCCGCCCGCCGCACGTCAGCGGCACCGACTGTGCGCGTCCATCCTGCCTGTAACGCGCATAAACCGGCGGTAAGGCGGCGCGGCCCGGTCCGCTGCTCCAGGGAATTGGTCGGATTCCCCGGCCAGTTGAGGTTTCTCCCTGGCCGACGGCGGGGAAGACGCTCTCACACCCGAGATCACGCCCTGCATGTGGCGTACCACAGCCCGTCCTGCTTCCAGAGGGACTGCGTGATCACTCGCACTCCGGCTCGCCGGCCGGAGGACCACCGGGCACACCCCCGTGCCACCGACCCACGATGAGGGGGCGCATCATGGACGCTTTCACCGCAGGTCTGCTGCAACGAATCAAGAACACCGAGTCCGACCTCACGAGGGCTCGCGAAACGGGCGACGACTTCCTCGCGGATGTCGAGCAGGGAGAGCTGGACGACCTGCACCGCCTCGCCGCCGAGCACGGAGTGGAAATCAGCGCCACAAGCGTCTGAGCCGCCACGAGAGGGCCCCGGGAGCCGTGATGGCTCTCCGGGGCCCTCTTCTCGTGCCGACGGCCCTCCCCGGGCCCGGCAGCAGGCTCAGGGAGGCGTACGTCAGTCGTGCCAGGCGCCCAGTTCCTCGAGGAGCGCCTGCAGGGGCTCGAAGACCCCGGGGGTCGCCGCGACCGTCAGGTCGATGTCCGCGGGCAGGCCGGGCCTGCCGCCGGTGAGCGCGCCGGCCTCCCGGGCGATGAGATCACCGGCCGCGACGTCCCAGGGGTGCAGCCCGCGCTCGTAGTAGCCGTCGAGCCGGCCCGCCGCCACGTCACAGAGTTCGATGGCGGCGGATCCTCCGCGCCGGATGTCACGCAGCCTCGGAATCAGCTGCTGGGCGACGGCCGCCTGGTGGGCGCGGACGTCGGTGACGTAGTTGAAGCCGGTCGCCACCAGCGACTGGTCGAGCGGCGCCGTGGGGCGGCAGCGCAGTGCCTCCCCGTTGCCGTACGCACCGCCCCCGAGCACCGCGTGGAACGTCTCTCGCCGCATCGGGGCCTCGACCACGCCGACGACCCGTTCGCCGTCGCGCTCGGCGGCGATGGAGACGGACCAGGTGGGCAGCCCGTAGAGATAGTTCACCGTGCCGTCGAGCGGGTCGATGACCCACCGGATGCCGCTGCTGCCCTCGGCGCTGGCTCCCTCCTCGCCCAGGAAGCCGTCGGCGGGACGGTGCTCCGAGAGGTAGCCGGTGATCAGCTTCTCCGCCCGGATGTCCATCTCGGTGACGACGTCGATGGGGCTGGACTTCGTCGCGGCCACCCCCAGGTCGGCGGGGCGGCCGTCCCGGAGCAGGGCTCCTGCCCTGCGTGCCGCTTCCAGGGCGAGGTCGAGCAGTTCGGACAGGAGGGGGTCGGTCACAACGCTCCAGAGGTGGTGTCGCGGGCAGGAACGGGGGTGCCGGTGCCCGCGCGGCGGGAAGGCGGACGAAACGCGCCCTAGTACGGGCTGTCGGCGCCGGCGGCGGCCGGCTTGAGTGCCCTGGCCGGACAGCAGCCGACCGGGCAGAGATCGTGGGAGGGGCCGAGCGCGCCCAGGGCGCAGGGCGTCACCGGGCGGTCCTGTTCGGCGGCGGCACGCTCCAGGAGGAGCTCGCGCGCGGCGGCGGCGAACCGGGGGTCAGCGCCCACCGTCGCGGAGCGGCGCACCGGCAGTCCGAGCTCGGCGGCCTTCGCGGTGGCCTCCGTGTCGAGGTCGTACAGCACCTCCATGTGGTCCGAGACGAAGCCGATGGGGGCCATGACGACCGCCGGGACGCCGTCGCCGTGCAGTGTCTCCAGGTGGTCGCAGATGTCGGGCTCCAGCCACGGGATGTGCGGGGCGCCGCTGCGCGACTGGTAGACGAGCTGCCACGGGTGCTCGACGCCGGTCTCCTCGCGGACGGCCTCGGAGATCAGCCGGGCGACGTCCAGGTGCTCGGCCACGTAGGAGCCGCCGTCGCCGTGGGTCTCCACCGGCCCGGAGGTGTCGGCGGCCGAGGTCGGGATGGAGTGCGTGGTGAACGCGAGGTGCGCCCCCGCCCTGACGTCCTCGGGGAGCTCGGCCAGCGACGCCAGGACACCCTCCACCATGGGGCGTACGAAGCCGGGGTGGTTGAAGTAGTGCCGCAACTTGTCCACCCGGGGCACCGGGAGCCCCTCCGCCTCCAGGACGGACAGCGACTCCGCCAGGTTCTCGCGGTACTGACGGCAGCCGGAGTACGAGGCGTAGGCGCTGGTGGCGAGCACCGCGATCCGGCGACGGCCGTCGGCGACCATCTCGCGGAGGGTGTCGGTGAGGTACGGAGCCCAGTTGCGGTTGCCCCAGTACACCGGCAGTTCGAGGCCGTGGTCCGCGAAGTCCTTGCGCAGGGCGTCGAGCAGCGCCCTGTTCTGCGCGTTGATCGGGCTCACGCCGTCGAAGAGGAAGTAGTGCTTGCCGACCTCTTTGAGCCGTTCCTCGGGGATGCCCCGGCCGCGGGTCACGTTCGCCAGGAACGGGACCACGTCGTCAGGGCCTTCGGGACCACCGAAGGAGAGCAGCAGCAGAGCGTCGTAGGGCGCGGGATCACGCAGATCGGACATGCACCCGATCCTGCCACTCGCCTCCGACAGTGCGGCAACCGCCACCGGCGGGCCGGCGACCGCCGTAAGCTGTGTCAGCCCTTGCACACCTGACATGCCTTCCCGGAGCTCCCCCTTGCCCAGCCCCTATCGCGCCATCTTCGCCGCCCCGGGAAGCCGGGAGTTCTCGGCAGCCGGATTCTTCGGCCGGATGCCGCTTTCCATGATGGGGATCGGCGTGGTGACGATGGTCTCCCAGCTCACCGGCCGCTACGGGCTGGCGGGCGCGCTCTCCGCGACGCTCGCCATGGCGGCGGCCGTCATGGGGCCGCAGGTGTCGCGGCTGGTCGACCGGCACGGGCAGCGCCGTGTGCTGCGCCCCGTCACACTGTTCGCGGCCGCGTCGGTCGCCGGGCTCCTGATCTGCGCCCAGCAGCGGCTGCCCGACTGGACCCTGTTCGTCTTCGCCGCGGGCGCCGGCTGCGTCCCGAGCGTGGGGTCGATGGTCCGGTCCCGCTGGGCCGAGATCTACCGGGGCTCCGGGCGGCAGCTGCACACCGCGTACGCGTGGGAGTCGATCGTCGACGAGGTGTGCTTCATCTTCGGGCCGATCATCTCCATCGGCCTGTGCACCGCGTGGTTCCCGGAGGCGGGGCCGCTGCTCGCCGGTGTGTTCCTGGTCATCGGTGTCTTCTGGCTGACCGCCCAGCGCGCCACCGAGCCCAGGCCGCATCCGAAGGAGCACCACACGGGCGGCTCGGCCATGCGCTCCCCGGGACTGCAGGTCCTGGTCGTCACCTTCGTCGCCACCGGGGCGATCTTCGGCGCGGTGGACGTGGTGACGGTGGCCTTCGCCGAGGAGCGCGGCCACAAGGCGGCGGCGAGTCTCGTGCTCGCGGTGTACGCCCTGGGCTCCTGCCTCGCCGGAGCCGTCTTCGGTCTGCTGCACCTGCGGGGGAAGCCGTCCGCCAGATGGCTGGTGGGGGTGTGCGCGATGGCCGTGAGTATGATCCCCCTCCAACTGGCCGGGAGCCTGCCGTTCCTGGCCGTGGCGCTCTTTGTCGCGGGCCTCGCCATCGCACCCACGATGGTGACCACGATGGCCCTCGTCGAGCAGCACGTACCGCGCACCCAGCTGACGGAGGGCATGACCTGGACCAGTACCGGACTCGCGGTCGGAGTGGCGCTCGGCTCCTCCGCCGCAGGCTGGGTGGTCGACGCCTCCGGGGCCGGGGCGGGGTACGCGGTGCCCGCCGTGGCGGGAGCGCTCGCGGCCGCGGTGGCGTTCCTGGGGTATCGCCGGCTCGGACAGCCGGTACCTACGGGAGGGCGCGGGGAAGATGACCGACACCTACGCACGGACGGCGAACACGTGGCGTAACTGGGCCGGCAACGTCACGGCCCGGCCCGCACGCGTGGAGTCCCCCGCCTCTGTCGACGAACTGGCCGATGTGCTCCGCAGGGCGTCCGCGGACGGTCTGACGGTCAAGCCCGTCGGCACCGGCCATTCGTTCACCGCGACCGCCGCCACCGACGGGGTGCTCGTACGCCCGGACCTGCTCACCGGCATCCGGGACATCGACCGTACGGCGATGACCGTCACGGTCGAGGCCGGAACCCCGCTGAAGCGGCTCAACGCCGTGCTCGCCCGGGAGGGGCTCTCCCTCACCAACATGGGCGACATCATGGAGCAGACGGTCGCCGGGGCCGTCTCCACGGGCACCCACGGCACCGGCCGCGACTCGGCGTCCGTCTCCGCGCAGATCCGCGCGCTGGAACTGGTCACGGCCGACGGCACGGTGCTGCGTTGCTCGGCCGACGAGCACCCGGACGTCTTCGCGGCGGCCCGGATCGGGCTCGGGGCGCTCGGCGTGGTCACCGCGGTCACGTTCGCGGTGGAACCGGTGTTCCTGCTGAGGGCCCGCGAGGAGCCGATGACCTTCGACCGGGTCACGACCGATTTCGAACAACTGGTCGCCGAGAACGAGCACTTCGAGTTCTACTGGTTCCCGCACACCGGCAACTGCAACACCAAGCGCAACAACCGCAGCGCGGGTCCGGCGGCTCCGCCCGGACGGGTCAGCGGCTGGATCGAGGACGAGCTGCTCTCCAACGGGATCTTCCAGGTCGCCTGTTCGGTCGGCCGGGCAGCCCCCGGGACCATCCCCGCCATCGCCAGGATCTCCAGCCGCGCGCTGTCGGCCCGTACGTACACCGACAGCCCGTACAAGGTGTTCACGAGCCCCAGGCGGGTGCGCTTCGTCGAGATGGAGTACGCCCTGCCGCGCGAGGCGGCGGTCGAGGCGCTGCGTGAGCTCAAGGCCGTGGTGGAGCGCTCGCCGCTGCGGATCAGCTTTCCGGTGGAGGTCCGCACGGCGCCGGCGGACGACATCGCGCTCTCCACGGCCTCGGGCCGGGAGAGCGCGTACATCGCGGTGCATCTGTACCGGGGCACGCCCCACCATGCGTACTTCACGGCTGTCGAGCGGATCATGACGGGATACGACGGCCGCCCGCACTGGGGCAAGATCCACACCCGGGACTCCGGCTATCTGGCCGGGGCCTACCCCCGGTTCGGCGAGTTCACCGCCCTGCGCGACCGGCTCGACCCGGACCGGCTGTTCGCCAACGACTATCTGCGCCGGGTGCTCGGCGACTGACACCGCCGCTTCAGCGGCCGGCGTCCGCTCCGGCCGCGCCGTCCCCCTTTGCCGGGGCGTCATCGGTAGCGGCCGGCTCCGGTGCCGCCGACGTGGCGCCGTCACCGGGCACCCCCGGGCTGGTGGGTTCGGGGGTCGTGGCCCCGTCGGACGCGGAGGGAGCGGGGGCGGGCCCGGATGTGGAGCCGTCGGTGGTGCCGGGCTGCGCGCCCGCCCCGTCCCCCGCGTCCGTACCGGGAGTGCTCGCGTCGCCGCCGGCCGGACGGTGGCCGTCGTCGCCGTTCTCCTCCTGGGCGGTGCCGTCGGTGCTGCCCGAGGGGTCGGGAGAGGTCGTACCCGCGGCGCGCTCCCCGCGTACGACGGAGCCGACGGTCGTCCCGCCGTCGCCGCCCAGACCGTGTCCGGAGACCAGTTCGTACACGGTGATACCGCCCATGGCCAGGACGAAGACCCCGGCAGCCGCGAGGACCGGGCGCCTCCAGCCCCGGACCCGGGTGCCGTGCGTACGGGCGTCGGAGAAGGTGTCGTCCTGATCCGCGTCACCGGGAGCCTGGTCGCCGGGCCGGACCTGGCGCAGCATCGTCGTACGGTCCGGATCTCCCGGCCGGACCTGGCGCAGGACCGCGGTGCGGTCGGAGGCCGGGTCCGGGTCCACCGTGCGCAGCGCCCTCGTGGCGTCGTCCTCCGACCGCCGCGGCGCGGGGAACGTCTCCCGGGTGCGGACGACGACCTGACGGCCCGCCGGATGCTTCACCTGGACGGTGACTTCGCGGATCTGCTCCCCCGTGCGACGGAAGAAGTGCTGGAAGACGGAGCCCCCGCAGGTGGCCACGACGCTCATCACGCCCGCACCGGCGATGGTTCCGTAGACACCGAGCTGTGAGGCCATCACCGCTGCCGCGACTGCCGCCACGGCGCTGCCCGCGACCTGCGGCAGGCTCAGATCTATGCGCCTTTCCTTGCGTTCCGCATCGTTGTGCGGCTTCTGAACCATGATCAGCCCCTGCTCGACAACTACCCCACCTTGCACCTTGAAGGGACATGTGAGCGAATCAGATAGTTCCGATTCTGGAGATTTTGTGAAGCAGCACACGCATTGGGGGCATACCGCAGACAACTGGGTAGTCCAACACCCGCGCCCGGCGAGAACTTCGGCGGCGCGCCGGGCCACCGGCGGTGGCCCGAATGGAGTACTGTGGCGAGCCCTGGGGCCGGACTCCCATACGGGTATCCGGGACCTACGGGAGGGGGCCTGAGACGGCACTCGAACCGGCGGCGCCGCGGCATCGCACGGGCGCCTGCTGCGTGGAGCGATCATCCGGTCGCTCCGCGTCGCACACAGGTGACCGTGCCATCGTGGCGTTCAGGGCCAAGGCCCGACACGCCGGGTAACTTGGCAAGGTTGTGGCAGGCTGAACCCGGGCAGGTCACACTCGACTAGCGGAAGCAGCGACGCACGTGACGTCGGCAGGCACCACCCGGGAGGTTCCCATGCCCGAACTGCGTGTCGTGGCCGTCTCAAACGACGGCACACGACTGGTGCTCAAGGCTGCGGACAGCACGGAGTACACGCTTCCGATCGATGAGCGGCTCCGTGCCGCCGTACGCAACGACCGCGCCCGGCTCGGCCAGATCGAGATCGAGGTGGAGAGCCATCTCCGCCCGCGCGACATCCAGGCGCGCATACGTGCCGGCGCCTCCGCCGAGGAGGTCGCCCAGTTCGCCGGCATCCCGGTGGACCGGGTCCGCCGCTTCGAGGGCCCTGTGCTCGCGGAGCGCGCGTTCATGGCCGAGCGCGCCCGGAAGACTCCCGTGCGCCGTCCCGGCGAGAACACCGGACCCCAGCTCGGCGAGGCGGTGCAGGAGCGTCTGCTGCTGCGCGGCGCCGACAGGGAAACGGTCCAGTGGGACTCATGGCGCCGAGACGACGGCACCTGGGAGGTCCTCCTCGTCTACCGCGTGGCCGCCGAACCGCACTCCGCGAGCTGGACGTACGACCCGCCGCGCCGGCTGGTCCAGGCCGTGGACGACGAGGCGCGCTCGCTGATCGGCGAGACCGACGACGTCACCGCCGCGGAGCCGAGCTTCCCCTTCGTGCCGCGGATCGCGCGACTGCCGCGCGACCGGCCGCTCGACCGCGCGCTGGACCGCCAGATCGAGCGTCCCGCTCCCCCCGCGCCGGAGCCGGAGGAGCGCTTCAGCGGTGTGTCCGCAGGCGAGCGCGACTCCCTGACCAGCCTCCTGGAGGCGGTGCCGAGCTTCCGCGGCGACATGATCGTCCCGGAGCGGCCCTCGCAGCCCGAACCGCCCGCGCTCGAGCCCGCGCCGCAGCAGGAGGCGGAGGCGGACGAGCCCCCGGCCGCGGCGGCGTCCGCCGGTGCGGGTTCCGCCTACGCCGATGTACTGATGCCCCGGGCCGTGGCCGGCCACCGCGACCGGCTGACCGGGACGACGGACCGCCAGGCGGAGGCGGACGGCGTACGACCGGGACGCCGGGCGGCGGTCCCGAGCTGGGACGAGATCGTCTTCGGCACACGCCGGAAGAAGCAGGACTGAGCCCCGGACCGGATGTCCGCGGCACGAGGAGGGCCCGTAGGCAGCCGCGTACGGGCCCTCGCTCCGTCCGGCACGCAGGCCGGACGGCCTCGTCAGCGCGGGTCCGGCCCCGTGGCGACGGGGCGGGACTCATCCGAGGACCACTCCGACCAGGACCCGGCGTACAGGGCGGCCCGGTGCCCGGCAAGCTCCAGCGCCAGTACCTCATGGGCGCCCGAGACGCCGGAACCGCAGTAGACGCCGATCTCGGTGCCGCTGTCGGCGCCCAGGGCGGAGAACCGGGAGGCGAGCGAGCCGGCGGGCAGGAAGCGGCCGTCCTCGCCGACGTTCTGCGCGGTCGGGGCGGACACCGCGCCGGGGATGTGGCCGCCGACGCGGTCGATCGGTTCCACGTCTCCCCGGTAGCGCTCCGCGGCCCGTGCGTCGAGCAGCAGACCGGAGCCGGCCAGTTCGGCGGCCGCGTCCGCGTCCAGGAGGCCGAGCCCGCCCGGCTCGGGCCTGAAGTCACCCTCGGCCGGCTCCGGAATGCCGGTGGTGAGCTCGCCCGTCCATGCGGCGAGACCGCCGTCCAGTACGCGGACATCGGGGTGCCCGGTCCAGCGCAGCAGCCACCACGCACGGGCCGCCGCCCAGCCCTGGCCGCCGTCGTAGACCACCACAGGGGTCTCGCGGCCGACCCCGGCCCGCCGCATGACGGCGCCGAAGGCTTCCGGGTCCGGCAGGGGATGGCGGCCGCCGCCGCCCGCCGGACCCGCGAGCTCGGAGTCGAGATCGATGAACACCGCGCCCGGGATATGCCCGGCCTCGTAGTCGGCGCGGCCGTTCGGCCCGCCGAGCTGCCAGCGGATGTCCAGGAGTACCGGCGGGCGCGGCCCTACCGACTCGCTCATGTATTCGGATGCGGTGATGATGGGCTTCATGAGTGCCATCTTCGCGCAGGGGCCGTACCCGGTGCCGTCACACCGATTGGGATGTACTGCGGCAGATCGGGCCCCGGAGTGAGCGGAAGCCGGAAAACGCGGCGGGCCGGGGTGCCTCGGAGCCCCAGTGGTGCGAGCATCTGCACGGAGCGTACGCGCCCGCATCCGTACCGCTGGACGCCGTGCTGGCTCCGTCCCCCGTACGGCCACCCCGATGGTACGAGGAGAGAGAAAGAACATGACCGAGGCTGCCGCCCGGCGCATGCCCGGAGCACCGTGCTGGGTGAGTCTGATCGTGCACGGCCTGACCGCGACGCAGGATTTCTACAGCCGGCTGTTCGGCTGGGAGTTCCGCCCCGGTCCTGAACAGCTGGGGCCGTACGTCCGCGCGTTGCTGTGCGGCAAAGAGGTCGCGGGCATCGGACAGCTCCCGCCGGACCGGCACCTCCCGATCGCCTGGACGACCTATTTCGCCACGGAGGACGCGGATGTGACGGCGGAGTCGATCCGCTCCTGCGGCGGGACGGTGGCCGTCGGCCCGCTCGACGCGGGGAACGCGGGCCGTCTCCTGATCGCGTCCGACCCGAGCGGCGCGGTCTTCGGTGTCTGGCAGGCCGCCGAGCACCTCGGTACCGCCCTGGCGGGCACGCCGGGCACCCCGGTGTGGAACGAGCTGATCACCCGGGAGACCGCGTCGGTCGCCAAGTTCTACCAGGCCGTGTTCGGATTCGGGGCCGAGGCGGTCGTCTCGGCCGACTTCGACTACCAGACACTGCATGTCCAGGACGTTCCGGTGGCCGCCCTGCACGGTGTGGGGCACGCCCTGCCGCGCGACCGGGGCCCCCATTGGATGACCTACTTCCAGGTCGCCGACACCGACGAGGCGGCGGCACGTGTGGTGGAGCTGGGCGGGCACGTGCTGCACGCTCCGCGAGAGGCCTCCAACGGCAGGCTGGCCACGGTGGCCGACCCGGAGGGTGCGGTGTTCACGATCGTCCGGCCACCGGGCAGCTGACCTCTTCCGAGGAGACCCGGCCCTGCAGACAGCCGGTCCGACGCCGGACGAGCCCCAGCGACCACTCGGGCCACGGTGGCACCAACGGCTCGATCAGCGCCCACAGCTCGTCATCCACGATCCAGGGCCGAGTACCCGCACCTCACGAGCGGCCGCACTGCCACACCGGCTACACCCCACCAGCCCACTTCACCAAGATCGTGTGACGAGTCGAAGCTCAGGCCGGGGCAACCGGCAGCACGTCCGGAGAGAGTGTGCCCGCCTGCGCAGCGGCGCTCGTCATGCGGCGGCGGTGGTGACGGCGGCAGAGGACTTCATAGCCGATGTCAGCGGCCGGCCGGTCGACGTCGCCGACGACGACCTGCTCCCCCTCCACCACCATCACTCCGCCGACCGTCCGTGCGTTGTGCGTGGCACGGGCACCACACCAGCACATGGCCTCGACCTGGAGCGTCTCTATCCGGTCCGCCAGCTCGATCAGCCGCTGCGAACCGGGGAAGAGCTTGGTACGGAAGTCCGTGGTGATGCCGAAGGCGAACACATCGAGGTCGAGGTCGTCGACGACACGGGCCAGCTGGTCGATCTGCTCGGGGGCGAGGAACTGGGCCTCGTCCACGATCACGTGGTCGACCCTGTCGCCCCTCGACATCAGGCTCACGAGGTAGCCGTACAGATCCATCCCCGGGGCGGCCTCGACCGCCTCCGTCACCAGGCCGAGCCGCGACGACAGCTTCCCCTCCCCCGCCCGGTCGTCCCGGGTGAAGATCACTCCCTGCAGCCCACGCGCCGACCTGTTGTGGCCGATCTGGAGAGCCAGGGTCCTCTTGCTTGACCATTCGCCAACTCTGTTGAGACAGGGCTCCCTGCCGAGGTGATCGGTCACGACACTTCGCTGCACTTGGCAACGGCGCTCCCGACCATTCATGTTGCGACACCAAAATCCGCCAGTAGGACCGAAGGGACCGGGGCGAGCTGCGCTTCCCCCGACCGATGGTCCTGGGCGGACCCGAGCGAGGCACACTTCGGACCGCTGCCGCAGTTCGCCCTGGCCAACTCGAACCACTCCAACCGAACCGTCCAGACCCCACGGCACGGTGGAGTGCCAGCCCTGCGGGAGTGTCATGAATCAGGTGTGGATCTCCCCGAAGGAGTGAGCCTGATGAGTACGACAACTGGTCACCTGATCGAGAGTGTCGACGGCGTGTC
>NZ_JBIAIN010000038.1:0-24191 GCF_042871445.1 Streptomyces sp. NPDC005794
CACAAACACCGGACGGACCACACCACTCTGCGCACGCCCCGTCACGACGCTCTGCGGAGTCGTGTCGCCCTGGGCCAGCAGTTCAAGGCCGGCGACGAGCTCCTCACGGTCCCGCCCGACGACGGCACCCCGATGCTCGAAACGGGACCGCGCCGCCACCAGCGACCAGCCAAGGTCACCGACGCTCAAGCCGGGGCGGGCGAGCAGGTATTTCCGCAGTTGCGCGGCCTGGTCGCGCAGGGCACCTTCGTTCTTCGCCGAGA
This sequence comes from Streptomyces sp. NPDC005794, assembly GCF_042871445.1. NCBI lineage: Bacteria > Bacillati > Actinomycetota > Actinomycetes > Kitasatosporales > Streptomycetaceae > Streptomyces > Streptomyces sp. NPDC005794. Next base: position 264 of record NZ_JBIAIN010000038.1, read on the forward strand.
GCGCCAGGGGGACCACGCCCGCCACCACCTGTGAGGGCGAGGGCGTGAACTCGGGCTCGGTGGTGACGGGGTCATGGGCCGGAGCCTGTTCCACGATGACGTGGGCGTTGGTTCCGCTCACGCCGAAGGACGAGATGCCCGCACGGCGCGGCACGCCGCCTTCGCGCTCGGTCCACTCGCGGGCCTCGGACAGCAGGGCCACCGCTCCGGTGGACCAGTTGACCTGGGGCGTCGGCTCGTCCACGTGCAGCGTCTTGGGGAGGACGCCCTGCCGCATGGCCATGACCATCTTGATGACGCCCGCGACACCGGCGGCGGCCTGCGTGTGACCGATGTTCGATTTGATGGAGCCCAGCCAGAGCGGTTCACGGGTATCCGCCGGGCCCTCGGGGCGCTCCTGGCCGTAGGTGGCGAGAAGGGCCTGCGCCTCAATCGGGTCGCCGAGCGTCGTACCCGTGCCGTGGGCCTCGACCGCGTCGATGTCGGCGGGCGACAGGCGGGCGTTGGCGAGGGCCTGCATGATGACGCGCTGCTGGGATGGGCCGTTGGGGGCGGTCAGGCCGTTACTCGCGCCGTCCTGGTTGACGGCGGAACCGCGGATCAGGGCGAGGACGGGGCGTCCTGCGCGGCGGGCCTCCGACAGGCGCTCCACCAGGAGCATGCCGACGCCCTCGCCCCAGCCGGTGCCGTCGGCAGCGGCGGCGAAGGCCTTGCAGCGGCCGTCGGGAGCCAGTCCCTGCTGGCGGCTGAACTCGGTGAAGACGCCCGGGGTGGAGATGACGGTGACGCCCGCGACGAGGGCCATGCCGCACTCGCCCTGACGCAGCGCCTGCGCGGCGAGGTGCAGAGCGACGAGGGAGGAGGAGCAGGCCGTGTCGACGGTGAGGGCCGGGCCTTCGAGGCCGAGGGTGTAGGCGATGCGGCCGGACTCGACGGCGGCCGCGTTGCCGGTGCTCACATAGCCTTCGACGTCCTCCTCGGCTTCGAAGAGGAGAGGGGCGTAGTCCTGTCCGTTGGTACCGACGAATACGCCGGTCCGGCTGCCGCGTACCGTCGCGGGGTCGATACCGGCGCGTTCGAGCGCCTCCCAGGCGGTTTCCAGGAGGAGCCGCTGCTGCGGGTCCATGGCGAGCGCCTCGCGCGGCGAGATACCGAAGAATGCCGCGTCGAATTCTGCGACGCCCTCGAGGAACCCGCCGCTGGCCGTGGAACTCGTTCCCTGCTTTCCGGCGGCCTGCGGGTCGTAGAGCGCTTCCAGGTCCCAGTTACGGTCGCCGGGAAGGTCCGAAATGGCGTCGCGGCCTTCGGAAAGCATCCTCCACAGGTCTTCCGGACCGCTCACCCCGCCGGGGAAGCGGCAACTCATCGCCGTGATCGCGATGGGCTCCTGAGCAGCGGTCTCGATGTCCTTCAGACGTTGCTGCGTCTGATGCAGGTCCGCCGAAACCCACTTGAGATAGTCGCGCAGCGTCTCTTCATTCGCCATCAAATGTCACCTGTTCAGGACTGGGCCGCACTCTCTGGCATACAACGGACCTGTCAGCAGCCGTTTTCTCGATGACGCTATGGGGGCCCTATACGACCAACAACCCCTACTCTCCCCCTACTCGCCCCTACGGGATTACCTCGAAATGAGGCCGGGGCGACTGCGCGGCAAAGGGGGTGGACAGGGGCTGCCAGTTCAATTAACTACCCTTTACGGACGCTCCTTGTCCATTCATTGCCGGGCTTGATTGCACCGGCCTTCATCAAGCCTTTCCATCTTGATCAGGGGCGAGTTCGAGGGCGGCGACGGCACGGACGACATCGATGATCCGGGTGGTGCCGCAGCGGCGCTTCCGCAGGAACCGCCAGCATGTGAAGGTGGCCATGGCACGTTCGCCGAGGCTGCGGATCCTGGCGGGATCGCGGTTGTGACGCCGGCGCCGGCCGCCGGAGTCTTGCCCCGGAACGGGACGCGGACAGCAGCACCTGCACCCTGATACGCCCTGTCCGCCCAGCACTTGATGTCGTCGGCGGCAAGAACGGCGGGAATGTCGTGGGTCCGAGCCGCGGTCAGATCGTGCACGGCTCCGGGTAGCGCGCCGGAGCAGCCAGGAGGTCGACGGCCTCGCTCATGTACCGGTAAACCGTGTTGCGGCCCCGACGCGGAAACCCGCTGCGAGGCGGGCGTGGGTGTCGCCGCAGCGTAGGTGGGCCAGGACGAGCGGGGCCTGCCGGCCGCAGGTCAGGCGCCGCCACCGGGAGCCGATCCGGCGGCGGCGAGCCGGACGGGTGGACAAGCACGCGAAAGCTCCTGGCGGACTGGTGATCTTGGTCGTGAACCCGTCTGCCAGGAGCTTTCTTCATGCCCGCTGCCGGGGCCACCGGTCCAACCTCTCGTCAGGTTGCAAACGGCTCGACGGCTCATTGCGCGGGGCTTCATCGGGCCGAATTTCGTGGCCCCTACTTCATTGTGAGGGTCTCATTCCCGCCCGAGTTGCTTCTTGATGAACGCGAGCATTTCGTCGTCGTCCGCGTCCGCCAGGTGTTCGCCGACACCCCCGCCGTCACCGCTTCCGGCACCGCCGCCCGATTGCGTGTCCCCGCTCTTCCAGCGGTCGAGCGCCGCCTGGAGCCGCACCGCCACCCGGGTGCGGGTGATCTCGTCGGCCGCCCCCACGGCGGCGAGGCTGCCGTCCAGCCGGTCGAGGTCGCCGAGGAGCAGCGCCGTGGGATCGGCGGCGTCGGGGGCGAGTTCGGTACGCAGCACGTCGGCGAGGGCCGTCGGTGTCGGGTGGTCGAAGACCACCGTGGCGGGCAGGACCAGGTCGGTGAGGGCATTGACGCGGTTGCGCAGCTCGACAGCGGTGAGGGAGTCGAAGCCGAGCTCCCGGAAGGCGCGGGTGGGTTCGACGGCCGCCGCGCCGCTGTAGCCGAGGACGGCGGCGACCTGCTCGCAGACCAGGTCGAGCAGCAGCCGCTCCTGCTCGGGCCGCTGGAGCGCCGCGAGTCGCGCCGCGAGGTCCGGACCCTGTCCGTCGGCCGGCCCCCCGGTGCCGCCGTCGGCGCCGTGGGAGGCGGCGAGCCGCTCCACGTCGGGGAGTTCGGCGTACAGCCTGCTCGGCCGGACTGCTGTGAAGGCGGGCGCGTACTGCTGCCAGTCGATGTCGGCGACCAGGGCGGTCGTGCGGTCCTCGGCGAGCAGCCGATGGAGCGCGGTGATCGCGCGGTCCGGGTCGAGTGGCGGCAGCGCCCCGCCGCGCAGCCGTTCGGCGGCCACTCCCTCGGCGGCCATGCCGCTGCCGGCCCAGGGGCCCCAGGCCACGGACGTGGCGGTCAGGCCCCGTGCCCGGCGGGCGTGGGCGAGTCCGTCGAGGTAGGCGTTGGCGGCGGCGTAGCTGCCCTGGCCCGCGCCGCCCGCGACACCGGCGAAGGAGGAGAAGAGGACGAACGCCGACAGGCCGAGGCCGGCGGTCAGCTCGTCGAGGTTGCGGGCGGACCGCGTCTTGGCGCGGAAGACGGTGGCGAGCCGCTGCGGCGTCATCGCGTCGAGGACACCGTCGTCCAGGACTCCCGCCGCGTGGAACACGCCGGTCAGCGGCGCGTCGTCGGGGATGTCCCCGAGCAGGCGCGCCAGTGACTCGCGGTCTGCCGCGTCGCAGGCCGCGAGGGTCACGCGTACGCCCGTCTCCTCCAGTTCTGCGCGGAGTCCGTCGGCGCCGGGCGCGTCCTGGCCGCGCCTGCTGGTCAGGACGAGGTGGTCGGCGCCTGTACGGGCCAGCCAGCGCGCGATGTGCCGGCCGAGGGCTCCCGTGCCGCCGGTGACGAGGACCGTGCCATGCGGGGTCCACTCCCCGGCCGGTGCGGTGTCGAGGGGTGCCCGCACCACGCGGCGCCCGAACGTGCCGCCGCCACGTACCGCCAGCTGGTCCTCGTCGGCCCACGCGCCGCCCAGCACGTGGGCCAGGCGGGACGCGGCGGCGGTACCCGCCGTGCCGGGCAGGTCGACCAGGCCGCCCCACCGCTCCGGGTACTCCAGGGCGGCGACCCGGCCGAGGCCCCACAGGGCCGTCCTGCCGGGCGTGGTGTGCGCGTCGGAGTGGCCGACGGCGACGGCGTCGCGGGTGGCGCACCACAGGGGCGCGTCGACGCCCGTGTCACCGAGGGCCTGGATCAGCGCCAGGGTGCGCAGCACGTCCACGGGGACGTCCTCGTCGTCCTGCTCATCGTGAACTTCATGGACTGCATGGCCCTCATGGACCTCATGGACGGCGAGCAACGACAGCACGCCGTTGAACGACGCCGTGTCGCCCCGCTCTTCGACCGCCGTGCGCAAGGCCTGGGCGAGCGCGTCACGGTCGATGGCGTGCGCGGGCACCTCCGCCGTCACGAGGCGTACGTCGTACTCGGCCATCAGTGCGGTGACCGCCGAGCTCCACGGCGCATCGGCCTCACCCTCGGGCAGGACGGCGAGCCAGCTGCCCGTCAGAGTGCCCGCAGTTGCCTCGCTGAGCGGTGTCCATGACTCGCGGTAGTTCCACCTGTCGATCGTGGAGCTCTCGCGCCCCTGCTTGCGCCAGGCCGTCAGGGCGGGCAGTACCTCGGTCAGCGGTGCGTCGTCCGGGATCCCCAGGGTCTTGGCGAGGCCGGTCAGGTCCGCGCTCTCCACGGTCTCCCAGAACCCGGACTCCACCTCGTCCGCCGTGAAGGCGCCGTCGGCGGCCGGCGTGTCCACCGCGCCCCGCAGCCAGTAGTGCTGGTGCTGGAAGGCGTACGTGGGCAGGTCGACGCGGTGGCGTTCCTCGGTGGGCCCGTACTGGGGCGCCCAGTCCACCTCGGTTCCGCGTACGTGGAGCTTGGCCAGGGCGGTCAGGAAGCTGTCCGCCTCAGGACGGTCCTTGCGCAGAGCCCCGATCAGCCCAGCCTGTGCGGCCGGGTCGGTGAACGTGTCATGCGCCATCGCCGTCAACACGGAATCCGGGCCCAGCTCCAGAAGTGTGGTCACACCCTGCGCGGTAAAAGTGCCGAGTCCGTCATGGAAGCGGACAGCCTCACGGACATGCCCGACCCAATACCCCGGATCCTGAAGCTCAGCCACGTCCGCCAGCTCACCGGTGACGTTGGAGACCACCGACAAGACCGGCACCCCATACGACAAACCCTCCGCGACCTCACGGAAATCATCCAGCACAGGATCCATCAACGGCGAGTGGAAAGCATGCGACACCCTCAACCACCGCACCTTCCGACCCCCACCACGCAAGACCTCCTCCAGGCCCTCCAGAACCACACGATCACCGGAAAGCACCAGCGCCGCAGGCCCGTTCACAGCCGCCACACCCACACGATCCGACAACCCCTCAAGCAACGGCAGCACATCGGCCTCCACCGCCTGAACCGCCAACATCGCCCCACCCTCAGGCAACGCCTGCATCAACCGACCACGCGCAACCACCAGCCGAACCGCATCCTCCAGCGACCAGAGGCCGGCCACAAACGCCGCGACCAACTCACCGACCGAATGCCCACCCACAACATCCGGCCTCACCCCAAACCACTCCGCAAGCCGATACAACGCCACCTCGACCGCGAACAGCGCAGGCTGCGCAAACTCCGTCCGCTCCAACAACCCCGCATCCCCACCGAACATCACGTCCTTCAAAGGACGGTCCAGCAACCCGTCCAGATGCGCACACACCTCATCCAACGCATCCGCGAACACCGGGAACGCCTCATACAACTCACGCCCCATACCAACCCGCTGACTACCCTGACCAGTGAAAACGATCCCGAGACGACCCTCGACGACCGAACCCTGAACGACACCCGGCCCACCCGACGCCACGACCTCAAGACCGGCCAAGAAGTCGTCCCGCTCCCGGCCGAACACGACGGCCCGGTGTTCGAGGAGCGAGCGGCCCGTGGCCAGGGACCAGCTCAGGTCGGCGCGTGCGGGGAGGTCAGCGGCCAGGGCCGGGTCGGCGAGCAGGCGCTCGCGCAGACGGCCGGCTTGCGCACGCAGGGCGTTCGCGTCGCGGGCCGACACCAGCCACGGCAGGCCGGTGGTGGCCGCCAGTACCTGGCCGGGCCGCCGGGACGCGGCGGACTTACCGCGACGAGGGGCCTGTTCCACGACGACGTGGGCGTTCGTACCGCTCACGCCGAACGAGGAGACGCCCGCTCGGCGCGGCGCGCCGTCCCTGTCGGGCCACTCACGGGCCTCGGCGAGGAGTTCGACGGTCCCTGCTGACCAGTCCACGTGGCTGCTCGGCCGGTCGACGTGCAGGGTCCGCGGCAGTGTGCCGTGTCGCATCGCCATGACCATCTTGATGATGCCCGCGACACCGGCGGCCGACTGCGTGTGCCCGATGTTGGACTTCACGGAGCCGAGGAGCAGGGGTCGGTCCGCGGGCCTGTCCTGGCCGTAGGTGGCGATGAGGGCCTGTGCCTCGATCGGGTCGCCGAGCGTGGTTCCCGTGCCGTGGCCCTCGACGGCGTCGATCTGCTCGGGGGCGAGGTGGGCGTTGGCGAGGGCCTGGAGGATGACGCGCTGCTGGGAGGGGCCGTTCGGGGCGGTGAGGCCGTTGCTCGCACCGTCCTGGTTGACGGCGGAACCCCGTACGACCGCGAGGACTTCGTGGCCGTTGCGGCGCGCGTCGGACAGGCGCTCCAGGAGCAGCAGGCCCGCACCCTCGCCCCAGCCCGTGCCGTCGGCGGCTTCCGCGTACGGCTTGCAGCGGCCGTCGGAGGCGAGGCCGCCCTGGCGGCTGAACTCGTCGAAGGCGCCCGCTGTCGCCATCACCGTGACGCCGCCCGCGAGGGCGAGGTCGCACTCGCCCTGGCGCAGCGCCTGCGCCGCCAGGTGCAGGGCGACCAGCGAGGACGAGCAGGCCGTGTCGACCGTCACCGCTGGGCCCTCGAGCCCGAAGGAGTAGGCGAGACGGCCGGAGATGACGCTGCCGGACGTGCCGGTCATGAGATGGCCCTCGACCCCGTCGGGGACGCTGTCGAGGCCGGTGGCATACCCCTGGAAACCCGAGCCGACGAAGACGCCGGTCTGCGTGCCCCGCAGGGACCTGGGGGCGACACCCATACGTTCGAACAGTTCCCAAGAGGTCTCCAGGAGGAGCCGCTGCTGCGGGTCCATCGCCAGGGCCTCGCGCGGCGAGATCCCGAACAAGGAGGCGTCGAACTCCGAAGCGTCGTAAACGAAGCCGCCCTCGGGCTTGTAGCGCGCGGCGCCTTCGAGGTCCCAGCCTCGGTCGGCGGGGAAGACGGAGATGGCGTCCGTGCCGTCGACGAGGAGCTGCCACAGTCCCTCTGGGGTGTTGGCACCGCCGGGGAAGCGGCAGCTCATCGACACGATGGCGATCGGGTCGTCGGCCACGTCGGCGGGGTCCACCACCCGGGCGGGGGCGGCCGTTCCCGCGGTGTCCGTGCCGGACAGCTGCGCCACCAGGTGGCGGGCGAGGACCTCGGGCGACGGGTGGTCGAAGACCACCGTCGCGGGCAGCGTGACCTCGGTGGCCGCGGTGAGCCGGTTGCGCAGCTCCACGGCGGTCAGCGAGTCGAAGCCGAGCTCGCGGAAGGCGCGGGTGGGTTCGACGGCTTCGGCGCCGCCGTAGCCGAGCGCGGCGGCCGCTTCGGCGCGTACGAGGTCGCGGACCAGGCGGTGGCGTTCGGCGTCCGGGAGCCCGGAGAGGCGGGCGGCCCACTCCGAGACCGGGCCGCCTTCGTCGGCCGGCACGGCGGTCTTCTGGGTCTGGCGCGGCCGCAGCTCGGGCAGGCCGCCGAGGAGGGCGCTCGGGCGTGCGGCCGTGAAGGTGGGCGCGAACCGCTCCCAGTCCACGTCCGCCACCGTCAGGCACGTCTCGTCGTACGCCAGGGCCTGGGCGAGCGCGGCGACGGCCTGTTCGGGCGCGAGCAGCGCGACCCCTCGGCGGCGCAGGTGCTCCTCGGCCTCGGCGGTGGCCGCCATGCCGCTGCCGCCCCAGGCTCCCCAGGCGACCGAGGTCGCCGTCAGGCCACGGGCGCGGCGACGCTCGGCGACCGCGTCGAGGAAGGCGTTGGCGGCGGCGTATCCGGCCTGGCCTCCGCTGCCCCAGACGGCGGCGATGGACGAGAACAGTACGAAGGCGTCCAGCGGTGTGTCACCGAGGAGTTCGTCGAGGTGGTCCGCGCCCGCCACCTTCGCGGCGAGGGCGTGGGCGAGGTCGGCCGGGGCCGTGTCGGTGAGGGCGAGCGTGGGGCTCACCCCGGCGGCGTGGAAGACGGAGCGCGGGGTGTGCCCGGCGGCCGCAAGCTCGTCGAGAAGCCGCACGACGGCGTCCCACTCGGCGACATCGCAGGCCGCGACGGTCACCTCGGCGCCCAACCCCTCCAGCTCCGCCTTGAGTTCGGCCGCACCCGGGGCGTCGATGCCGCGGCGGCTCGTCAGGACGAGGTGTGTGGCGCCTTCGCGCGCCAGCCAGCGTGCGACGTGCGCGCCGAGCGCGCCCGTGCCGCCGGTGATGAGCGCGGTGCCGTCCGGCGTCCACTCGCGGGCCGGGCGGGCGTCGAGCGGGGCGTGCGCGAGCCTGCGTACGAAGATACCCGTGCCGCGCACGGCGATCTGGTCCTCGAATCCGCGTCCGTCCGCCGCGTCGGCGGGGATGCCGGCCAGGGCGGTGACGAGCCGGGTGGCGGTACGGGCATCCGGGGCCTGCGGCAGGTCGAGGAGACCGCCCCAGCGCTCCGGGTGCTCAAGGGCCACGACACGGCCCAGGCCCCAGAGCTGGGACTGGGCAGCGCTGGTGAGGCGGTCGTTGCGGCCGGTGGAGACGGCTCCGCTGGAGACCATCCACAACTTCGCCCCGATCCCCACGTCACCCAGGGCCTGCACCAACGCCACCGTGCCGGCGAGCCCGGCGGACAGCACCGGATGCTCCAGATGCGGGTCCTCGGCCAGAGCCAACAAAGACACCACACCCGACAGATCGGAAGCACACCCACCCAGCCGAGTGGCCAACGCCCCGCGACTCAACTCACCAGAACCCACCCCTACTTCGATGACACTCGCACCAGCCTGCGACAGCGCCTCACGGACACCCGCGACCCACACATGCGACGACGCCTCCTCCGGCACGACGACCAGCCAGCGCCCGGCCGGAACCGAACCCGGAAGCGAACCGCTCGGCACCGGCTTCCACACCACCCGATAACGCCAGCCCTCGAGTATCGACCGCTCACGCCGCTGCCGCCGCCACGACGACAACACCGGCAGCACAGCCCCCAACTCAGCAGCGGAACCATCCGCCACATCGAGCTCAGCAACCAACCCCTCCAGGTCCTCCCGCTCCACAGCCTCCCAGAACCGCGCCTCCACCTCGTCGGTGGCGGGCGCCGTCGCGACGTCCGGCGTGCGGCCGTCCACGAGCCAGAAGTGCTCGTGCTGGAAGGCGTACGTGGGCAGGTCTACGACCGTACGGGCGCCCGGGAAGAGCGCCTTCCAGTCCAGTTCGGCGCCGTGTACGTGGGCCTCGGCGATGGCGGCCATGAGGCGGTGCGCGCCACTCACATCCGGCCCCGAGGAGCCGAGCACGACCACCGGGGCGCCGGTGTCACCGGTGGCGTCGATGGCGGCGCGGAGTGAAGCGGTGAGCATCGGGTGCGGGCTCACCTCCGCGAAGAGGCCGTGGCCCTCCTCCGTCAGAGCACGCACCGCCCGGTCGAAGAGGACGGTGTGGCGCAGGTTGCGGTACCAGTAGCCGGCGTCCATCGGGGTGCCGGCGTCCACCCACTCCCCCGTGACCGTGGAGAGCACGGGCACGTCGGCAGGGCGGGCCACCACCGGGGCAAGTACCTGGGCGAGGCGAGCCTCGACGGACTCCACCTCCGTGGTGTGGCCGGCGTGGTCCACGGCGAGCCGTTCCGCCCTGACGTCCTGGGCGGCACACTGGGCGAGCAGCTCGTCAAGGGCCTCGGCCGCGCCGGAGACCACCACCTGGGCGGGACCGTCGACGGCCGCGAGCTCGATGCGGCCCTCCCAGGCCGCGATCAGCTCCCGCGCCTCCTCTTCCGGCAGCGGTACGGCGACCGCGCCGCCCGTGCCGGGGAGTTCGCGGAGCGCGAGGCTGCGCAGGGCCACCACGCGTGCCGCGTCCTCCAGGGTGAGGACGCCCGCCACGTGCGCGGCGGCGATCTCGCCTGGTCCGTGGCCCACTACGGCCGCGGGCTCGACGCCCGCCGCCTGCCACACGGCGGCGACGGAGACGAGAGTGGCGAACAGGACCGGCTGGACGACGTCCACCCGGTCGAAGTGCTCGCCGCTCAGCTCTTCGAACAGGTCCCAGTCCACGAACTCGGCCAGTGCCTCACGGCACTCCCGCATCCGCTCGGCGAACACCGGGCTTGAGTCGAGGAGTTCGACCGCCATTCCTGCCCACTGCGAGCCCTGCCCCGGGAAGACGAACACCGGACGGGCCGCACCGCCCTGCGTCCGCCCCGTGACCACATGCCGCGCTGTCGTGTCACCCGCGACCAGTCGGTCGAGCCCGGCAAGGAGCTCGTCACGGTCCCGGCCGACGACGACACCCCGGTGCTCGAACCGCGACCGCGCCACCGCAAGCGTCCAGGCCACCTCGCCGAGGCCAAGACCGGTGTGGTCGACGAGGTGTGCGCGTAGGCGTGCGGCCTGGGAGCGCAGGGCTTCGGGGGTCTTCGCCGAGAGGGCCAGCGGAATCACGTTCGTGGGTGGTTCCCCGCCCCCGGAGGTCTCGTCGGGCCGCGCCGGCTCGTCCGCCGGCGCCTGCTCCACGATGACGTGGGCGTTCGTGCCGCTCACGCCGAACGCGGAGACACCGGCGCGCCGGGGCCTGCTTCCGGCGTGCTCGGGCCAGTTCCGCGCGCCCGTCAGAAGCTCCACCGCGCCCGTCGACCAGTCGACTTCGGAGGACGGGGCGTCGACGTGCAGCGTCTTCGGCAGCGTGCCGTGCCGCATCGCCATGACCATCTTCATGATGCCCGCGACACCGGCGGCGGCCTGCGTGTGACCGATGTTCGACTTGATGGAGCCGAGCCACAGGGGCTGGTCTCCCTGGCGTTCCTTGCCGTAGGTGGCGAGGAGGGCCTGCGCCTCGATCGGGTCCCCGAGCGTCGTACCCGTACCGTGCGCCTCGACCACGTCGACGTCGGCGGCGGACAAGCCGGCGCTCGCCAGGGCGGCACGGATCACGCGGCGCTGGGAGGGGCCGTTGGGCGCGGTCAGGCCGTTGCTCGCGCCGTCCTGGTTGACGGCCGAGCCGCGGACGACCGCGAGGACGCGGTGCCCGTTGCGGCGGGCGTCCGAAAGCCGCTCCACAAGCAGCATGCCGACACCCTCACCCCAACCGGTGCCGTCCGCCGCCTCGGCGAAGGCCTTGCAGCGGCCGTCGGTCGCGAGGCCGCGCTGACGGCTGAACTCGACGAAGGTGGCGGGGGTCGACATCACCGAGACCCCGCCCGCGAGCGCCATGGTGCACTCGCCCTGCCGCAACGCCTGCGCGGCCAGGTGCAGGGCGACGAGCGACGAGGAGCAGGCCGTGTCGACCGTGACGGCCGGACCCTCGATGCCGAAGGTGTAGGAGATGCGGCCGGAGGCGACGCTCGCGGCGTTGCCGATGCCGAGGTAGCCCTCGACCTCGTCGGGAACCTGGTCGACCCCGGCGGTGTAGTCCTGGCCGTTGGTGCCCGCGAACACGCCGATCTGACTGCCGCCGAGCGTGGCGGGGTCGATTCCGGCGCGCTCGAACGCCTCCCAGGAAGTCTCCAGGAGGAGCCGCTGCTGCGGGTCCATGGCGAGCGCCTCGCGCGGGTTGATGCCGAAGAACTTGGCGTCGAACTGCCCTGCGTCGTACAGGAATCCGCCCTCGCGGACGTACGAGGTCCCGGTGCGCTCGGCGTCGGAGTGGTAGAGACCGTCGGTGTCCCAGCCGCGGTCGACGGGGAAGTCGGCGATCGCGTCGACGCCGTCGGCGACCAGTCGCCACAGGTCCTCGGGGCTCCGTACGCCGCCGGGGAAGCGGCAGCTCATGCCGATGATGGCGAGGGGCTCGTCGGCGGCGGCAGTGGTGGCGGCGGGCAGCGGGGTGGTGCTGTCGTCGCCGAAGAGTTCGGTGTGCAGGTGGGCGGCGAGCGTGGTCGCCGTGGGGTGGTCGAAGACGAGGGTGGTGGGCAGCTTCAGGCCGGTCGCGACGCCGATGAGATTGCGGAGTTCCACTGCCGTGAGCGAGTCGAAGCCCAGTTCACGGAAGGCGCGGGTGACGTGGACGTCGTCCGGGCTCGGGTAGCCGAGGACGTCGGCGGCCTGGGCGCGCACCAGGTCGAGGAGGGCGGCCGCACGGTCGGCGGGGGCCAGTGCGGCAAGGCGGTCGGCGAGCGCGTTGGCGGGCGCGGTGCCCGTCGCGGCGCCGGTGTTGCCGGTCGGGGTGGTGAGCGCCGCGACGGCTTCGGGGATGTCCGCGAAGAGGCAGCTGGGCCGGGCGGCGGTGAAGCCGGGTGCGTACTGGCCCCAGTCGATGTCCACGACGGCGGCGAGCGTCTGGTCGTGGCCGAGCGTCTGGTGCAGGGCGGCGAGGGCGAGATCGGGGTCCATGGGAGGCATCACGCCGTGCCGCAGCCGCTCGGCGGCGGCACCTTCGGCGGCCATGCCGCTGCCGTCCCAGGGGCCCCAGGCGACGGAGGTCGCCACGTGCCCTGTGGCGCGCCGGGTCTCCGCGAGGGCGTCGAGGGCGGCGTTGGCAGCGGCGTAACTTCCCTGCCCCGCACCGCCGGTGATGCCGGCGAAGGAGGAGAAGAGTACGAACGCGGAGAGGTCGGCGTCGCGGGTCAGTTCGTCCAGATGACGCGCCGACTCCACCTTCGCCCGGAACACCGAGGCCAGACCGTCTTCGGTCAGCCCGTCAAGCACCCCGTCGTCCAGCACACCGGCGGCATGGAACACACCGCTCAACGGCACATCACCGGGCACGTCGGCAAGTAGCCGCGCCAAGGCCTCACGGTCGGCGACATCACACGCCGCCACCGTCACCCGTACGCCCAACTCATCCAATTCCGCTCGTAGTTCGGGGGCACCAGGCGCCTCGAGACCACGTCGGCTCGTCAAGATCAGGTGCTCGGCTCCCGTACGAGCCAGCCACCGCGCCACATGGGCGCCCAACGCGCCCGTGCCGCCCGTGACCAGCACCGTGCCTCGCGCAGACCAGTCGCTCTCGGGAGCGGCGTCACCGAACGGTGCACGCACCAGACGACGCACGAACACACCGGACGCGCGCACCGCCACCTGATCCTCGCCCGGCAGGGCACCGAGCACCTGGGCAAGGGCCGTGGTGGCGGCGGGGTCGGCGGTTTCGGGGAGGTCGACGAGGCCGCCCCAGGTCTGCGGGTATTCGAGGGCGGCGACCCGGCCGAGGCCCCAGACGGTCGCCTGCGCCGGGTCGGCGGCGCCCTCGGAGGGCGTCGTCGCCACGGCGCCGCGGGTCGCGGCCCACACGGTGGCCGAGCTGCCCGCGTCACCGAGCGCCTGGAGGAGAACGGCCGTGCGCAGGGCGGCGGTCGGAGCCACGTCGACGGCTCGGGCCGCCGCGCCGGAGCCCTCGGTGGCTTCCGGGTGTCCGGGTAGCGCGAGGAGCGACAGGGCTCCGTCCCACCCAGCCGCCTCGTGCGCACCCAGCAGGCCGGTGAGCGCCGCACGGTCGGTGGCGGCGTCGGCGGGGACGCGCACCACGGTGACGCGGGCACCGCCGCTCTTGAGGGCGCGCTCAGCCGTGACGCTCCAGGGGTGCTCGGAGTCAGGCGCGTGCCCGGGCGCCGCCGAGCCACCCTCGGACGTGGGGACGAGCAGGGCCCATGAGGTGCCGGTCAGGGCGGTTCGCGAGCCGGTCGGCTCGTGGGGACGCAGCGGGTTCCAGGTGACGCGGTAGCGCCAGCTGTCAAGCGTGGCGGTGGCCCGCTGCCGGCGCCGCCAGGCGGTCAGGGCGGGCAGGACCGAGGTCAGCGGGGCGTCGTCGGGCACATCGAGGGCGCCGGTGAGCTCCGCGAGGTCCTCGTGCTCCACGGCCTCCCAGAAGCGGGCCTCCGCCTCGTCGGCGGGTGCCGTGCCGGGGGTGGGGACGGCGGCCGCCGAGGAGGCGGTGTCCAGCCAGTACCGCTGGTGCTGGAAGGCGTACGTGGGCAGACCGACGCGGCGGCGGGCCGCGACCGGGGCGAACTGCGGGGTCCAGTCGACCGTGATGCCACCCACGTGCAGCCGGGCCAGGGCGGTCAGGAAGGTGCCGGGCTCGGGCCTGTCGCGGCGCAGGGCGGGGACGAGCTGGGCCTCGGCTCCGGTGAGGGCGTCGTGGGCCATCGCCGTGAGGACGGCGTCGGGGCCCAGTTCGAGGAAGCTGGTGACGCCGAAGCCGGTGAGGGCGAGCAGACCGTCGTGGAAGCGGACGGGTTCACGGACGTGCCGGACCCAGTACTCGGGGTCCTTGAGCTCGTCGGCCGTGGCGAGGCGCCCGGTCAGGTTGGAGACGACGGGCAGCTCCGGGTCCTGGTAGGTCAGCCCCTGGGCGACCTGCCTGAACTCGTCGAGCATCGGCGCCATCAGCGGCGAGTGGAAGGCGTGGCTGACCTTCAGCCAGCGGGTCTTGCGGCCTTCGGCCCGCAGTTGGCCCGCCAGGTCCTCCAGGACACCGCGGTCGCCGGAGAGCACCACTTGGGCGGGGCCGTTGGCGGCGGCGAGACCCACCCACTCGGCGACCTCCTCCAGGAGCGGGGCGACGTCGGCCTCGGACGCCTGGACGGCGAGCATGGCGCCGCCGCGTGGCAGCGCCTGCATCAGCCGCCCGCGCGCGCCCACAAGGCGGGCCGCGTCCGCCAGGGACCACACCCCGGCGACGTGCGCGGCAGCCAGCTCACCCACGGAGTGGCCGCCGACGATCTCGGGCCGCACCCCGAAGGACTCCGCGAGACGGTACAGCGCGACCTCGACGGCGAACAGCGCGGGCTGCGCGTATCCCGTACGGGCCAGGAGGTCGGCGTCCGTGCCGAACATGACCTCCTTCAGGGGGCGGTCGAGCAGCGGATCAAGGTGGGCGCACACCTTGTCGAGGGCGGTGGCGAACACGGGGAAGGTCTCGTACAGCTCCTGGCCCATGCCGACGCGCTGGCTGCCCTGGCCGGTGAAGAGAACCCCGAGCCTGCCCTCGGTCACGGAGCCGCTGACGGTGCCGGGGGCGGTGGGGGCTTCGGAGGCGAGGGCTTCCAGGGCCGTCAGGAGCTGGTCGCGGTCCTCGCCGAGGAGCACGGCCCGGTGTTCGAAGGCGGAGCGGCCGGTGGCGAGGGTCCAGCCGAGGTCGGCGCGCCCCTCGCGGTCCGCGGCCAGGCCCGGGTCGGCGACGAGGTGCGCGTGCAGCCGCGCCGCCTGTGCGCGCAGCGCCTTGGCGGTGCGGCCGGACACGGGCCAGGGCGTGGGGCCGACGGCCTCGGGGGTGCCTTCGACGGCCGCGGGGCTCTCGGCCCCGTCCACCGCGTCGGGGCTGTCCTGGGCACGGTCCTGGGGTGCGTCGGGAAGGGCTTCTTCGACGATCACGTGGGCGTTGGTGCCGCTGACACCGAACGAGGAGACGCCCGCGCGACGCGGCCCCTCGCGCTCCGGCCACTGCCGGGACTCGGTCAGGAGCTCGACCGCGCCGGCCGTCCAGTCGACGTGGGACGACGGCCGGTCGACGTGCAGAGTGCTCGGCAGCAGCCCGTGGCGCATCGCCATGACCATCTTGATGACACCGGCCGCGCCTGCGGCGGCCTGTGTGTGCCCGAGGTTGGACTTGACGGACCCCAGCCACAGCGGCCGGGTGCGGGGCCGCCCCTGCCCGTAGGTGGCGAGCAGGGCCTGCGCCTCGATCGGGTCGCCCAGCGTGGTGCCCGTACCGTGCGCCTCGACGGCGTCGACGTCACCGGCCGTAAGGCCCGCGTTCGCCAGGGCGGCGCGGATGACGCGCCGCTGGGCAGGGCCGTTGGGGGCGGTGAGCCCGTTACTGGCGCCGTCCTGGTTGACCGCGGAGCCCTTCAGGACGGCGAGGACCTCGTGCCCGTTGCGACGGGCGTCGGAGAGGCGTTCGAGCAGGAGCAGGCCGACGCCCTCGCCCCAGCCGGTACCGTCGGCCGCCTCGGCGAACGCCTTGCAGCGGCCGTCCTCGGCCATGCCGCGCTGGCGGCTGAACTCCACGAAGGCGGTGGGCGTCGACATCAGGGACACGCCGCCCGCGAGGGCGAGTCCGCACTCACCCTGGCGCAGGGCCTGCGCCGCGAGGTGCAGGGCGACCAGGGAGGACGAGCACGCCGTGTCGATGGTGACGGCCGGGCCTTCGAGGCCCAGGCTGTAGGAGAGGCGCCCGGAGACGACGGCGGCGGTGTTGCCGGTGCCCGAGTAGCCCTCGGTGCTGTCGGCGGCCTCCGCGACGACGGCCGTGTAGTCCTGGCCGTTCGTGCCGGTGAACACGCCGGTGCGGCTGCCGCGAAGGCTCTGCGGATCGATGCCGGCCCGCTCGATGGCCTCCCACGCGGTCTCGAGGAGAAGGCGCTGCTGCGGGTCCATGGCGCGTGCCTCACGCGGGGATATCCCGAAGAACCCCGCGTCGAACTCGTCGGCCGCGTACACGAATCCGCCCTCGCGGGCGTAGGTGGTGCCCTGGTGGTCGGGGTCGGGGTGGTAGAGCCCGGCCACGTCCCAGCCTCGGTTCGCCGGGAACGCGGAGACCGCGTCCACGCCGTCCCGCACCAGCCGCCACAGCTCCTCGGGAGTGTTCGCGCCGCCGGGGAAGCGGCAACTCATCGCGACGATCGCGACCGGCTCCGCGTCCTTGGACTCGAGTTCGCGCACCCGTCGACGAGTCGTGTGCAGATCCGCCGTCACCTGCTTGAGAAGGCGGCGGATTTTGTCGTCGTTCACCATCTGGCCTGGCTCCTAGAGAAATTCGGAGAGTGCGGGGGCGCGGTGCGGACCCACGAACCACAGGGGGGGCGGGGCATCATGAAATTCCGAACTCTTTGCTGATGAAGTCGAACATCTCGTCGTCCGTCGCGGACTCCAGTTCGCCGGCGACCTCGGCGTCCTCAAGGCCGTCCTGGCCGGGGACGCACCGGTCGAGCAGGACCCGCAGCCGTTCGGCGATGGTGGCCAGCTCGTCCTGTGACGGTGTGCTCTCGGCGAGGCCCGCCTCCAGGGTGTCGAGCTGGGTCAGCAGCGGTGCCGGTTCGACTCCGTCGGTGCGCACTTCGGCCTTGAGGTACGCGGCGAGTGCGACGGGCGTGGGGTGGTCGAAGACCAGGGTGGTGGGCAGCGGCAGACCGGTGGCCGCGCCGAGCGCGTTGCGCAGCTCGACGGCGGTGAGGGAGTCGAATCCCAACTCGCGGAAGGCGCGTGTGCGTTCGACCTGCTCGGGGCCTCGGTAGCCGAGGACCGTGGCCGCGTGGGTGCGGACCAGGTCCTCCAGGAACCGGTCACGCTCCGGCCCGGACAGTCCGGCGAGCTGCCGCGCCAGGTCAGGACCGGTGCCCCCGGCGCCCGCGTCGTCGACCGTCGTGCGGTCCCGCAGGGCGCGGACCTCCGGCAGGTCGGCGAAGAGCGGGTTGGCCGTGATACCCGGGCCGCCGGAGAGGTACTGCTCCCAGTCGACATCGGCGATCACGGTGACGGCCTGCTCATGGCCGAGGGCCCGGTGCAGGGCGGCGACCGCGGTCCGCGGTTCCATGGGCGGCATCGGACCGCCGCGCAGCCGTTCGGCGGCCATGCCGCCTCCGGCCCACGCGCCCCACGCGAGGGAGTTCGCGGTCAGACCACGGGCCCTGCGCTGCTCCGCGAGCGCGTCGAGGTACGCGTTGGCGGCGGCGTAACTGCTCTGCCCCGCCCCGCCGGAGAGACCGGCGAACGACGAGAAGAGCACGAACGCCGACAGGTCGAGCCCGGATGTCAGCTCGTCCAGGTGGAGTGCGGACTGCACCTTCGCCCGGAAGACGGTGGCGAGCCGCTCCGCGCTCATCCCGTCGAGAACGCCGTCGTCCAGGACACCCGCCGTGTGGAACACCGCGGTCAGCGGCTGATGGCCGGGGATCGCGTCCAGGACCCGCGCGAGCGCGTCCCGGTCCGCCGCGTCGCAGGCGGCGATGGTCACCTCGGCTCCCAACTCCTCCAGCTCGGAGCGGAGTTCTGCGGCTCCAGGCGCCTCGGGGCCGCGCCTGCTGGTCAGTACGAGATGCGGGGCGCCCTGAGCGGCGAGCCAGCGTGCGACATGGCCGCCGACTGCGCCCGTGCCGCCCGTGACCAGCGCGGTGCCGCGTGATGTCCAGGCGTCCCGGCCGTCGGCACCGCCGCCGCCCAGCGGGTCGTGCACGAGGCGGCGCCCGAAGACTCCGGAACCGCGCACCGCCACCTGGTCCTCACCGTCCCACGCGCCGCCGAGTACCCCGGCGAGCCCGTCGAGCGCCCGCGCGTCGGCCGCCTCCGGCATATCGGCGAGGCCGCCCCACAGCTTCGGGTACTCCACGGCCACCACGCGACCAAGACCCCACAGTGCGGCCTGCGCGTACCGCTGCGCCGGGTCGCCGCCGTCCACACCGAGCGCGGCCCTGCTGGCCAGCCAGAGCGGGGCGCCCAGATCGGCGGCGTGCAGAGCCTGTACGAGGGTGACCGTCGCGGCAAGGCCTCGGCTGACGCCGCCACGCACGGCGTGCGGCTCCTCGTCGGCGGCGAGCAGCGAGAGCACACCAGCGGGCGTGCCGCCTGCGACTGCAGCTTCCTTGCGCAGCCGCTCCGCGAGCTCCCCGCGTCCTGTCCCCTCGGCGTCGATGACGACGGTGCGCACCTCGGCGCCGTGACGGTCGAGCGCGTCCTCCACGGCCGCTGTCCAGGCCCCGTCGGCTCCCCGGTCCGGGACGAGGAGCAGCCACGTCCCGGCGAGCACCGGCCCGGCCACCCGGTGGAGCGGCTGCAGCAGGCTCCAGGAGACGCGGTAGCTCCAGGCGTCCAAGGCTGAGGTCTCCCGCTGCCGGCGTCGCCACGACGAGAGAACCGGCAGCACCTCCCCCAGCGCCCCACCCTCAGCACCCAACTCGGCACTGAGCGACTCCAGGTCCTCCCGCTCCACCGCTTCCCAGAAGCGGGCCTCCACCTCGTCAACAGCGAACCCGCCCGCCTGCATCACGGGCAACGGGGCCGACTCGAGCCAGTATGGCTCACGCTGAAAGGCGTACGTGGGCAGCTCCACACGGGTACGCGCCTCGGCCGGGGCAAACAACGGCGCCCAGTCGACCCCCACACCACGCACATGCGCCCTCGCCAAGGCAGCCAGGAAGCTGTCCGCCTCGGGACGGTCCTTGCGCAGAGCCCCGATCAGCCCCGCCTGTGCGGCCGGGTCGGTGAACGTGTCATGCGCCATCGCCGTCAATACGGAGTCCGGGCCCAGCTCCAGAAGTGTGGTCACACCCTGCGCCGTAAAGGTGCCGAGTCCGTCATGGAAGCGGACAGCCTCACGGACATGCCCGACCCAATACCCCGGATCCTGAAGCTCAGCTACGTCCGCCAGCTCACCGGTGACGTTGGAGACCACCGACAAGACCGGCACCCCATACGACAAACCCTCCGCGACCTCACGGAAATCATCCAGCACAGGATCCATCAACGGCGAGTGGAAAGCATGCGACACCCTCAGCCACCGCACCTTCCGACCCCCACCACGCAAGACCTCCTCCAGGCCCTCCAGAACCACACGATCACCGGAAAGCACCACCTGAGACGGCCCGTTCACAGCCGCCACACCCACCCGATCCGACAACCCCTCAAGCAACGGCAGCACATCGGCCTCCACCGCCTGAACCGCCAACATCCCCCCACCCTCGGGCAACGCCTGCATCAACCGACCACGCGCAACCACCAGCCGAACCGCATCCTCCAACGACCACAGGCCGGCCACAAACGCCGCGACCAACTCACCGACCGAATGCCCACCCACAACATCCGGCCTCACCCCAAACCACTCCCCAAGCCGATACAACGCCACCTCGACAGCGAACAACGCAGGCTGCGCAAACTCCGTCCGCTCCAACACCCCCGCATCCCCACCGAACATCACGTCCTTCAAAGGACGCTCAAGCAACCCGTCCAGATGCGCACACACCTCATCCAACGCATCCGCGAACACCGGGAACGCCTCATACAACTCACGCCCCATACCAACCCGCTGACTACCCTGACCGGTGAAGACCACACCCAGGCGACCCTCGACAACCGAACCCGCGACCACCCCGGACCCACCCGACGCCAGCGACTCCAAACCGGCCAAGAAATCTCCACGCTCCCGACCGAACACCACCGCACGATGCTCCAGCGTCGCCCGACCCGACAGCAACGACCAGCCCACATCGACCGGCTCAAGCCCGCCGCGCTCGACCACGTGCTCCCGCAGCCGCTCAGCCTGCGCCCGCAGCGCCTCAGCACTCCGGCCCGACACCATCCACGGCACCACCGTCGACGGCGTGGCCACCGGAGACGTGACATCAGCGGGCACCTCCATCGGCGCCTGCTCCACAATGACGTGGGCGTTCGTACCGCTCACACCGAACGACGACACACCCGCACGACGCGGGACACCCTCTCCCCGGTCGGCCCACTCACGCGCCTCGGTCAACAACTCGACAGCACCCGCCGACCAGTCCACATGCGAACTCGGCTCATCCACATGCAAGGAAAGCGGGAGCACGCCCTCGCGCATGGCCATGACCATCTTGATGACACCGGCGACGCCGGAAGCAGCCTGCGTATGGCCGATGTTGGACTTGATGGAGCCGAGCCACAGCGGCTCCTCAGCAGAGCGCTCCTGACCGTACGTGGCGAGCAACGCCTGCGCCTCGATCGGGTCACCCAACGTCGTGCCCGTACCATGCGCCTCCACGGCATCGACGTCACCGGCCGACAGACCGGCACTGGCGAGGGCGGCACGGATCACCCGCTGCTGCGACGGACCATTCGGGGCGGTGAGGCCATTGCTCGCACCGTCCTGGTTCACGGCGGAACCCCGTACGACCGCGAGGACCTCGTGGCCGTTGCGACGCGCATCCGACAACCGCTCCAGGAGCAGCAGGCCCACACCCTCACCCCAGCCCGTACCATCCGCAGCCTCCGCGAACGGCTTGCAGCGACCATCCGCCGCGAGGCCCTGCTGCTTGCTGAACTCGTCGAAGGCGGTGGGCGTCGACATGACGGTCACACCACCGGCGAGTGCCATGTCGCACTCGCCCTGGCGCAGGGCCTGCGCGGCCAGGTGCAGGGCGACCAGCGACGACGAACACGCCGTGTCCACCGTCACCGCCGGCCCTTCGAGGCCGAACGCGTACGACAGACGGCCGGAGATGACGGCGCCTGCGTTGCCAGTGAGAAGGTATCCCTCGACGCCCTCCGGCGGCTCGTGGACGCCTTCGCCGTACCCCTGGTAGCCCGAGCCGATGAAGACGCCGGTCTGGTGGCCCTGGAGGGCGGTGGGGGCGATGCCGGCGCGCTCGAACAGTTCCCAGGAGGTCTCCAGGAGGAGCCGCTGCTGGGGGTCGATCGACAGGGCCTCGCGCGGGGAGATCCCGAAGAACGCGGCGTCGAACTCGGCGGCGTCGTAGAGGAATCCGCCCTCCGCCTTGTAGGCCGCGGCGCCGGTGTTCTCCCAGCCGCGGTCGGCGGGGAAGACGGAGATGGCGTCCGTGCCTTCGGAGACCAGGCGCCACAAGGCGTCCGGGCTGGTGGCACCGCCGGGGTAGCGGCAGCTCATCGATACGATGGCGATCGGGTCGTCGGCCGGTACGAGCGCGGCACGCGTCGCCACGGCGTCCGGTTCGTCGCCCAGTGCCTCGCGGCGCAGGTGGGCTGCGAGGACTTGGGCGTTGGGGTAGTCGAAGACAAGGGTGGTGGGGAGCTTCAGGCCCGTGGCGCCGGCGAGGCGGTTGCGCACCTCGACAGCCGTCAACGAATCGAAGCCCAGCTCACGGAAGGCACGGCCCGGCTCCACCGCCTCCGCACCGGCATAGCCGAGCACGGCCGCGGCCTGCGCCCGTACGAGTTCGAGTACGGACCGCTCCTGCTCCGCAGTCGGCACGGCGGACAACCGCTCGGCCCAGTCGGAGCCGGTCACGGAGGTCTGCGCGCGGGCCGTGACGGCCGTCTCCGGTCCGGCGAGGGCGAGCCGCACCTCGGGCAGATCCCCGATGAACGGGCTCGGCCGCAGCGAGGTGAAGGCGGGTGCGAACCGTGCCCAGTCCACGTCGGCGACGGCCACGAACGTCTCGTCGTGCGCCACCGCCTCGGCCAACGCCGCCACCGCACGCTCCGGCGCCATCGCCGTCACGCCGAGCCGGCGCAGGGCCTCCTCGGCGTCGTCGCCGCCCATGCCGCTGCCACCGCCCCACAGGCCCCAGGCCACGGAAGTGGCGGTCAGACCGCGCGCACGCCGGGCTTCGGCGAGGGCGTCGAGGTAGGCGTTGGCGGCCGCGTAGGCGCCCTGGCTTCCGCTGCCCCACACGCCCGCGTTGGACGAGAACAGCACGAACGCGTCGAGGGACGCGGTGTCCAGGAGCGCGTCCAGGTGGGCCGCGCCCGCGACCTTCGCCTCCAGGACCTCGGCAATCTGTGCCGCCGTCATGTCGTGCAGCGGCTGTTCCTGTCCGACACCGGCCGCGTGGAAGACGGACCGCAGAGTGCGTCCGTCGGCGGTCAGGCCCTCGACCAGCCGCTCGACCGCGTCCCGGTCGGCCACGTCACAGGCCGCGACGGTGACCTCGGCACCCAACTCCTCGAGCTCCAACCTGAGTTCAGCGGCGCCGGGCGCGTCGAGACCACGGCGACTCGTCAGAACGAGGTGCTCCACGCCCTCACCGGCCAGCCACCGCGCCACATGTCCGCCGATCGCCCCCGTGCCACCGGTGACCAGCGCCGTCCCGCGCACCGTCCACTCCGGCTCCACGCCCTCACCCGACTCCAGCGGGGCGTGCGCGAAACGGCGTACGAAGACACCCGTGTCCCGTATCGCCAGCTGGTCCTCGTCACCGGCAGCGGCCAGCACAGTGGCGAACCGCGACGCCGCACGCTCGTCGTACGTCCGGGGCAGGTCGATCAGACCGCCCCAGCGCTCCGGGTACTCCAGGGCCACCACGCGGCCGAGGCCCCACAGCTGCGCCTGGACAGGGCTGGTGACCCGGTCACCGCGTCCGGTGGCGACTGCCCCGCTGGACAGCGCCCACAGCCGCGCTCCGACCCCGGCGTCCCCGAGTGCCTGCACCAGGGCCACGGAACCGGCGAGTCCGGCGGGCACCTCTTCGTGCGCCTGGAGCGCGGACTCATCGAGGCCGAGCAGGGACACCACACCGGCGAATCCCTCCCCGGTGGGCCTCCGCAGCCGCTCGGCGAGCGCTTCCCGCGTCAACTCGGCGGCTGGTACGTGCACTTCGGAGACGAGGGCGCCGAAACGGGCCAGCGCCTCACTCACCCCGGTCGCCCACGGGTGCCCCGCGACGCTCTCCGGAATGACGACGGCCCACCGCCCGGAGAGACCGGAGGCCGCCGACACGACACCGCTCGGCAGCGGCTTCCAGGTCACCCGATAACGCCAGCCGTCGAGTGTCGACCGCTCACGCCGCTGCCGCCGCCACGACGACAACACCGGCAGCACGGCCCCCAACTCGGCAGCGGAACCATCCGCCACGTCGAGCTCAGCAGCCAGCCCCTCCAGGTCCTCCCGCTCCACAGCCTCCCAGAACCGCGCCTCCACGTCCGTCAAGCCGGACAGCGGCGTGCCGTCCGGAGCCTCGTCGTCCGTCAGCCAGTAGTGCTGGCGCTGGAAGGCGTAGGTGGGCAGGTCGACCACGGCCTGGGCATCCGGATAGAGGGCCTTCCAGTCGAGCTCGGCGCCGTGT
>NZ_JBIAIN010000039.1:0-23812 GCF_042871445.1 Streptomyces sp. NPDC005794
CGGCCGCCTTACCGCCGGACGAGTGTAGGCCGCACAGCCCAACCAGAAACCCGTAGGCCAAAAAGACGAACCACACCTGAATCCTGATAGACCCGCAGCGGAACCCGCTCATCATCCGGTCACGTCGGCAGATCCCTTCCGCCCCCTTCTGAACGGCCCGCGTCAGGGGGCGAGTCGGACGCGTTCGCCGGTGGTTGCGGCGCGTTCGATGCTGTCGAGGAGGCGGTGGCGGCGTACGGCGTGCCCGAAGTCGGGTGCGGTGCGGGTCCCCTCGGTCAAGTCATCGTGGAGGTCGGCGTACGCGTGGGCCAGGGCGTAGCCGGGTTCGTCGGAGCGGCCTGCAATGGAAGGGACCCACTCGTAGGTGTCAGGGACGGCGAGTTCGGTGAGTCGGGCGTCGTTGCCGCGGGCGCCGTGCAGGGTGACGGGTGCCAGCTGCAGGTGCCCGCTGGGCGCGGTGACGATGAGATCGCCGTCGGTTCCGTTGATCTCCCAGTGGAAGTTCGTCCCGCGGGAGGAGCCTCCGCGGTAGTGGACGGAGGCGACGGCCCCGGTCTCCAGGACTCCCGTGACCGCGACCTGGTCGGCCGTCGTCATGGTCGTGCTCTCGCCGGTCTCGGCGTTGGTGACGCGGGGGCGGCGGACCGCCGTGGTGGCGGTGGTCTCGGTGAACTCACCAAGGACCGTCGAGAGCGCGTCGATGGTGTGTCCGAAGGGGATGGTGAGCATGGTGGCCCCGTTGTCCCGGTCGAGCAGGTATTCGCTGCCGGAGGAGAAGGTGGGTCCCCAGGCACCGCCGGAGGCGATCATGCTGGTGGACAGCACCTCGCCGACGTAGCCCTCGGCGACCAAGTCGCGCGTGTACCGCAGGGCAGGGTTGGCACGGGCCTGGAGGCCCACGAAGCCGCGGACGCGCGCACGGGCGGCGAGCCCCTCCAGCTCCTCTGCTTCTGCAAGGCCGTTGGCCAGGGGCCACTCGCACAGGACGTTCTTGCCCGCGTGCAGTGCCGCCTCGACGAGCCTCCGGTGGTGGGGGACCTTCACGGTCACCACCACCAAGTCCACTTCGTCGCGACGCACCAGTTCCTCGGCGCTGCCGAAGGCCAGTGGGATGCCGTACTTCTGCCCGGCGGCCCTGGCGGACTCGGCGCTGCTGGCGCTCAGCGCGCGCAGTTCGAACTTTCCCTTCAGCGCTTCCAGGGCCGGTACATGGGCGCGGGCGGCCCAGCCGCCGCGCGCGCTCAGCCCGATGATGCCGACGCCTACGGGAGATTGGAGTGGTTCGGCGGCTGAGACGGTGAATGACATGGTGGTGGGTCTTCTCTTCCTGCCGGTGACGAGCGCAGCGGGCTTACGCGTCGAGGATGCTGGGGGTGTCGTGCAGGACCACGCTCTGCTGCAGCGGGATGCGGTCCATACGGACGTTGTTCACCGGCGTGGTCTCGTCGGCGATGCCGAAGGAGATGCCGAACAGCAGCTTGAGGTCCTCGGGGACGCCGAGGAAGTCGCGGACGGTGTCGGCGTGGAAGCCGAGTTGGGTCTGCGGGATGCCGGCAAGACCGCGGGCGGCGAGAGAGAGCAGGAAGTTCTGCCCGTACATGCCGATGTCGCCGGCCGCCCGCACTCCGTCGCCGAACGTCGGCATGAACAGGAAGGCGGCGTGCGGCGCACCGAAGAACTCCAGGCCCTTGCGGGCGACGACTTTCCGGGCTTCCCGGTCTTCGCGCTTCAGGCCCTGGGCCTGGGTCACGGTCGCGGCGTGGTGGTGTGCCCGGTCGAGGTAGGCGCCGTCACCGAAGTCGGCGTAGTCGAAGGTGAAATCGGGCGAGAAGCGGTCCTCCTCGTCGGCCCTGAGTATCTCCTTGCTCAGGGCGTCCCGCGCCGCGCCGGAGACGATGTGCACCGTCCACGGCTGCGTATTGCAGTTCGACGGGGCGGCCTGTGCATCTTCCAGCACGCCGCGCATGTCCGAAGCGGACAACGGATCGGGGAGGAAACTCCGCACAGAGTGCCGGGCCTGCACGATGTCGGTGAAGACCGAAGCCGGAGTGGGCATGGCTGTGGTAGACAAGGCGATTCCATTCTGGAGTGGTTGACTCCCGCAAATTCAGATGCGCTTCACGGGTGTTCCTGCCGGCCTGGCACGGCCGGACGGCTCCGCTGCGTCAGCGGTGGGCGGCGCGGTTCATCTCGACGATGTCGTCCAGGGTGGCCGTGGCCGGGCGGGTGGCGAGGCGTTCCGGCACGCTGTCGCGGATGCGGGCGTCCTTGACGCGGTCGGCCGCGGCCAGGGCCGCCGGCAGCTCGTCGAGGGTCAGCTCGGTGCAGTAGGCGGGGCTGTTCGGCTGCTGACGCCAGGAGTCGGCCAGTGTGCCGGCGTCGTAGGGGTCGAAGCCAGTGTCATCCACGAGCTGCATGGCCACCCGCCGCGCCTCCTTGGAGTCGCCGGCAACGGGGATGGCGAGGCGGCCGGGCGTTCCGGCCGGCACGCCCCGGGTCCGCTGAGTTTCGGCCAGGGCGGCGTTCCACGCCTTGGCCACGGGGCGCCCCAGTTGCTTGGCGTTCCACACGCTCTCGACCTCGCCGTTGTCCACGGCCTCGATCTGCCCGCTCAGGAACGGATAGTAGTTCGAGGTGTCGATGACCACGGTCTCGGCGGGGACCGAGGCGAACAGGCCGGCCAGCTCCCCCGCCACACCGAAGGGGATGGCCAGGACGATGACGTCCCGGCCCTGGACGGCGTCGGCGAGGTCCGTCGCGCGGGCCCCCGACTCCAGCACCTCCGCCCGGACGGCCTCGGGGCCGCGGGCGTCGGCCACCTGGACGTCGTGACCGGCCGTGCTGAGCTTGGCAGCGAGGTTCCCGCCGATGGCGCCAGCGCCTATAACGGCAATTTTCATGATTTGTCCTTTGGGAGGTTGCGCTGCCCCTGAGGCAAGCGAGATGTGATGGCCGGGTGGTGGTGCCACCTGGGGTTGCGTGGGTCGGGGCGGGCGGGGCGCCTGACCGTTTACGCCTGGGTGTCCCGCTCGCGGTAGCCGCTCGCGATGAGCGTGCGAAGCCGGTCGAGCGGCTCCTCCTCGGTACCGGTGCCCTTGATCCAGGCAACGGAACAGGCCGCGAGGAACAGGTCGTGCCCCCGCACCGACGCGCGCACGCGCCCCGCAAGCTGCGCGGCTCGCACGTACTGATCGGTGGCGGAGATGAGGATGCCGCAGGGGATCGTGAGCGGGCTGTCCGGCTCATGCGCCCTGGCCGCGGCCATGAGCGGTTCCGGAAGGCCGCTGTAGGCGCTGAAGTAGTCCTCCATCGCCCGCAGCCACAGCTCCAGCGCGTCGGCGGGGTCGTCGAGCTGTTCGATGTCCGCCTGGCGGGCCACCAGCTCCTCGGAGCGCGTCTGCAGCACGGCCGCCAGCAGCGCCTCTCGGGTGGGGAAGTGCCGGTACAGGGTGCCGGGCCCGACGCCGGCCTCCTTGGCCACCGCCTCAAGGGAGGTGCCGACCCCGTGCTGCAGGAAGTGACGCTGCGCGGTCTCCAGGAGGGCGGCACGGTTGCGCTGGACGTCCGCGCGGGGCTTACGTCCCCGCAGTTCCTCGGCGCTCATACGCCCTCCTCTACCTGCCCTTTATTCTGCGGCCACATCAAAACGGATACTGCCTCCGCACACGTCCGAGACTAAAACGGAGGCGGCATCCGGTCAAATCGGCGGCCCGGTCCCGGAGCTCGGACAGCGCAGGGGCCCGACATGTCTGACCGTAGAGCGCGCAGGGCAAGAGTCGTGCCGAGCCGGGTGGGCGCCCACGGTGCCGCGCTGCCGGTCCCGACGACTTCGGCGTCCTGGACCGTGGCCCGCTTGTTCGGCCACTCTGCGCCGAGCCCTGGCCCGTCTCCTGGCCCAGGATGTCAGGGGGTGAGCTGCTGGTGTCCTATGACGGAGAGCGTTCGAGTTTGCTGTGGCTCTCCGTGCCGGGGCGAGTGGTCAGTACCACCAGGGTCTGGGCGCGGTTCTCGGTGAACAGGATCTGGGCGTCGACGTCGATGCGGCCGAGTTCGGGATCTACCGGCGCCTCGGATTCGTCACCAATCCCAGCGTGCACGCGGCCCAGCGCGACGGCGGTGCCGAACCCTGGGTACGGGGACGCGACCTGTTCCTCAGCACGCTGGCCACCGCCTGGGCACGCAGCGCCGTCATGGCCGACGAGCCGTCGCCCAACGCCCTCGTCTTGCGAACGGGGTGGGAAGAGCCCGCGATGGAAGCACCCCGCGAGAGCGGCGAAGGCCCTCTGTTGGGAGGTGGGCTGACGCGGTTCCGTGAGAGGCCCTCGTATCTCGCGCCGTCTCCAGCTGCTCCACGGCGAGCCCCCTGCCCCCGGCGGCACGCCGGCCGGCGCGAGGAACGTCGGCACGGCCCTGACCGGCGCCGGGCTGCGTGTGGCAGTCAAGCAGCCTGCTTTCTTCCCATTCCGGTGACAGTCTGATGCTGGCGGCCCAGCCCGTCCGCGCCGCAGGTGAGAGTGTCGCCGGGCGTGAGGTACTGCGGCGGGCTGAGGTCCTTGCCGGCGCCGAACGGGGTACCGGTGTTGATGAGGTCTCCGGGCTCCAGGACCATGAATTCGCTCAGATGACGGATGATGCCCGCACTGCTCAGGAGCATGTCGGCGGTCGTGCCGTCCTGGCGACGTACGCCGTTGTGGTCCAGCCACAGGCGCAGGTTTTTGGTGTCGCCGAGAGCTCCCGGCGTGGCCAGCCAGGGGCCGCACGGGTTAAAGGTGGGCGCGGACTTGCCCTTGAGCCACTGTCCTCCGCGCTCCTTCTGGAAGGTCCGCTCGCTGATGTCGTTAACCAGAACGTATCCGGCGATGGCGGCGAGGGCGGCTTCGTCGTCGGCCAGGTAGTGGCTGCGGATGCCGATGACGACGCCCAGTTCGACTTCCCAGTCGGTATGCGTGGAATCGCGGGGTATGTGGACGGGGTCGTACGGTCCGGACAGCGAATTGGGTGCCTTGGAGAAGACGAGCGGCTCCTGGGCGACAGGGGTGGTGCTGCCTGGGCTGCGGTAGTTGGCGCCGATCCCGAGGATCTGGTGGGGGCGAGCGATGGGGGCACCGATCCGTTCGGTGCCGAAGCTGTGGAGTCTGCCGGCGGCGCGGCGTGCGGCGACGGCTTCGTGCAGCAGGCGGGGGCCGCCGGCTGCGAAGAACGCTTCGTTGTAGTCCTCGACCAGGTCGGAGACGTCGATGTAGGTCTGCTGGTCGACCCTGACGACAGGTCGCTCCCGGCCGGGCGGGCCGATGCGCATGAGCTGCATGGAGAAGTCTTTCGGTGGCTGCCCGCAGGCCGAGCACCGGAGTACTCGGCCTGCGGGCCAGGGCGGGGTCAGCGAGCTGAGGTCAGCGGGGTGGCGCGTCCGTGGGTGTGGATCCGACAGCCTTGGCCACGTCCCGGACGGCGCCTGCGACGGCGCCCGCGACCTTGTCGTTGAATACGCTGGGGATGATGTAATTCGGGTTGAGCTCGTCCCCGCTCACCACGTCCGCCAAGGCCTGGGCCGCGGCCAGCATCATGTCGGTATCCACCGTGCGGGACTGGGCGTCCAGCAGACCGCGGAAGACACCCGGGAAGACCAGCACGTTGTTGATCTGGTTCGGGAAGTCGGAGCGTCCGGTGGCGACAACGGCCGCTGTCTCGCGGGCGATTGCCGGGTCGACCTCGGGGTCCGGGTTCGCGAGCGCGAACACGATCGCGCCCTCCGCCATGGCGGCGACGTCGGTGCCGTCCAGGACGTTGGGGGCGGAGACGCCGATGAAGACGTCGGAGCCGGCGACGGCCTCCTTGAGGGTGCCGGTGACGCCCTCGGGGTTGGTGTTGTCGGCGATCCAGCGCAGCGGCGATTCCGGGGTGGCGTCCACCAGGTCCTCGCGGTCCGCGTGCACCACACCGTGGATGTCGGCGACCACCGCGTGCTTGACGCCCGCGGCGATGAGCAGCTTCAGGATGGCCGTGCCGGCCGCGCCGGCGCCGGACATGACGACCCGTACGTCACCGATCGACTTGCCCACCACGCGCAGCGCGTTGGTCAGCGCGGCCAGGACGACGATCGCGGTGCCGTGCTGGTCGTCGTGGAAGACCGGGATGTCCAGGGCCTCGCGCAGCCGCGCCTCGATCTCGAAGCAGCGGGGGGCGGAGATGTCCTCCAGGTTGATGCCCGCGAAACCGGGGGCGATCGCCTTGACGATCTGGACGATCTCATCGGTGTCCTGCGTGTCCAGGCAGATCGGCCAGGCGTCGATGCCGGCGAAGCGCTTGAAGAGGGCGGCCTTGCCCTCCATCACGGGGAGCGACGCCATCGGGCCGATGTTGCCGAGGCCGAGCACCGCCGAGCCGTCGGTGACGACCGCGACGGAGTTCCGCTTGATGGTGAGGCGGCGGGCGTCCTCGGGGTTCTCGGCGATCGCCATGCAGACCCGCGCCACACCCGGGGTGTAGATCATCGAGAGGTCGTCACGGTTGCGGATGGGGTGCTTGGACGCCATCTCGATCTTGCCGCCGAGGTGCATCAGGAACGTACGGTCGGAGACCTTGCCGAGGACGACGCCCTCGATGTCCCGCAGACCTTCGACGATCTCGTCCGCGTGCGAGGTCGAGGAAGCCGCGATCGTGACGTCGATGACGAGACGGTCGGCGTCTGAGGAGATGACGTCGAGCGCCGTCACCGAGCCGCCCAGCGCCTCCATGGTGGCAGTCAGCCGGGAGACGGCGTTGCCTCCCGCGGGGACTTCGAGCCGGATGGTCATCGAATAGGAGACGCTGGGCGTGCTCATGGGATGGTCCTCATCTGTCCTGGTGCGCGGCGGCGTGGGGATGCCGCCGGCGGATGCCGTAGGAAGTGTTTCGCTTGTCCGGCGAGGTCACTTGGCCATGTCGGCCTTGGTGGTATTGATCTTGGCTGTGTCGAGCTCGGTGCTCTCGACGGGCTGCGGCGGCATGGTGCCGGAGCTCAGGATCGTGCGGGCCCGGTCCATGTCGATGTCCTTCTCCCATTTGCCGATGACGATGGTGGCGACGGCGTTGCCGAGGACGTTGATGAAGACGCGGCCCTCGTTGAGGATGCGGTCGATGCCGACGATCAGGGAGAGCGCGGCCAGGGGCACGTGGCCGACCGCGGTGACGGTGCTGGCGAGCACGATGAACGCGCCCCCCGCGATCCCGGCTGTTCCCTTGCTGGTGAGCATCATGACGCCGACCATGATCAGCTGCTGTTGCCAGGACAGATCGATGCCCATGGCCTGGGCCAGGAACAGGGAGGCCATCGTGAGGTAGACCGCGGAGCCGTCCAGGTTGAAGGAGAACCCGGAGGGGATGACGATGCCGACCACGGGCCGGCCGATGCCGAGGATCTCGAGCTTGCGTACCAGTTGCGGCAGGACGGCCTCGCTGGAGCAGGTGCTCAGGGCGACGAGCAGTTCGGTTTTGAGGAAGCGCATGAGGCCGAACAGGCTCAGCCGGCAGGCCCGCATGATGGCCCCGAGGACGACCAGGACGTAAAGGATGCAGGTGGCGGTGAACAGGATGATGAGATAGCCGAGCTGCTTGAGGCTGTCCGCGCCGTAGGTGGCGACCACGGTTGCCAGAGCGCCGAACGTGCCCAGGGGTGCCAGCCGCATGACCCAGCCGACGATGCGGAAGACGACGTCCGAGAGCGCCTTGATGCCGCGGGTCAGGGGTGCGCCGTCCTCGCCGGCCATGTTCAGGGCCACGCCGAAGATGATCGAGACCATCAGCGCGGACAGGATCGCGTCGCCGGTGATCGCGCCCAGCAGTGAGGAGGGGATGAGGGAGGAGACGAATCCAGTGAGGGTGGCGTGCTCCGTTTCGGTTTCGGGCACGTCGTCAGCGTTCAGCGAGGCGGGGTCGACACTGAGGCCGGAGCCGGGCTGGAAGACGTTGGCGATCACGAGCCCGATGAGCATGGACACGAAGGAGAGCACCAGGAAGTAGCCGATCGCCTTCACACCGATCCGGCCTGCCTTGCGCAGGTTGTCCATGGAGGCGATGCCTGTGGTGACCACGCAGAAGACGACCGGGATCACGATCATCTTGACCAGGGCGATGAACCAGTCGTTGAGTGGCTTGAGCGCCTCGCCGAGCCCGGGTGCGAGGATGCCGACGGCGATGCCGAGGGCCGCGGCCAGCACGACCTGGAACCACAGCTCGCGTATCAGGCGGTTCAGCCGTGACCGCTGTGGGCGGTCGGTAGTGGTGGTGCTTGTCATCGTTGGTGCTCCCTTGCACGACGATCGTGTGTAGCCCTGTCCCGTGGGGGGGTGCGGGGGGACGTGAAGCGGCTCGCGTCCCCGGGTCGTACGTGGTGCTCGGTGGCGCCGGCGGCGGGGGCCCGCTGCCTGAGCGGGCCGCCTGCCGGTGCCGGTCAGTTGTGCAGGTCGCGCAGCACCTTGTAGAAGGCGTCCTTGCCCTCGAAGCCGATGCCGGGGATGTCAGTGAGGCCGACCTGGCTCTTCTCGACGACGGCGTCGTCGGCGAAGCCGCCGGTGGGCTGGAACTCGCCCGGGTAGGACTCGTTGCCGCCGAGCTTGAGGGCGGCGGCGATGTGCAGGGAGAACTGATGACCGCCGTGCGGGATGCAGCGGCGGGAGGACCAGCCGTGCTGGCGGAGCATGTCCTGGATGCGCAGGTATTCGGTGAGCCCGTAGGAGAGGGCCGGGTCGAACTGGAGGGTGTCGCGGTCGGGGCGCATGCCGCCGTAGCGGATCAGGTTGCGGGCGTCCTGCAGGGAGAAGAGGTTCTCGCCGGTGGCGATGGAGCCGGTGTAATGCTCGGCGACGGTGGCGTTGAGGTGGTAGTCGAGAGGGTCGCCGATCTCCTCGTACCAGAACAGCCCGTACGGCTCGATGGCCCGCCCGTACTCAAGCGCGGTGGTGAGGTCGAAGCGGCCGTTGACGTCGACGGCCAGCCGTGAGCCGTCACCGTCCAGGACCTCGATGACGGCCTCGATGCGGCGCAGGTCCTCGGCCAGGTCGGCGCCGCCGATCTTCATCTTCACGACGTCGTAGCCCAGGTCGAGGAAGCCGCGCATCTCGTCCTGCAGGTCGGTGAGGGTCTTGCCCGGGGCGTAGTAGCCACCGGCGGCGTAGACGAACACCGAGTCGTCGGGCTGCCCGTCGCCGTGGCGCTCGGACAGGTACTGGTACAGCGGCTTGTCCTCGATCTTGGACGCCAGGTCGAACAGGGCCATGTCGACCACGCCGACCGCGACCGAGCGCTCGCCGTGCCCGCCGGGCTTCTCGTTGCGCATCATCACGTCCCACGCCTTGGCCGGGTCCAGGCCGCCCTGTTCGTCGAGGAGGCTGCCGGGCTCGGCGTTCAGCAGGCGGGGCAGGACTCGGCGGCGCAGGATCTCTCCGGCGCTGTAGCGGCCGTTGGAGTTGAAGCCGTAGCCGACGAGTGGCTTGCCGTCACGGATGACGTCGCTCTCGATCGCCACGATCGAGCAGTCCATGGAGCTGAAGTCGATCCAGGCGTTGCGGATCGAGGAGCTGATCGGAACGACGCCCTCGTAGACGTTGGTGATCTTCATTGTGACGACCTCTCTAATATCTTATAAGATATGCCGGTGTTAGGCTGAGGTGTCCTGACCGGGACTGTCAAGGGGGTGCGAGCACCCGGAAAGGATTCGTACGGGGCGATGGCCGACACGAACCTGTTCCTGAGCAAGAGCGACCTCGCCTATGCGGAGCTGAGGGGTCAGATCCTCTTCGGCACGCTGCCCGCAGGGTCACGGCTCGCGCAGTACGACCTCGCCGAGTCCCTGAACATGAGCATCACGCCCTTGCGCGAGGCCATCCGCCGCCTCAGCAGCGAGGGGCTCGTCACCGTCGAGACCCACCGCGACGTCCGGGTCTCCACCATGACCTCGGACGAAGCCCGCCAGTTGTTCGAGGTCCGCCTGTCCCTGGACCCGACCGCCGCCGAACTCGCAGCTCAGCGACGTACCGACGAGGACATCGCGACCATGCGGGCTGCCGTCGACAAGCTGCTCCCTGTCACACGTCAGTGGGGGGAAGAGGCACTCACGGCCCATCGTGCCTTCCATCAGGCGCTGTACCGGGCCTCGCACAACGACGTGCTCATCGGTCTCCTGGACGATCTCTGGGACAAGTCCGACCGCTATCGGCGCCTCGGCCTCGAACTGCCGCCCGGCGACGAACCCCGTACCCGGGATCTCCACGAACATCACCAGCTCGTGGACCTCATCGAGGACGGACGGGCCATCGAGACCGCCCGGTTGATGCGTGACCACATCGCCCACAGCCTCACCGCCACCGCCATCAGCGCCCTGGAAGACCGTGAAGGCGCCCATACGGCGTGATGCGCAGATGGTTACACGGACGTGCAGTCTTCTGATGCTTGGTCACCACAGGTGTCAGTGCTCGGTGGCGGGCCGGGTGGCGATCTTCGGTCATCTACAGAACGGTGACAGGCACCCCTCATGGGTGTATCTCCACGAGCCTCTGCAGATTCTGCGTCACCGCTGGTCAACGCCTGTTTCCGAGAGGCTTCAAGGAGACTGTCGGAGGTTCCGGGGCAGCCAACGATCGCCGTCTAGCCCTCCACCACCCCGGACCGTCGATCTGCCATCTCATACTGGCGGGCCTGCAACGACTGCCCGATGATATTCCCCCCGAACCCGGGAAGCGGCGAGAATGTTCTCCAATGGCCCCGCGCGCGTGCAAACTAACGCCACGCTCTTCCCGGCCGGAACCGGCGTCCCCGTCGAGCAGGATCTACCAGTCCTGCCACAGGACTTGGCGCGCGCATTGTTCATCACGGGCAGGGCCCCGTACGACCAGGCCAAGCACGGAGGGGTCGTCAACGTACGAGTGGTGCCACAGCGTGGCGGCCCTGCCCGCCTGTCTCAGCTGGAGCGATGACCCGGTCACTCGCATCACACGTACCGACCTCGCCCGCGAGTTCGACCCCTCCGAGAAGGGCATGCTCTCCTACACCCTGGGACAGGCCATGTGCCAGATCTTCGCCGAGAGTCAGCTGTCCGTTCGGTTCTTCATGCATGTCGCCCGCTACGCCTCCGCCCACCATCTCACCTTCCCCGGGCAGAGCCGGGCGGACTTCTTCGGAGAGCGGACCTCCGGCGGGTATGTCGTCGCGGAAGCCAAGGGCCGCTCCGGCCCGCTGAAGAACGAGCTGCGCACAGCCATGGAGGAGCAGAAGAGGACGGTCAAGACCATCAAGGGCGAAGAGCCGACGATCGCGTATGCGAGCGCCGTGCACTTCTCCTCACCCCACAGCCCTATGCGTCTGACGGCGATAGACCCGGACGCGGTCGCCTCTCGCGCCGTAGACCTCCCCGTCGACCCGGACCTACATGTGCTGGCCTACTACGCGCCGTTCCTGGACGCCTGCGCCCATCAGGAACCACTCATTCTGGGCGACTACGCCGTGGCTGGTTTCGCGGCGCTCGGCGTGACGCTCGGAGTCTTGGCACCAGTGCTGCAGCGTGTGGAACGCTCGGCTCGACGCAACGAAACCGCAGGCCTTCACGACGACATCCTGGGCCTGCTCGGCCGCCACCGGCCTCGCCAGGAGCACATGCTCTACACCGACGGCACTCTTTTCGCGGCAGACTGGACGGTTCCCGAGGACCGGCGACGCCCGGGCCAGCGGGACAACGAGGTTCTCTCCGGCTATCTACACGAGGCGTTCCGCAGCCTGAACGAGGAGGAGGACGACTGGCGAGCAGAGCCCGTCGAGGAGGGAGACCCCGACTGGCGGAATCTGTCCCCTGCCAGAGGCTACATGCCGGGAATCCTCCCCCAGGGGTGATCTCCTCGAGGGCTGAGGCATAGACAGCCGGCGGGCGCCCTACCATCGCTGTAGATGCAGCGCCGTGCAGTGGACGCCGCTGAAAGCATGTTGGCGCTACCCCAGTCCGCGCGCTGTGTGGATCGGCTTGTCCCGGCCGTCCCGCCGAAACGAGCTTCGCCAGGCACCCCAACGCCGCCCGCGGCTCAGGCGATGCGCGTTTTGACCAAGACGCGCGATGAGCCCTGCACGGAGGGCAACGGCTCGAATTTTCGCGGCACAGCTGACGGCCCACTTCGAGAGGGCCCGTCGATAACCGCCCACAGACGAGCCCTCTCCTCACACGGCAGATCACTCAGCAGTTGAGAGAGCCGCTCGGCATCGCCGTTGCCTTACCTCACCGCTCGCCCGCAAGATCGACTTCCTCCCGGTGCACCGGTGCCGCACCCGCCACCTCCGGACGACGCCACGGGTGCGCAATGGGCGCCGACACCGCACGCCACCACGCATCCGAGGGAAGCTCACCGGACGGCTCGAACGGCTCACCCGGCCGAGGGAACGCCACCGCCTGCCCCACTTCCCCGGCAGCATCCGTCATCCACTCCCCCGGCTCGGCCCACGGATGCGGTGCGAGGTTGAACGTGCCCCAGTGGATCGGCAGCAGCACACCGTGCGGCCGGCCGCCCTGCAGGTCAAGATGCGCCTGAACCCCCTCAGCAGGCGACATGTGGATGTCCGGCCAGTACTCCGAATATGCGCCGACCTGGATCATCGTCACGTCGAAGGGGCCGTGCTCGGCCCCGATGTCCTGGAAGCCGGAGAAGTAACCGGTGTCCCCGCTGTGGTAGACCCGGTGCTCCGGGCCTGCGACGACCCATGAAGCCCAGAGCGTGTGCTGCTGGTTGCGCAACCCGCGCCCGCAGAAGTGCCGTGCGGGGGTGGCGGTCAGGCTGAGGCCCGCGATCTGCGCGGTTTCGTTCCAGTCGAGCTCGTGGATGCGTTCCAGGGGCACGCCCCACCGTTCCAGGTGGGCTCCGACTCCGAGCGGCACCGCGAAGACCGTGTCCGTCCCGGCCAGGGCCCTGATCGTGGGCAGGTCGAGATGGTCGTAGTGGTCATGGGAGATCACGACGGCGTCCACGTGCCCCAGCGAGGCAAGCGGCAGCGGAACGGGGTGCAGCCGCTTGGGACCCGCGAAGGCGAACGGCGAGCAGCGCTCGCCCCAGACCGGGTCGAACAGCACCCGGCGGCCGTCGATCTCGGTGAGCACGCTGGAGTGGCCCAGCCAGGTCACCCGCAGGCCCGTCGCCGACGGCGCGGCCAGATCGGCCAGGGTCGTGGCATGCACAGGCACGATGCCGAGCGGCGATCTGCGGGCCCGTTCCTCCTTGCGGAAGTACACCTTGGCGAATTCGAGCATGGAGCCCGACGGCCTGGTCCGGGCGCCTTCCGGATTCTGGAACACTCCGTCGGCGAAATGGGGCGAGCGGCGGATCCGCTCCATCCGCGCCCCGGCCGGGTCCGCCCCGAAGGCGTCCGGGCGCAGCGAGCGGAGTCGGGTACGGAGCGAAGGCTGGTTGTCGGCGCCGGTCACAACATCTCCAGAGGGAGTCGGTCGTCTCATTATGGTCGGGGGGTGCGGCAGGGCGAGAACTCGACGGTGTACGGAGCACTCGCACGTCCACCGGGGCCGTGTCGCAGCTGTGCGGCGGGGCGGATCGGATCAGGCACGCGGCTGGCCGTAGACATGATCGATCCGCAGGGTCAGGACGGCCCTGCGGTCCTGGACCATCACCCGGCGGTAGTCGTCCCAGTCGGGATGCTCCCCCCGGACGTCCCGGTAGAGGGTGATCAGCTGCTCGACGGTCGCGTCGTGCGGGTCGGCGGCGGGCGGGGTCAGCTCGGCCGTAGCATCGGCGACAGTCCAGGCCCACCGGTCTTCGCTGGTCACGTGGTAGCTCGCCCGCGGGTCCCGGCGGAGGTTCCGGGTCTTCGCCCGGCCCTCCGTGACGGACACACGGATCACCCCCTCTTCGGGGTAGTAGGCGTGATTCACGTTGGACAGCTGTGGCCTGCCGTCACGCTTGAGGGTGACCAGTACCCCGCCGTCGTGCTCCCCGAAGATACGGAGCAGCGCCTCGCGCCCAGGTTCGAAGTCCGTCATGCCGACTCCAACGTCTGTACCCCCCGCAGGATTCCGCATCCGGGGGACGAAGTCGCATGCGGTGCTCCGCGCATCGCTGACAGCCCTCTCCCACGGGTACCGGCAGGACGTCGGGCACGGGGGCGGATGTCCGGACCAGGGCGTTGGTTAGGGTAATCGGGTGGCAAGAGTACGGCTGAGCGTGGCGGAGCGTCGTGAGGAGCTCCTGCGCGCTGCCGTCGAGCAGATCGAGGTCCGGGGTGTGTCCGCGGTCCGGATCGCCGATGTGGCCGCTGTTCTCGGGGTGAGCAACGCCCTGGTGCTCTACCACTTCTCGTCCAAGGAGAAATTGGTGGCCGCCGCGTTCGCGTACGCGGCGGAGGCCGACCTCGCCCATCTGCGCAGGCTGCTGACCCGCCGTACCACCGCCGTCCGGCGGCTCCGGGCCGCCGTTCGCTGGTACGCCCCGACCGGTCAGGCCAAGGGGTGGCGGCTGTGGATCGAGGGCTGGGCGTCCGCCCTGCGTGATCCGGTGCTGCGTGACGTGGCCGGAGATCTCGACCAGCAGTGGAAGGCGGAGCTGGCCGAGGTCATCGAGGAGGGCGCGGCGGCGGGTGAGTTCCACTGCGAGGATCCGATGTCCGTGGCGTGGCGGCTGACGGCCCTCCTGGACGGGTTGGCCGTCCAGATGACGTCGTACGCGGGTCCGCTCTCCCGGGCCACCATGCTGCAGTGGACCGAAGAGGCGCTCGCCCGCGAACTCGGCATCGAACACGAGGTTCTGACCGCCTGAGGACGCCCCGGCGTACACGCCCGGGCCGGCCACATGCGCCCGGTCAGGTCTGGCGCACCGGCGCGTAGGCCTCTCCCTCGAGCCCGAAGGTCCAGGCGACACCCTCCTTCGCGGTCCGGGTCCTTGGCGGTACCCGCAGCCAGTAGGTGCGGTGCGTTCCGTCGGGCTCGGGGGTGGAGTTGACGACCTCGACCATGACGACGTCCTCGTCGCCCTCCATCGCGATGCGCCAGAGGATTCCGGTCTCGTCCCGGTGCATCGGCTCGGCGCCCGACTCGGAGAGGTAACGGTCGTAGCCGTAGTACTCGAGCATCACGCGGCGCAGCTCCGCGTTCTCCTCGGCGCGTATACGGTCCGGAGTCAGGCTCGCCAAGCCGTCCAGGAACTCGGCCGGCACGGGCATGCCGCGCCAGGCGTACAGGGCGAAGCCGTCAGGGTAGGCGAGAGCCGGTCCGTCGCCACGGTCGAGCCGTCCCGCCTCGTCGCGATGGAGTGCCTCCGGCCGCTCACTGATCACCACGGCGTTTTCGTAGGGCCACCACCAACCGGCGTTCCTGGCGACCTCCGACAGGCCGGTCAGCCGGTCGCCCCGGCCGTCGAAGGCCGCGAGCCAGGCCGCGTCGTGCTGGCCGAGGACCGCGTCGAGCAGCACGAGGCGGATGCCGGACTCTTCGTCGGGCCGGGTCGCGAGCTCGGCGACGACTCCCGTGCGTATCCTCTCGGCCAGCGCGGCGGTGGTCTCCCACAGCTGGGCGCCGGTGGCGGACCACAGCGCGGACCAGCCGGCCGGGCCCAGTTCGTCGTACATCCGGCGGCGTTCCTCCGCCCAGGGACGGGTGCGGACCTCTTCGCGCACCGAACGTCCCGCGTCGGACAGCTTCTCCACGGCCTCGACGGCCGCCTTGGGCGAGTCCGCCCAGATGATGCGCTCCGGTTCCGCGAGCCCCGCACCGCGATAGGCGAGCCGTACCCCTTCCTCGGCCGCGCGCCTGTCGGCCCTGCCCGTCGCCGCCGCCACGGCGCGCCATGAGTTCACGTACTGCATCGGTATTCCCCGCCCCTGTTCCTTGTCCCTGTTTCCTGACCGCACATCACCGGACCACCTCACATCCCGTCGCGGGAGGGTCAGTCCGCGACGATGCGGACCGCGCCCGGGGCGTACTCGCGCTGACGCACGACGCGGAACCAGCCCTTCGGCAGCGCTATCGCGGCGTGCTCCTCGTGGACCACGCGTCCGCCCTCGGGGAGATGGAGCAGCATCGGACCGAACGGCCCCGCCTCCCGCATCAGCCGGCCCGGTCCCTGCACCGCGTGTGCGTGGCCGGTGACTTCGCCCAGCGCCAGGACCAGCCGCCCTCGTCCGTCGCGCAGTTCACCCTGCGCGTCGAGGAAGTGCGCGGGCACCTCCGACTCCTCCAGTGCCACCATCAGTACATCGCCCTGCCGGTACACAGACGTCTCCCTTCACGTCCCGGCACCCTTCGTGCCGGTCACAGGGAAAACGCTACGAGAGGGGTCTGACATCGACGGCTGTCCGGCCTCCGTTGCGCGGTCACACCGTCCCCGGTCACGTCGTTGTCAGTGGCCCTTGATAAACCTTGCGGACATCAGTCGTTCCCAGTATCAGGAGATCGGTGCCATGTCCGACGCAGACCGTCTGAACGAGTTGCTCGGCCTTCCGGCCGTCGATTTCCGGCGTGAGTCCGAGGGGCAGGCCCGTCCGTCGGCCGATGCCGCGGCCTGGCGCATCGGTGTCAACCCGTACGACCCCGATGAGGGCGGCGCCACCTGGGAGGACGAGTTCAACGCCTTCCTCGAAGCCGTCGATCCGTCAGGTGTCGCGGTCCTGATCATCGGGCAGTGGGGTGAGGCGTACGAAGAGACGTCTGCGTATCCCATCGGGCTCGTCACCGCCGCGGCCGACCGGCTGACCTCGCTCAGGGCGGTCTTCGTCGGGGATCTGACGGCGGAAGAGGCCGAGATCTCCTGGATCGAGCAGTCGGACGTCACCGCTCTGCTCTCCGCCTTCCCGGACCTGACCCACCTCGGTGTTCGCGGTGGCACGGACCTGATATTCCCGCCCGTCAAGCACGCGTCCCTGTGTGCGCTCACCATCGAGAGCGGCGGGCTGCCCGCGGAGGCGTTGCGTGGAGTGCTGGACAGCGAGCTCCCCGCGCTGGAGCGTCTGGACCTCTGGCTCGGCGTCTCCGCGTACGGAGGCGACGCGGTCGTCCCGGATCTGGCTCCGCTGCTCGCCGGTACCCGCTTCCCCCGACTGCACCACCTGGGCCTGCGCAACAGCGAGTTGCAGAACGAGATCGCCGCCGCGATCGGTTCGGCGCCGGTCGTCGCGCAGCTCCGCACCCTCGATCTGTCGAACGGCACGCTGGGCGACGAGGGCGCGGCCGCGCTGCTGGAAGGCCAGCCGCTCACCCATCTCACCTCGCTCGACCTGCACCACCACTTCCTGACCGAGGCGATGGAACGCCGTATCTCGGAGGCCTTGGAGCCGCACGGTGTGTCGGTCGACCTGTCCGAGCGCTGCGAGCCGTGGGACGACCTCGGCCCCGAGGGCCGCTACACCGCGGTCGCGGAGTGAGGGCGCGATGACCGACATCACACACCCCGATGTCTTTCACGGCCTCCCGGTCCACACCCTGCCCCTGCCCGAACCGACCGGGGCAAGGGCGCTGCCGGCACCTGATTCCGTGGCCTGGCGGCTGGAATGCCCGCCGTGCGAGCTGACGTTCGAGGAGGTCTGGCAGCAGTTCCTCGCCGAGGTCGACACCACCCAGGTCCGCGCTCTGCTGATCGGCCCCTGGTGGAAGGAGGACTACATCTCCTTCGATCCTGTCGTCGGCGCGATCGTCGCCGACGCACACCGTTTCCCGTCGCTGCGCGCACTGTTCCTCGCCGATGTGGAGGGGGAGGAATGCGAGGTCTCCTGGCTGGAGATGTGCGACATCACTCCGGTGCTGGAAGCTCTCCCTTCGCTGGAGGAGCTGACCGTGCGCGGCGGCGGTGACGGGGTTCCCGACGAGGAGCACCTCCTGCTGCGCCCGGTCCGCCATCGGGCACTCGAATCGCTGCGGTTCGAGTCCGGCGGCCTGCCCGGTCACGTCGTCCGCGCCGTGGGCGCGTCCGATCTGCCCGCCCTCCGGCACCTGGAGTTCTGGTTCGGTTCCGCTGGGTACGGCGGGGACGCCACGGTCGCGGACCTGGCCCCGGTGCTGTCCGGCGCCGCCTTCCCGCGGCTGCGTCATCTCGGCCTGCAGAACAGTGAGATCCAGGACGAGATCGCCGTTGCCGTGGCCTCGGCCCCGGTCGTCGCCCGGCTGGAGTCGTTGTCCCTCGCGATGGGCACGCTCAGCGACGCGGGAGCGCAGGCCCTCCTCGACGGCCAGCCGCTCACCCATCTGTCCTCGCTGGATCTGCACCACCACTATCTCTCGGCCCCTTTCGTCGCCCGTATCGAGGAGCTGTGCACCCGGGCCGGTATCCGGGTCGGGCTCGACGAGGCAGTCGAATGGGATCCCGAGGATGAAGAGGCCCGCTATGTCGCCGTCAGCGAATAGCGGGCAGCCGCGCCTCGCGGTCGTCGGCATCCCCGCCAACCGCAGGGTCGGCCTCTTCCAGGACGCCGTGCGCGCCGCCGGGCTGCCCGCCGCGCGCACGGTGTCCTGGCTGGATGTGCTGCGGGGAGAGGCGGTCTTCTTCCCGGGGGAAACAGTGCGCATCGACTCTCCCGGTGAGGACGCCGAGGTGGACCGGCTGCTGCGCGGTGGCGACGATCAGACCAGGGTCGAGGGGTCGGCCCGTTGGTACGCACGCTTCACCTCGGCCGTTCAGGAGGTGGCACGGGCGGCGACAGCGGCGGGTGCGGTGCTGCTGGACGACCCCCGGGACATCGCGGTGCTGTTCGACAAACGGCTCTGTCACGGCGTGTTGGACGCCGCTGGGGTGCCGGTGCCGGACTCCCCCACCTCGGGACCTGACGCGGAACCCGTGCGGGGGTGGGCGGACGTACTCCGTCTGATGACGGAGCACCGTATGCCGAGGGTGTTCGTGAAGCCCGCTCACGGCTCTTCCGCCTCCGGGGTGATGGCCCTCGAAACGGCCGGCCCGAGGATACGGGCAACCACCTCCGTGGAACGGGACGAGGAGGGCCGGCTGTTCAACTCCTTGCGGGTGCGCCGCTGCACGACGGAGCGCGAGGTGGCTGCGCTCGTCGACGCCCTGGCTCCGGACGGACTGCATATCGAACGCTGGCTGCCGAAGGCGTCCCAGCGAGGACGGGTCGCCGACCTCCGGGTCGTGGTGGTCGCCGGGCAGGCGACCCACGCCGTCGTACGGACCAGCCGGTCCCCCATGACCAATCTGCACCTGGGCGGCGCCCGCGGGGATCTGGGCGAGGTGCGGGCAGCGGTCGAGGCGGCGGGCGGCAGTTGGAGTGCCGCTCTGGCCGTGTGCGAGCGGGCCGCGGCCTGCTTCCCGGACACGTTGTGCGTGGGCGTCGATCTGCTGCCGACGACCGGCTGGCGGCGCTTCGCCGTCGGCGAGGTGAATGCCTTCGGGGACCTCCTGCCGGGTCTGACCGGACTGCCGGGCAGCGGCGCCGAGGACCTGGACAGCTACGGCGCGCAGATCGCCGCCGTGCTGGCGGCTTCCGCACACGACGGCCGACGAGGCCACGACCGCCTGAGTACGGCCTGAGTACGGCCTGAGAAGTATCGACCGAGCAAGGAACGACGGTGTCACCGATGCCCCCTGATCCCACCGCCCGCGACGTGGAGAGCCCGAACCCCGACATGAACGCGGTCGTGGGCAGCCACGACCTTCTGCTCGTCACCCTGGACACCCTGCGTTTCGACGTGGCCGAGGAACTGGCCGCGGCCGGGCGCATCCCGAATCTCGTCCGGCATCTGCCCGGCGGCGTCTGGGAGAAGAGGCATGCGCCGGGCAGCTTCACCTACGCCTCCCATCAGGCGATCTTCGCCGGTTTCCTGCCGACTCCCGCCGCACCCGGTCCTCACCCGCGGCTGTTCGCCGCCCGCTTCGCGGGCAGTGAGTCGACCGCGGACGGCACCTTCGTCCACGAGTCCCCTGATCTGCTCTCCGGCCTCGCCGCCGTGGGCTATCGC
This sequence comes from Streptomyces sp. NPDC005794, assembly GCF_042871445.1. Lineage (NCBI taxonomy): Bacteria > Bacillati > Actinomycetota > Actinomycetes > Kitasatosporales > Streptomycetaceae > Streptomyces > Streptomyces sp. NPDC005794. Next base: position 19,916 of record NZ_JBIAIN010000039.1, read on the forward strand.
ACGGTGTGTGTCGGCGGCGTGGGGTTCTTCAACCGCCGGCCGCCGCTCGGCTCGGTGCTGCCCGGCATGTTCCAGGAGAGCCACTGGGAGCCGGAGTTCGGTGTCGCCTCCCCTACCTCCTTCGAGGCGCAGGTCTCGCGCGCGGAGCAGGTCGTCGCGGAACTCCCGGAGGACCGACGGCTGTTCCTCTTCGTCAATGTGTCGGCGCTGCACCAGCCCAACTGGTTCCATCTTCCCGGCGCCGACGCCGACGCGGGAGACTCCAGGGCGACTCACGCCGCGGCCCTGGAGTACGTGGACCGGCACATCGGGCGCCTCTTCGCGGCGGCGAGCAGCCGCCGCAGGTGTTTCGCCATCGTCTGCTCCGATCACGGCACGGCGTACGGCGACGACGGCTACACCGGCCACCGCATCGGTCACGAAGCCGTCTGGACCGTGCCCTATGCCCACTTCTTCCTCGAACCGGGGGCGCGCCGATGACCGGCACCACGCACAGCACCAGCCCGTACCGCAGCTACGTCTACGCCTACCCGCACAAGACCGCCTACCGCCCGCTCGACGGCCGGCCCGGCGGATGTCCGCCCCTGAGCGAGCTCTGGGCGGCGGAGCGCAAGGACGCGCTCTCCCTCTACCTCCACATACCGTTCTGCGAGGTCCGCTGCGGCTTCTGCAATCTGTTCACCCGCATCGGCGCCCCCGAAGAGCTGACGACGCGATACCTCGACGCGCTCGACCGGCAGGCCACGACCGTCCGGGACGCGCTGGGCGACGACGGGCCGGTGCGTTTCGCCGCCGCGGCGTTCGGTGGCGGTACGCCCACGTTCCTCACCGCCGTCGAGCTGGAGCGCCTCTGCGACATCGCGGAGAAACGGATGGGGCCCGACCTGCGGGCCGTGCCGCTGTCGGTCGAGACCTCGCCGTCCACGGCGACGGCGGACCGGCTGGGCGTGCTGGCCGACCGGGGCACCACCCGCGTCAGCATCGGTGTACAGAGCTTCGTCGACGCCGAGGCCCGGGCCGCGGTCCGCCCTCAGCACCGCTCCGAGGTGGAGGCTGCCCTCGGCCGGATCCGCGACGCCCGCATCCCGGTCCTCAACATCGACCTGATCTACGGCATCGAGGGCCAGACCGAGGCGAGCTGGCGCACCTCGCTGGACGCCGCCCTGGCCTGGCGCCCGGAGGAGCTATACCTCTACCCGCTGTACGTACGCCCGCTGACCGGTCTCGGGCGGCTGGGCAACGGAGCGGCGGGGCCCGAGGGGCCCGACACCGCCTGGGACGAACAGCGGCTGCGGCTGTACCGCGCGGGACGCGACCATCTGCTGGCCCAGGGCTATGAGCAGGTGTCGATGCGGATGTTCCGCCGCGCCGACGCCCCGCGCACGGGCCCGGACGACTACGCCTGCCAGACCGACGGCATGATCGGGCTGGGCTGCGGCGCCCGCTCGTACACCTCCTCACTGCACTACTCCTTCGACTACGCGGTGGAGATGCGGGAGATCCGGGGCATCATCGACGGCTTCACCACCACCACGGACTTCTCCCGGGCGGAGGTCGGCCGGTACGTCGATGACGACGAGGCGCGCCGACGCCACCTCCTGCAGTCGCTCCTCCAGGCCGAGGGGGCGCGGCCCGCCGAGTACCGCGAGCGTTTCGGCTCGGATCCGTACGAGGACTTCCCCGCCGAGCTGGAGCTCTTCTCCGCGCGCGGCTGGCTGGACGAGGGGGCGGGCCCCGCCCTGCTGCGTCTGTCCCCCGAGGGTCTGGCCCACTCCGATGCCCTGGGCCCGGAGCTGTTCTCCCCGGCGGTGCGGGCCGCGATGGCCGCGTACGAAGCGAAGTGAGCAGGCCGATGAACAGCCCGATGGACAAGGCGGTGAGCATGGACCTGACGATCCTTTACCGGGGCCCGCTGGCCTCGTGCGACTACGACTGCCCCTACTGCCCGTTCGCGAAGCGGCGGGACAGCGGGGAGCAGCTCCGGTCCGACCGTGCGGCCCTGGAGCGGTTCACCGCGTGGGCCGCGGCGCAGACCGGCGACCGGCTGTCGGTGCTGTTCACCCCGTGGGGCGAGGGCCTGGTGCGGTCCTGGTACCGGAAGGCGCTCGTCGAGCTGTCACGGCTGCCGCACATCGGCCGGGTCGCCATCCAGACCAACCTCAGCGGCCGTACGGGCTGGCTGGCCGAGGCGGAGCGCGACAAGGTCGCCCTGTGGTGCACCTACCACCCCGGCCAGACGCCGTACGAGCGGTTCCTGGGCCGGTGCCGCGAGCTGACGGCCCTCGGGGTGCGTCACAGCGTCGGGATCGTCGGCCTCGACGAGCATCTGGAGGAGGCCCGCCGGCTGCGCTCCGCGCTGCCGCCCGAGGTGTATCTCTGGGTCAACGCCGCCGAGGGGCACACCTACACGGATGAGCAGGCGGACCGCTGGACGTCTCTGGACCCGCTGTTCCCCTACAGCAGGCATCCGCACAGCTCGCGCGGGCTGCCCTGCCGGACCGGTGAGTCCGTCGTCTCGGTGGACGGTGACGGGACGGTACGCCGCTGCCACTTCGTCCGTACCGAGCTGGGCAACCTCTACGACGGCAGCTACCGGAGCTCGCTCGGCCCGCGCGGCTGCCCGCTCGATGTGTGCGACTGCCACATCGGCTACGTGCATCTGGAGACGCTGCCGTTGTACGACGTGTTCGCGGGCGGCGTGCTGGAGCGGATACCCGCCCGTCCTCCGCGGACAGCCGCCCAGGCCGGGCTCGTGGCACCGGGTCCGGCCCGGCGTCCGCTCCCCTTCGTCAGCCGCTGACGGCCCGTCGGCGGCCGAACGGTCAGAGCGGCAGCAGGTCGGGGCGCTTGGCCTCGACGTGGTCCCCGGAGGACTCGCCGCGCAGCCTGCGGCCGATCCACGGGACGAGGTATTCACGCGCCCACTGGATGTCGTCGCGCCGTACCTCGAGCGTTCCGCGCTGTGCCTGCGGGGGCCACACCTGGTCGGGGTCGGTCGGAACCTCGATGCCGAGGACCTGGGCCGCGCGCAGCGCGACCCGGGTGTGGCCCTCAGCCGAGAGGTGCAGCCGGTCGTTGTCCCAGGCCCGCCTGTCCTGCACGGACCGCAGGGACCACAGGTCCAGCACCGGGCAGTCGTAGCGGTCGGCGATGGACCGGACATGCGCGGTGTACATGGCGATCTTGCCCCGCAGGTGCTTGAGCACGGGGATGCCACGGGTGTCGAAGCCGGTGGTGACCATGACGGTGCCCACCGCCTGTGTCAGCTCGGCGACGGCACGCTCGAAGCGTTCTGCCACGTCGTCCGGGTCGGAACCGGGACGGAGGATGTCGTTGCCGCCCGCGCAGAAACTCACCAGATCAGGTGCCAGCTCCTTGGCGCGGGGGACCTGTTCCTCGACTATCTGGTCGAGGAGGCGGCCGCGTACGGCGAGATTGGCGTACCGGAAATTTCCGTGCGGGTCGTCCGCGGGGCCGACCATCGCGTCGGGAACCGGGAGCTGGTCCGCGAGGAGAACCGCGAACCGGTCCGCCCAGCCGACGAGCGTCCCGTCGGGGCCGGGGTCTCCGACGCCCTCGGTGAAGCTGTCGCCAATCGCTGCGTACGACCCGATGATGCCTCGTTGGTTGTTTCTCGAATCGTCTGCCACAAGGGCTTATCTTGCACCTTCGAATGTGACCTACGCGACCGTAATAAGGGGTTGACGGTGGGTGAGAAAGACCACCCGGTCAGTTTTTGGTAAAGCCGGAATAAGGAGAGGGGGGGGGGGGCCCCCCCCCCCCCCCCCCCCCCCCCCCCCCCCGGGGGGGGGGGGGGGGGGGGCGCGCGGGGCCCCGCGCGGGGGGGGGGGGGGGGGCGGCCCCCCCGCGGGGGGGGGCGGGCGGGCCCCCAAGCGG
>NZ_JBIAIN010000040.1:0-15291 GCF_042871445.1 Streptomyces sp. NPDC005794
GTGTTGACGTCGTTGACGCCGGAGCGGTTGGAGAGGGTGTTGCGTCCGAAGGTGGACGCGGCGGTGAATCTGCATGAGTTGACGGCGGGTCTGGACTTGTCGGCGTTCGTGTTGTTCTCCTCGGCGGCGGGTGTGCTGGGCAGTGCGGGTCAGGCCAACTATGCGGCTGCCAACGCGTTCCTGGATGCGTTGGTCCAGTACCGTCGTGATCAGGGTCTCGTGGGTACGTCGTTGGCGTGGGGGTTGTGGGCGGATCAGGGTGGTATGGCTGGTGCGTTGGGTGATGGTGACATCGAGCGGATGAATCGTGCCGGTGTCGCGGCTCTTTCCGCCGATGAGGGTCTCGCTCTCCTGGATGCCTGTCTGACGGAGCCCGATGGCGCTCTGGTGCCGATGAAGCTGGACACCGACATCCTGCGGCAGCAGTTCGGGGCCGAAGTGCCCCCACTCTTCCGCAGCCTGATCCGCGCCCAGGTCCGCAAGGCCGTCACCGCGCACGCGGGCGCCACGGCGGCCGACGGCCAGGAGCCGCTCGCGGAGCGCCTCGCCCGGCTCGGCGCGGAGGAGCGCGACCAGGTCCTCGTCGACCTCGTACGGGCCGACGTGGCCGCCGTTCTCGGCTACCCGTCGCCCGAATCGGTCGACGCCGCCAAGGCGTTCAAGGAGCTGGGCTTCGACTCCCTCACCTCCGTCGAACTCCGCAACCGGCTCGGCACCACCACCGCCCTTCGGCTGCCCGCCGGCCTCGTCTTCGACTACCCCACACCCGCCGCCCTCGCCGGCCACCTGGGTACGGAACTGCTCGGCTCGCTCCCGGAGGCCACCGCCCCGGCCGGCGCCACGAGCGCCGCGGTCACCGGCGGGCAGGACGAGCCCGTCGCCATCGTCGCGATGAGCTGTCGCTACCCCGGAGGCGTACGCTCGCCCGAGGACCTGTGGCAGATGGTGTTCGCCGGCGCGGACGGGCTGTCCGGCTTCCCCGTCAACCGCGGCTGGGACGTCACCGCCCCGGCGGGCTTCGACGGCGACGACGAGGGGCTGACCTACGTCACGACCGGCGCCTTCCTCCACGACGCCGACGAGTTCGACCCCGAGTTCTTCGGCATCAATCCGCGCGAGGCCCTCGCCATGGACCCGCAGCAGCGGCTCCTCCTCGAGACCTCCTGGGAGGCGTTCGAACGCGCGGGCATCGTGCCGTCGGCGCTGCGGGCCAGTGCGACCGGCGTCTTCGTCGGTCTGTCGACCCAGGGGTACTCGACCACCCTCGGCGGCGCCGAGGGCGTCGAGGGGTACGTGATGACCGGCGACGCGGCGAGCGTCGCCTCAGGCCGTCTCTCGTACTCCTTCGGCTTCGAGGGCCCGGCGGTGACCGTGGACACCGCCTGCTCCTCCTCGCTGGTCGCCCTGCACCTCGCGGTGCAGGCGCTGCGCCAGGGCGAGTGCACCATGGCACTCGCGGGCGGCGCGGCCGTCATGCCGACCCCCACCTCGTTCGCCGAGTTCAGCCGCCAGCGGGGCCTGGCCCCCGACGGCCGCTGCAAGTCGTTCGCCGCGTCGGCGGACGGCACGGGATGGGGCGAGGGCGTCGGCATGCTCATCCTCGAACGCCTCTCCGACGCCCGCCGCAACGGCCACCAGGTGCTCGCCGTGGTCCGCGGTTCCGCCGTCAACCAGGACGGCGCCAGCAACGGCCTCACCGCCCCCAACGGCCCCTCCCAGCAGCGCGTCATCCGAGCCGCCCTGGCCAGTGCCCGCCTCACCCCCGCCGACGTCGACGCGGTCGAGGCGCACGGCACGGGCACCACGCTCGGCGACCCGATCGAGGCGCAGGCCCTCATCTCGACGTACGGCAAGGACCACCCCGAGGACCGGCCGCTGTGGCTCGGCTCGCTGAAGTCCAACATCGCCCACACCCAGGCGGCCGCCGGTGTCGGCGGCGTCATCAAGACGGTCATGGCGATGCGGTACGGCATCCTGCCGAAGACGCTGCACGTGGACGACCCGACCCCCGAGGTCGACTGGTCGGGCGCGGGCGTCGAGCTGCTGACAGAGGCCAGGGACTGGCCGAGCCGTGCGGACGGGGCGCCGCGCCGCGCGGGCGTCTCCTCCTTCGGTATCAGCGGCACGAACGCGCACGTCATCCTGGAGCAGGCCCCCGAAGTCGCGGAGGAGCCCGGGGCCGCCGATGAGACCGTGGACGGGGACGCCCTCGCCGCCGCAGCCATCGGGTCCGCGGACAGCGCATTCAGCACAGACAGATCAGGCAGCGTAGGGACTGCCGGCGGTTCCGATCTGTCCGAGCCCGCCGTCATCCCGCTCGTCCTCTCGGCCAAGTCACCCGAGGCGCTGGCGGGGCAGGCCGCCCGGCTGCGCGCGCATCTGCTTGCGGACACCGGGGTGGGCGTGGGCGACGTGGCCTGGTCGCTCGCGGTGGCACGGTCGCGGTTCGAGCACCGGGGCGTCGTCCTCGGCAGGGACCGCGAGGAACTCGTAGCGGGGCTCGACCTGCTGGCGCGGGAGGACACGTCCGCCCGTGACGTCGTCGTCGGCCGTGCCCACAGCGGTACGGTCCGACCGGTGTTCGTCTTCCCGGGCCAGGGCTCGCAGTGGGCCGGGATGGCGCGGGAACTCATGACGTCGAGCCCCGTGTTCGCCGAGCGGATGCGGGAGTGCGCCACCGCCCTGTCCGAGTTCGTCGACTGGGAACTCGTCGAGGAGCTGAGCGGGGAGAGGTTCGACCAGGTGGACGTGGTCCAGCCCGTCCTGTTCGCCGTGATGGTCTCGCTCGCCGCCGTCTGGCAGGCAGCCGGTGTCGAGCCGGCGGCCGTCGTCGGCCACAGCCAGGGCGAGATCGCCGCCGCGTGCGTCGCGGGCGCGCTGACCCTGCGCGACGCGGCCCGTGTCGTGGCCCTGCGCAGCCAGGCCATCCGGGAACTGTCCGGCAAGGGCGGCATGGTCTCCCTCGTACTGCCGCAGGAGGAGACCGAGACGCTCCTGGCCGCCTGGGACGGCCGCATCGAGATCGCCGCCGTCAACGGGCCCACCCAAGTCGTCGTCTCCGGTGATCCGGAGGCCCTCGAAGAGCTCATCGCCGTGTGCGCGGAGCGGGAACTCAGGGCCCGCACCATCCCCGTCGACTACGCCTCCCACTCCTCGTACGTGGAGCAGATCGAGGACCATATCGGCGAGGCGCTCACCGGCCTCGAACCGCAGGCCGCCCGGACCCCGCTGTACTCGACCCTCACCGGAGCGTGGCTGGACGCCGAAACCCCGATGGACGCGGGCTACTGGTATCGCAACCTGCGCCACACCGTCCTGTTCGAGCAGGCCACCCGCGGGCTGCTCGCCGAGGGGCACGGGCTGTTCCTGGAGATGAGCCCGCACCCGGTCCTGACCGTTCCGGTGCAGGAGACCATCGACGCCGTGGCGCACACCGGCGCGACAGCGCTCGGCTCCCTGCGCCGCGACGAGGGCGGCCCCGACCAACTGTTCTCCGCCATCGCCGAGGCACACGTCCACGGCGCCGAACTCGACTGGCGGGCCTTCTTCCAGGGCCGCCGCACCGTCGTCGACCTGCCCACCTACGCCTTCCGGCGGCAGCGCTTCTGGCCCGAGCCGGTCGCCGCGGGAACAGGCGACGTCACCGCCGTCGGCATCGAGTCCGCCGGGCACCCGCTGCTCAGGGCCAGCGTGGAACTGGCCGACGCGGACCAGCACGTGCTCACGGGACGGCTCACCCGCCGCGCCTACCCCTGGCTCGCCGACCATGCGGTGGGGGACACCGTGCTGCTGCCGGGTACCGCGTACGTGGAGATGGCCCTGCGCGCGGGCGACGAGGTCGGCTGCGCCCTCGTCGAGGAACTCACCCTGCACGCGCCGCTCGTCGTCGCCGAGCACGACGTCGTCACGCTCCAGGTGTGGGTCGGCGCCCCCGACGCGGAGGGACGGCGCCCGCTCACGGTGTCCTCGCGACCCCAGGGCGGCACCGACACCCCGTGGACGCAGCACGCCACCGGCGCCCTCGGCGACCTGGCCGCCACGCACCCGTATCCGGAGCCGGACGACGCCCTGGCCGTGTGGCCGCCCGCGGGCACCGAAGCGGTGGACCTCGACGGCTTCTACGAGCGCATCGCCGAGGGCGGACTCGCCTACGGCCCGGCGTTCCAGGGGATGCGCGCCGCCTGGCAGGACCCCGCGGGCGACGCCGTCTACGCCGAGGTCCACCTTCCTGAGGGCGAGCACCGCGAGGCGCTTGCCTACGGCGTTCACCCGGCGCTTCTCGACGCCGCCCTGCACTCCGTCGCCCTCGCCTCCTTCGCGGGGGCGGACGGGGTGCGGCTGCCGTTCGCGTGGAGCGGCGTCTCCCTCGCCGCGCAGGGTGCGACCGTCCTGCGGGTCCGGGTGCGTCCGGCGGCCACCGGCGGCGTGGAGCTGCTCTGCGCCGACGACACCGGCGCCACCGTAGCCCGCGCCGATTCCCTGGAGCTGCGCCCGGTCAGGCCGGACGACCTGCGCGCGGTGTCAGACGGCCACCGGGACGCCTTGTTCCACGTCGAATGGACGCCGCTGCCCACGGTCACGGCCGACGTCACCGGCACGACCTGGGCACTGATCGGCCCCGACCCGCTGCGGGTGGGCGCCGGCCTCGCCGGCTCCGGTGCGGATGTGGAGGCGTACGACGACGCCGACGCACTGTACGCGGCCCTCGACGCCGGAGCCGACACCCCGGACACCGTGCTCGTCACCTTCGCGCACGAGCCGGACACCCGGGGCCCGGACGGGGGCGTGACCGCCGGATCCACGGCCGAGCGCGCCCGCGCCGCCCTGGACAGGGCCCTCGGCCTGCTCCAGAACTGGCTGACCGGCACCCGCCTCTCCGGCTCCCGCCTGGTCCTGCTCACGCGGGGCGCGGTCGCGGCCGACGGCGGTGACGTGCCTGACCTCGCGCACGCCCCGCTGTGGGGCCTGGCCCGCTCGGCACAGTCCGAGCACGCGGGCGGAGCGGAGGGGGCCGGGTGCCTGCTGTTCGACGTGGCAGGCGCGGAGACCGCGAACGGCACGACGGGCGACCTGTCCGTCGCCGAACTCCTCGCCGCGGGACTCGCCCTGGACGAACCCCAGTTGGCGGCACGCGAGGGAACGCTGCTCGCGCCGCGGCTCGTGGCGGCGCGGGTTGTGACGGGCGAGCGGGGCCGGGTTGACGCGGTGGGTGCGGGTACCGGTGCCGGGGCTGGTGTGGGTGGCGACACCACCTGTGCCGGTGCTGCTGATGCCGTCACCGCTGATGCCACCCCCCGCCCCACCGCGCCGAACCCCGAAGGCACAGTCCTGATCACCGGCGCCACCGGCACCCTGGGCGCGCTCGTCGCGCGCCACCTGGTGGCCGAACACGGGGCCCGCCACCTGCTCCTGACCAGCAGGCGAGGCGCCGACGCACCCGGTGCCGCCGAGCTCGTCGCCGAGCTCGAGGCGCTCGGGGCCGAGGCCCGCGTGGCGGCCTGCGACGCGGCGGACCGCGAGGCGCTCTCCGAGACCCTCGCCACGGTCCCTGCCGCACACCCGCTGACCGCCGTCGTCCACACGGCCGGAGTCCTGGACGATGCCCTCGTGGCGTCGCTGACCCCCGAGCGCGTGGACGCCGTACTGCGGCCCAAGCTGGACGCGGCACTCAACCTCGCCGAACTGACGGCGGGCGAGAACCTGGCGGAGTTCGTCCTGTTCTCCTCGGCCGCCGCCACCTTCGGCAGCCCAGGACAGGGCAACTACGCGGCGGCCAACGCCTTTGTCGACGCCCTCGCGCACCACCTGCGCGCGCGGGGCGTGCCCGCGACGGCGCTCGCCTGGGGCCTGTGGGACGAGAGCAGCGAGATGACCGGGCACCTCGACGAGGCCCGCCGTGCCCGTATCTCGCGCGGCGGCGTCCTGCCGCTGTCCTCGCGGCAGGGCATCGACCTCTTCGACACGGCCCGCTCCGCCGGGGTGCCGCTCCTGCTGCCCGTACGCCTGGACATGACCGCCCTGCGCGCGGGCGCTCGCCGGGGTGATGCCGTACCGCCGCTGCTGCGGCGCCTGGTACGCGTTCCGGTCCGGCGGGCGGCCGCCGCCGCGGTCTCCGAGGCGGAGGCGTTCGCGCGCCGTCTCGCGGCCGCGTCCGCCGACGAGCGCGCGGAGCTGCTCCTCGCCCTGGTCCGTGACCAGGCGGCGGCCGTGCTCGGCCACGCGTCCGCCGACCGGGTCGAGGACGAACGCGGCTTCCTCGAGCTGGGCTTCGACTCCCTCACCGGCGTCGAACTGCGCAACCGCCTCATGGCCGCCACCGGCCTGCGGCTGCCCGCCACCCTGGTCTTCCAGAACCGCACGCCGCGGGCGCTGGCCGAGCGACTGACCGCCGGCCTCGACCAGGCCGGGCCCGGGCACCAGGACCCGAATGCCCAGGCCCGCAGGGAACCGGCACCGGCGGCTTCGCCCGTCGCGGCCCAGGCCGTCGCGCCAGGGGCCGGCACACCCCAGGCCGTCGCACCCCGGGCCGCCGGCCCACGTCCCGTGACCGGACTCGCCGAGCTGTACGACGAGGCCGCGCGGCAGGGCAGGGCGGACGACCTGATCCCGCTGCTGCGGACCATGGCGCAGTTCCGCGCCTCGTTCACCGAGGAGTCCGAACTCGGCGCGCCGCGGGCCCCGCACACGCTGTCCCGGGGCGACGACGAGGTCGGCGTGATCCTGTTCACCTCGTTCGTCGGCCGCTCCAGCGCGTACGACTACGCCCGCTTCGGCGGCTACTTCCGTGGCCGGCGTGACGTCGGCGTGATCACGAACCCCGGCTTCCTGGAAGGTGAGCTGCTGCCCGCCGACAAGGAGGCGCTGGTGCGCGTACACGCGGACACGGTGCTGCGCCACACCGGCGGGAAGCCGTTCGTGCTCGCCGGGCACTCCTCGGGAGGGCTCGTCGCGCACGCCGTGGCACGGGAGCTGGAGAGCCGTGGCGCCGGACCGGCGGGCGTGGTCCTCGTCGACACGTACGTCGAGGAGAAGGCGCTCGGGGACATGGCCGCCGCGATGGGCAGGCAGCTCAGCGACCGCTACGACTCCGGGCCGGTCACCGACGCCGTGCCGGACGCCGGGAACGGCACGGACACAGTGGCCGCCGTGGACGACGACTGGGGCGACGCCTGGGTCACCGCCATGGCGCGCTACATGTTCCTCGGCCTGCTGCCCGACGCCATCCAGGCGCCGACGCTCCTGGTCAGGGCGGGCGAGCCGCTCATGGAGTGGACGCAGGAGTACGACTGGCGGCCGTCCTGGAAGCTGGAGCACACCGCCGTGGACGTGCCCGGCACCCACTTCACGGTGATGGAGGAGCACTCCCGCACCACGGCGCGCGCCGTGGAGGAGTGGATCGACCGGCTCTGACGCGAACGGCACACCGGCAGCCGGCCGGTGTGCCGAAACACCACGGCCCCGCGCCCCGCACACGGCGGGGGCGGGGCCGTTCGCGCGGGACGCGCGGGTGGGCCTCAGGACAAGTGGCCGTAGTCCTTCCAGATGTCCGACCACGGCTTGTTCCGGCCGTCCAGGATCCAGACAGGCACACCGTCGACGAAGCTCTCGCCGGGGCCGCCCGCGGCGGTCGCCGCCTTCTCCACGGACGAAAAGTACGGCTTCAGCTTCGCCACGTCGGAGCCCACGTACAGGACGGGGCCCGAGGAGTCGGACGGCGCGCCGAAGTACCAGTAGCCACGGTGGCCGCTGTAGGCCGGCGGCAGGCCGCGGTCGGGACCGAAGTGGTCGACGGCGCCCGCCTCCTGGTAGTACTGCGTGACCACCACGGCCCCCTCGCGCTCGGCGGCAGGCAGCGCCCTGTGGGCCTTGTCGACCGCGTCGATCAGGTTCGGCCAGCGCAGCGTCTCCGAGGTCATCGGATTGTTCTCGGGCTGCTCGGTCCTCGTCACCTGCGACACGGGATACACCGGCAGCGAAAGCGCCAGCGAGATCAGCGCCGTGAGCGCCACCACGGGCCACGCGGCCAGCCACCGCCACCAGCGGGCGCCACCGCCGCGCGCCAGCTCCACCGCGCCGGCCGCCCACAGGGGCGCGAAGGCGCCCACCACGTACGCGGGGCGGCCGCCGGTGACCAGGAACACCGTCGTCAGACCGAGGAACGCCCACGCGAGGAAGCGGTAGGGCGCGAACCGCGGGGCACGCAGGAGGCGGACCAGACCGTAGCCGAGAACGACGGTGAACACGCCGCCGGACAGGACGACCAGATACGGCAGGAAGCCCGCACGGCCGCCGAGAATCCCCTCGTCGGCGAGGACCTGGGACATCTCCATCTGCGGCCAGTCGTTCTGCGCCTGCCAGACGAGGCCCGGCAGCGAGGCGACCACGGCCACGGCCGCGCCGATCCACAGCGCCTTGCGGCGCAGCAGCTCGCGCGGGCCGACGACGAGCAGGCAGACGGCGATGACGGCCCAGTAGCCGACGATGAGGTACTTGCCCTGGAGGGCCAGGGCCGTGGCGAGCCCGGCGAACAGCAGTAGCCGGTCCTCACGCGTGCGCACCCAGCGCACCAGGAGCCAGTTGACGGTCGTCCACAGGAGCAGGTCGACCGCCATCGTGGACAGCGCGTGCCCACTGATGAGGACGGCGGGGGCGAATCCGTAGGCCGCCGCTGTGAGGAGCTGCGCCCGGCGTGCCCCGCCGAACTCGCGAGCGACGAGGGCGGCGACGAAGACACCCGCGACGGTGAGCAGCGCGGGCAGCAGCCGCAGCGCGAACAACGAGCCGCCGGTCAGCGCGTCGATGCCGTGGGCGAGCAGCGGCAGCAGCACCGGCTGGTCCGCGTACCCCCAGCTCAGGTGCTGCCCGGCGCCCAGGAAGTACAGCTCGTCGCCCTGGAACCCGTACCGGGTGCTGACCAGGAGCAGCGCGATTCCGGACGCCGCCGCGACCGTGCCGACCCGGAGCCGGTCGAGAGGCGGTGGCGCGGCTGTTCCAGGACCCGATTCCTCCGTGGACCGCGGGTTTTCGTCCTGTGGGGCTGCCGATGACTCCTGCGGGTCCTTATTCTTTTCCTGTTCCGGTATCTGGCCGGTCTGCGTCCGAACTCCCACCGTGGCCTCCGCGGCTTATGCAGTACGTGGCGTAAACACCGTCGAAGGTAGCGCTTGGTGCTGCCCGGCAGCTGGCCCCTGAATACGGCAAATTGACCGCTCAGGGGCTGCTAGGGGGAAGATAGGGGTTCTGCTGCTGGGGTGCGCCGAATAGCTTCTACCTTAGATCCTCGGCGACTTGCCCGAGGCGGGACAGATGCTCGACTCTATCGCGCTTAGCATGCCCGGTGATTGCCAGGACTGGGAAAGGGGGCGGATTTGATGACACCTAACATATTCACGGGAGATTCCGCGCGGACCTTCGCCGAATTCGAGCAGGACACCTTGCGGGTCGCGATGGTCCTGCGTGCGGAGGGCGTCACGCCCGGGGACAGGGTGCTGCTCAAGGCCGGTAACTCCGCGGCCTGGCTGAACGCGTTCTTCGCGCTGATGCACGTCGGTGCCTCCATCGTCCTCGTCGACCAGCAGGAGCACGCGCGCGAGACCGGCCGCATCGTCGAGCGGACCCGCGCCCGGCTGTGTCTGTACGACGACGACGCCCCCGTACCGGCCGAGACGCGCAACGCCGTCTACCTGTACAAGCTGCTCGTCGAGGCGTCCGGCCTCGTCCCGACCGAGCAGGCCCTCGACTTCGACGCGTGGTGCGCCCTCCCCGACGGTCTGATCATGTGGTCCTCGGGTTCCACCGGCACGCCCAAGGGCGTCGTGAAGTCGGGCGGCCGCTTCCTGGCGAACCTGCGGCGTAACGCCGACCACATGGGACACGGTCCCGGTGACGTCCTGCTGCCGCTGCTGCCCTTCGCGCACCAGTACGGCCTGTCGATGGTGCTCATCGCTTGGCTCGCCAAGTGCTCGCTCATCGCCGCGCCTCACCGGCGGCTCGACCGGTCCCTGCTGATGGGCGGTCAGTGCGGCGTCACCGTCATCGATGCGACGCCCGCCACCTACCGCAGCATGCTCAACCTCGCCCAGCGCCAGAGCGAGGTGCGCGCCGCCCTGGGCGGCGTCCGCATGTTCTGCAGCGGCGCGGCCCCCCTCGACCCTGCCCTGTCCGACGCGTACGTCGAGTCCTTCGGCCGCCCGCTCCTCGACAGCTACGGCAGCACCGAGCTCGGCAACATCGCCTTCGCCACGAGTGACAACCCCGTCGCGTGCGGCCGGGTCATGAACGGGCTCCGGCTGACGGTGCAGGACGACGCGGGCACCACCCTCCCCGCAGGCGAGATGGGCGAGATCATCGTCAACACCCCCGACATGATGGCCGGTTACCTCGCCGAGGACGGCACCCTGACCCCCGTCGAGCAGGGCTGGTACCGCACCGGCGACCTCGGTCACCTCGACGCGGCGGGCAACCTCTTCGTGGCGGGCCGCAAACTCGCCGTGCACCGCATGGGCTACACGCTCTACCCGGAGATCATCGAGCGGCGTGCCGCTGCGGCGGGCTGCGCCGTCAAGGTGATCGCGCTGCCGGACGACGCGCGCGGCTCCGAACTCGTCTTCTTCGTCGAGGACCCCGCCGGCCGGGACGCCGGCGAGTGGCGCGGCCGCATCAAGGACGTGCTGCCCTCGTACGAGCACCCCAACCGGGTCGTCGTCATCGACAGCTTCCCCCTCAACCGCAACGGCAAGCCCGACCGGCGTGCCCTGGAGCGGCAGGCGGCCGAGCGGGTCACGACGGAACTCGCCACCTCGGCCTGAACGCCGCGCGGGCGGACCAGAACAACCAGCCGGACCAGACAGAGCGGACATGATGACGACCGACCAGGCACGCAGCGCCGTGGTGTTCCCGGGCATGGGCCCCTCACGCTTCACCGACGTGGGCAAGTTCATGATGATCGACCCCTTCGTGCGCAAGCGTCTCACCGCCGCCGACGAAGCCCTGGGGCTCTCGGTCCTCGACGGATTCCGCACCGAGGGCACGGACTTCGGCGAGTTCGCCCAGGTCGCCTTCTTCGTCAACTCGGTGGCCCTGGCCGACCGTGCCGTACAGACCCAGGGGCTGCGGGCCGACGTCTGCGCCGGGTTCAGCTTCGGCCAGAAGGCGGCCACTGCGTTCAGCGGCGCCCTGCCGTTCGGCGAGGCCGTCCGCCTCACCTATGAACTCGCCCTCTGCGAGCAGCGGTTCTTCGAGAAGGAGTACGAGGACCTGGTCACGCTCACCATCACGCGGGTGCCCGCCACGGAACTCGACGTGGTGCTCGGTGAACTGGCCGGGCGTGACGAGTTCCATGAGGTCTCGGGCCATCTCGACGACGGCATGCACATGATTACGATGCGCCAGCAGGTCCTCGAGGAATTCCAGCGGCGCGTCAGCGCCATCGGCGGCTACTCCCTCTACTCGATGAAGCCCCCCGCGCACTGCCGCGTCCTGAAGGGCCTGCGCGCCCGCGCCGAGGAAGAGGTCCTGGCCACCTTCGACCTCGCCGACCCCGAACTGCCCGTGGTCCACGACCACTACGGCTCCCTGGTGACGAGCGCCGACCAGCTGCGCACCATGCTCCTCGACACCTTCGACCATCCGGTGCGCTGGCATCCGGTCGTGGACACCCTGCGCGGCATGGACGTCCGCACGGTCCACGTCACCGGCCCCGACCGGCTCATCCACCGGCTCGAGGTCACCACCCGCCACTTCGACGTCGTCGCCCTGGGACCGGAGCAGGCCCTCAGGCCCGCCCGCTCCTCCTCTCCCAAGGAGCAGTGATGGCATCGCTCATGGACAGCAGGTCGGCCGGGTTCAAGTTCAGCGCCAAGCTCGGTGCCACACGCGCCGTCCTGCGCGCTTTCGGAGTCTTCGGCGACCCGTTCACCCACCTGCTGCAGGGCAGGCAGGACCCGTATCCGCTGTACGCGAAGGTACGTAGGCGGGGCCCCATCCACCGCAGCCACCTGGGGACCTGGGTCACCGGCAGCCACGAGCTCGGCAGCCGGATCCTGCGGGACCGCTCGCTGTTCCTCAACCGTGAACAGGGCGGAGTCCCCGGCCACGAGATGATGGCCGAGATCCCCTGGAACAGCTCCATCCTCGGCCTCGACCCGCCGGACCACACCAGGCTCCGCCGCCTCGCGCAACCCGCCTTCGGCCCCCGGATGATCAGCAGGTACCGGGTGCAGGTGGAGAAGCTCTGTCACGGTCTGCTCGACCAGCTGACCGCCCGCGAAGGCGGCTTCGACCTCATCGAGGACTTCGCGGGGCCCCTGCCCCTGCTGGTGATCGGGGAGCTCCTCGGCGTCCCCGAGGAATACCACGACCGGTTCGTCAGGGCGGGACGCAAGGTCGGCCCGGTCATCGACGGCGTCAAGTCCCTAAAGATGGCACGGGACTTCCGCGGTGCGGTCGACGACCTCGACCAGGTCTTCACCGAGTTGATCGCCCTGCGTGCCGCTGCCCCCGGTGACGACCTCATCAGCCGCCTCACCGTGGCCAACGGCGAGGGCAAGCTGACCACCGAGGAACTCCTCGCCTTCTGCACGGTCCTCGCCGTCACCGGCTTCGAGACCACCACCAACCTCATCGGCAACGCCGTCCTCGCCATGACCGGCAACAGGGAACAGTGGGACCTGCTGTGCGAGGACCCCGACCTCGCGCCTCGCGCCGTCGAGGAGACCCTGCGTCACGACTCGCCCGCCCTCCAGGCCCAGCGCGTCCCGCACGCCGACATCGCGCTTGCCGGCCACCACATCAGGGCCAACAGCTCCGTCGTCGTCCTGATCGGGGCCGCCAACCGGGACCCCGAGGTCTACGACGACCCCGACCGCTTCGACCTCACCCGCGAGAACCCGGCCGAGCACCTGTCGTTCTCCGGCGGCATCCACTACTGCATCGGCGCTCCGTTGGCCCGTATGGAGGGCGAGACCGCGCTGCGCGTCCTCGCCGAGCGACTGCCTGGACTGCGGGTCTCGGGGCCCGTGGCGCGCCGCAGCTCACCGGTGATCAGCGGCTGCACCCGGCTGCCCGTTACCGGCGGCACCGGGTGACCCGGGACCACCCGCACCACCTGCGGCGGAGCCACGCCCCTGGCGCAGGGCCGCCGTCGTGTACGAACCCGCGTATCCGAGGAGAGAGATGAGCGAGACAGCCGAGTCCGAAGCCTGGCGGCGGGAGGTCGATCGCTCCACCTTCCCGCGGCGCGACCCCGGCCCCATCGACCTGCGCCGCTACTACGTTCAGCCGTCCTACTCGGGCGTGCCCACCTTCATGGGCGTCCCCCTGGCCCTCACGCAGGAGGACCTGCGGGCCGGCAACGTGGACGTGGCCGTGGTGGGCTGCCCCGTGGACGTCTCCAGTGGACACCGCGGCGCCGCCTACGGGCCTCGCGCCATCCGCGCCGACGAACGGTACCTCTACAGCACTCCTGAGGGCTTCGTGCACTCCGCGACCCGCGTCAATCCGTTCAACATCCTCAAGGTCGTCGACTACGGCGACGCGGCCGTCGACCCCTTCGACATCACCCGGTCCATGGAGCCCATCCGCGGCCTGGTCCGCGAGATCGCCGAGACCGGGGCGCGGCCGGTCGTGCTCGGCGGCGACCACTCCCTGCTGTGGCCGAGCGTCGGCGCGCTGTCGGAGGTGCACGGGCGCGGCTCCATCGCCGTCATCCACTTCGACGCGCACCCCGACTGCCACGAAGAGCTCTTCGGGCACCGTGCCACCCACACCACGCCGATCCGCCGCCTGATCGACGAGGAGATGGTGCCGGGGCCGAACATCATCCAGGTCGGCATCCGCACCATCTCCGGCCCCGACGACCAGCTGTTCAACTGGATGCGCCGGGCCGGCATGCGCTCGCACTTCATGGCCGAGATCGAGCGCATCGGCTTCGCCGCGGTCATCGACAAGGTCATCGAGGAGGCCCGCGCGGTCGCCGACCACGTCTATCTGTCCCTGGACATCGACGTCCTGGACCCCGCGTACGCGCCCGGCACCGGCACCCCCGAGCCCGCCGGCCTCAACACCCGCGAGCTCTTCACCGCGCTGCGGCGCATCGCGCACGAGACGGACCTGATCGGCATGGACGTGGTCGAGGTCGCCCCGCACCTGGACGCGGGCTACTCCACCGCCATGAACGCCCGCAGGGCCGTCTTCGAGGCGCTCACGGGCCTCGCGCTGAACCGGATCAAGATCTCCAGCAAGAACTACGTGAACCCGATCGTCGCCGGAGAAGTCCGCTTCCCGCTCAAGTGAACCGGGGCGCACACCGCTCACGTACCGAAGGCGGGCCACGGCCCGCCTTCGCCATGTTCATCCCCGCTCCGCCAGTCCCGCCGACACCCGATGACCACGATGGGAACCCGTCATGACAACAGCCGCCACCGACCTGTGGGTCCGCAGCTACCACCCGGCCCCCGCCGCCGACGCCCGCCTCGTCTGCTTCCCGCACGCGGGCGGCTCGGCGAGCTTCTACTTCCCCGTCTCGGCCGCCCTGAGCTCCGTCGCGGACGTGGTGGCCGTGCAGTACCCGGGCCGGCAGGACCGCCACACGGAGAAGGGCATCGAGACCATCGCCGAGCTGGCGGACCGGGCAGCCGAGGCCCTACGCGCCTACGGGGATCCGCTGCCGCTCACCTTCTTCGGGCACAGCATGGGCGCCGTGCTGGCCTTCGAGGTGGCCCGGCGCCTCGAACGGGACGGCCGCGCCCCCGCGCACGTCTTCGCCTCCGGCCGCCGCGCCCCCTCCAGCTTCCGGCCGGAGAACGTCCACCAGCGTGACGACGACGGGGTGATCGCCGAGATGCGCAAGCTCAGCGGCACCGACCCCAGGGTCCTCGGCGACGACGAGGTGCTGCGCATGGTGCTGCCCGCCATCCGCAGCGACTACACCGCCATCGAGAACTACCGGGCTGAGCCCGGCGCGCAGATAGGCAGCCCCATCACCGTCCTGGTCGGCGACGACGATCCGCGCACGACCCTGGACGAGGCCCGGGCCTGGGAGCCGCACACCATGGGCACGTTCGATGTGAAGACCTTCTCCGGCGGCCACTTCTACCTGACCGACCACGCCCAGGAGGTCATCGCCCTCCTCAAGGCGCACTTCACCGCGTAGACGCCGGGGAAACCGCGAATCGGCGGGGGGGGGGGGGGGCGGGGGGGGCCGGGGGGGCCCCCCCCCCCCGCCCCGGTTGTTGTGGAGCACCCCCACACCCCCCGGGGGGGGGGGGGGGGGGGCGGGGGGGGGGGGGGGGC
>NZ_JBIAIN010000040.1:15301-16494 GCF_042871445.1 Streptomyces sp. NPDC005794
GCCCCCCAAACCCCCACCCCCCCCCCCCCCCTGCGTGCACCCCCCCACACCGCGCCCCCCCCCCCCGCGTCCCCGGGGGCAACCCCCCCCCCGGGGGGCCCCCCCCCCCCGGCCCCCGCCCCCCCCCCCCCCGCCGATTCTTTTACGTTGCGCACAGAGAACCCGGCAGCCGGTTACGGGGGGGAAACCGGCTGCCGGGAGCTCGGTCCCTGCGGTAGCAGGGAGGGTGAATTCTCCCCGTCAGGGAAGTTCGATTGTCGGTCGTGTGACTCGACGTTGTCAGTCGTGTTGTCAGTTGTGTGCGGACTTACGGGAGCGAGAACTCGCGACGAACGCGAGGACGACCAGTCCGACCGCGCCGATCGCCAGACTCACCCACGAGGGGGTGTCATCGGACAGCAGTGCCGTGACACCGAATTTTGTGTCCCACAAACGCTCGGTCAGGAATGAACCGAATCCCTGAACCGCCAGGACGATGCCGACCCACAGCATGTCGCTCCTCAAATGATCTGTTCGGGTGAGTCATCTTGTGCTTCTCGCACCGCGCTCCGACATGTGCTGTCGGGCTTGCCAACAGGACTTATTCAACCGCAGTCGGCGTCCGGCCCGGCAGAGGGAAACGTTGGTACCACTACCGACGAAAGTAGTGCCCGGCCACGGCGTTACCCCTCTCGTGGACCTGGTGTGCCGCGGCGGGAAGGTGCACGCCTCTGCGGCCGACGAGGCGGCCGCAGAGCGCGAAAGCCTCTAAGCGGAGCATAAAGCCGCAGGTCAGGGTGGTAGGTAGGGCCTGGGCCGGTTACGCATTAAGCTCTGCACGACCACGGAGCGCGAAGCCGACGTACGGGGGTGGGCTTGACGTGCAGCGAGCCAGGATGGCCGGGGAAGAGCGGTCCGACACGGCCGCGAGGACGTTCGGCATGCTCCCTCGGGATCCCGCCGCACCTCGCGGGGGCCCGCCGGCCGCGCCGCCGGACGCCGGGGCCGCCAGACGCGCCGCCCTGCGTCCCACGGGCCTCGACATCATCCTGCTGTCCGCCCTGACGATCCTGAACGTCGTCGTGGCCGTCATCAACGGGACCAACGGCGACGGGCACGCGCGGTTCGGGCCGTGGGCGGGGTTGGGGTTGCAGTTGGTGGTTGTGGTGGCGTTGGTGGTGCGGCGGGTGTGGCCGTTGGTGGTGTTGGGTGTG
>NZ_JBIAIN010000041.1:0-14768 GCF_042871445.1 Streptomyces sp. NPDC005794
CCCATCCGCTCCGCGAACACCGGACTCGAATCAAGAAGATCAACCGCCATCCCCGCCCACTGCGACCCCTGCCCCGGAAACACAAACACCGGACGAGGCGAGCCGCCCTGAGCACGGCCGACAGTCACCCCACCGGCCGTGGTGTCGCCCTCGGCCAGGCGGTCGAGCCCGGCCAGCAGTTCGTCGCGGTCACGGCCGAGGACCACACCCCGCTGCTCGAACCGCGACCGCGCCGCCACCAGCGACCAGCCAAGGTCACCGACGCTCAAGTCGGGCTGTGCAAGCAGGAATTCGCGCAGCTGTACGGCCTGGTCGCGCAGAGCGGTGTCACTCTTCGCCGACAGGGCCAGCGGCATGAGACCTGGAAGCACCGCCGAGGCCGACGGCACGGCGTTCTGCTCGGGCTCGTCGGAGCCCGGCTCGTCGACCGGTGCCTGCTCCACGATGACGTGAGCGTTCGTGCCGCTCATGCCGAAGGAGGAGACGCCCGCGCGGCGCGGCAGGCCCGGCTCGCGCTCGGGCCAATCCCGCGCCTGTGTCAGGAGTTCGACGGTGCCCGCCGACCAGTCGACCTCGGAGGTCGGGGTGTCCACGTGGAGGGTCTTCGGCAGGACGCCTTCACGCATCGCCATGACCATCTTGATGACACCGGCGACACCGGCGGCGGCCTGCGTGTGACCGATGTTGGACTTCAATGAGCCCAGCCACAGGGGCCGTTCCTCCGAGTGCTCCTTGCCGTAGGTGGCGAGGAGGGCCTGCGCCTCGATCGGGTCCCCGAGCGTCGTACCCGTACCGTGCGCCTCGACCACGTCGACGTCGGCGGCGGACAAGCCGGCGCTCGCCAGGGCGGCACGGATCACGCGGCGCTGGGAGGGGCCGTTGGGCGCGGTCAGGCCGTTGCTCGCGCCGTCCTGGTTGACGGCCGAGCCGCGCAGGACCGCAAGCACGCGGTGACCGTTGCGGCGGGCGTCCGAAAGCCGCTCCACGAGCAGCATGCCGACACCCTCACCCCAACCGGTGCCGTCCGCCGCGTCCGCGAAGGCCTTGCAGCGGCCGTCGGCTGCGAGGCCGCGCTGACGGCTGAACTCGACAAACGTCTCCGGGGACGACATGACGGTCACGCCGCCCGCGAGCGCCATGGTGCATTCGCCCTGCCGCAACGCCTGGGCGGCCAGGTGCAGGGCGACCAAGGAGGAAGAGCAGGCCGTGTCGACCGTGACGGCCGGGCCCTGGAGGCCGAGAACGTAGGAGAGACGTCCGGACATGACGCTGGTGGTGTTGCCCGTGAGGAGGTGGCCCTCGACGCCTTCGGGTGCTTGCCGGACGCCTTCACCGTAACCCTGGTAGCCGGAGCCGACGAAGACACCGGCGCGGGAGCCGCGCAGGGCGGCTGGGTCGATGCCCGCGCGCTCGAAGGCTTCCCACGCGGTCTCCAGGAGGAGCCGCTGCTGCGGGTCCATGGCGAGCGCCTCGCGCGGCGAGATACCGAAGAACCCGGCGTCGAAGGCGCCCGCCTCCTGCAGGAAGCCGCCGTGGCGGGCGTAGAAGGTGCCCTGCTTGTCGGGGTCGGGGTCGTAGAGACCCTCGACGTCCCAGCCGCGGCCCTCAGGCAGGTCCCCGATGGCATCGGCGCCATCCGCGACGAGTCGCCACAGGTCCTCGGGGCTGCGTACGCCACCGGGAAAGCGGCAGCTCATGCCAACGATCGCGATGGGCTCCCTGGCGGCCGCGGCGAGCTGCTGATTCTGCCGTCGCAGCCGTTCGGTCTCCTTCAGAGACGCGCGCAGCGCTTCAACGACCGTGTCCGAAGGCCTCGTCATGTCCGGCTCCACATCCGTGCTGCGTCATTACGTGCTGCGTCATTAGGTGCTGCTCCGGTGCGTGGCGCGCCGTTGCCTGCTGCGTCGTTGCGTGCCGCGTCGTTGCCTGCCGCTTCAGGAATCACTGTTGTCCAAGGCCATCTGGATCAGGGTGTCCACGTCCATGGCGTCGATAGAGGCGTCCGCCTCGCCGTCATCGGCCGTGACCGTGGCCGTGTCCCCTGTCGCGTCGGGAACGGCGAGTTGCAGGAGGGCATCCATCAGGCCCGCCTCGCGGATACGAGCGATCGGGACAGCCGCGAGTGCCCTGCGGACCTCGGCGTCCGCCGGGTCGTCCCCGGCATCGGCGTCGGCGTCTGCGTCGGGCAGGAGTTCGGCGAGGAGCCGGCGGGCCAGCTCCCCGGGGGTGGGGTGGTCGAAGACGAGGGTGCTCGGCAAGCTCAGGCCCGTCGCTCCGTTGAGACGGGTGCGCAGTTCGACGGCGGTCAGCGAGTCGAACCCGAAGTCCTTGAAGGCGCGGTCCTCGCGGACGGCATCCGTGCCAGTGTGTCCGAGGACAGCGGCGACTTCGGTGCGCACCAGATTCAGGACGGTCCGCTCACGTTCGCTGGGCGACACGGCGGCAAGCCGGTCGCGCAGGGCGGCACCGGCTCCGGCTCCGGCGGTCGCGTCAGTGGGGCCCGCTCCCGACGCGGCGCCCAAGGCGCGCCGGGCTTCCGGCAGTTCGTCGAGCAGCGGGCTCGGCCGCCGCACGGTGAACGCCGGGGCGAACCGCTCCCAGTCGACGTCGGCGACGGTGATCAGCGGTTCACGCCGGTCGAGTGCCAGCCCCAGTGCCGTCACGGCCGACTCGGGCCGCATCACGGGCAGGCCCCGCTTGCTCAGGTGCGCCGCGGCGTCGTCGTCCCCGGCCATACCGGATCCGGCCCACGGGCCCCAGGCAATCGACGTCACGGGCCGTCCCAGGCCCTTGCGGCGCTCGGCGAGACCGTCGAGGAAGGCGTTGGCAGCGGCGTACGCGGCCTGGCCGCCGCTGCCCCACACCCCGGCGATGGACGAGAACAGCACGAAGGCGTCCAGCGGCGTGTCGCCGAGGAGTTCGTCGAGGTGGGCCGCGCCCGCGGTCTTCGCCTCGACGATCGTGGCGAAGTCCTCCGGCCCGGTCTCGTCGATCACCAGGTCCTGGCCGAGGCCCGCCGCGTGCACGACGGCGCTGAGCGGGGCATCCGCGGGCACCGCGTCCAGGAGCCGGGCGAGCGCGTCCCGGTCGGCCACGTCACATGCCGCGATGGTGACCTTGGTACCCAACTCCTCGAGCTCGGCGCGAAGTTCCTGGGCGCCCGGCGCGTCAGCCCCGCGCCTGCTCGTCAGGACGAGGTGCTGGGCGCCACCGCCCGCACACCACCGGGCCACGTGGGCGCCGAGGGCGCCGGTGCCACCGGTGACGAGAACGGTTCCGCGCGGTCGCCAGTGCCCAGCAGGAGCGGTGCTCCGGGGCGCCCGCACGAGACGACGTACGAGAAGACCCGAGGGACGCAGGGCGAGTTGGTCCTCAGCGAAGCCTGGCGCGGTGGCACGGGAGAGGAGGGTCGTGAGAAGCGCGCGGGTGGGGCCGGGAACGGATCCCTGGTCGACCTCCACGCCCTTCGCGTCGTCCGCAACATCCGTGCCTTGCTCGGCCTCCGTGGGCTCCGTGAGCTCTGTGGCCCGCGTCGGCTCCGCCGGCTCGGTGACGTCGATGAGGCCGCCCCACACGTCAGGGTGTTCCAGGCCCACGACTCGCCCGAAGCCCCACACCTGTGACTGCGCGACGCTGCGCACGGGGTCGGCGGAGCCCACGGACACCGCGCCGGACGTCGCGAGCCACAGGCGTCCACCGGCGTCGGCGTCGACGACGGCCTGCGTCAGGGCGAGGGTCGCCGTCATGCCCCGCGTCAGGGCGGCAACGGCGGCGCGCGCTTCCGGACCGAGGCCGGTGTCCCCGTCTTCGGCACCCGCCCGACGGTACGGACGCTCGTCCAGGGCCAGCAGCGACAGCACACCGGCCAGGGCGCCATCAGGACCGGAAGTGGTCTCCTCCGCGGCTTCCCGCAGGAACCGCGTCAGGGTCACACGGTCGGCGGCCTCGTCCTCGACGACGAGCCGCCGGACCTGCGCGCCCCCGGCGACGAGTGCCTCCTCGGCTGCCGTGCACCAGGGATGCCTGGCTGCTCGGGCCGGAACCACCAGCACCCAGGCGCCCCGGAGCGTGGAACCGATGCCGGTGCCGGTGCCTGTGCCTGTCACGGAACCAGCACCAGAACCGCCGGAAAGAGGCTTCCAGGTAACCTGGTACCGCAGAGCGTCCAGCTCGTGCTGCTCCTGCCGACGGCGCCGCCACGTCGCGAGCGCGGGCAGCACCGACTCCAGCGAAGCCTCCTGGTCCAACTCCAGCGCTTCCGCGAGTCCTTCCAGGTCCTCCCGCTGCACGACCTCCCAGAACTCGGCGTCCACCGCGTCACCCTGACCACCGGCCGACGAGTCGGCATCCTTCGGCTGCGGCCAGTAGTGCTGGTGCTGGAAGGCGTACGTGGGCAGGTCGACGCGGTGGCGTTCCTCGGTGGGCCCGTACTGGGGCGCCCAGTCCACCTCGGTTCCGCGTACGTGGAGCTTGGCCAGGGCGGTCAGGAAGCTGTCCGCCTCGGGGCGGTCCTTGCGCAGAGCCCCGATCAGCCCCGCCTGGACAGCCGGGTCGGTGAACGTGTCATGCGCCATCGCCGTCAACACGGAATCCGGGCCCAGCTCCAGAAGTGTGGTCACACCCTGCGCCGTAAAGGTGCCGAGTCCGTCATGGAAGCGGACAGCCTCACGGACATGCCCGACCCAATACCCCGGATCCTGAAGCTCGGCCACTCCCGCCAACTCACCGGTGACGTTGGAGACCACCGACAAGACCGGCACCCCATACGACAAACCCTCCGCGACCTCACGGAAATCATCCAGCACAGGATCCATCAACGGCGAGTGGAAAGCATGCGACACCCTCAACCACCGCACCTTCCGACCCCCACCACGCAAGACCTCCTCCAGGCCCTCCAGAACCACACGATCACCGGAAAGCACCACCTGAGAAGGCCCGTTCACAGCCGCCACACCCACCCGGTCCGACAACCCCTCAAGCAACGGCAGCACATCGGCCTCCACCGCCTGAACCGCCAACATCCCCCCACCCTCAGGCAACGCCTGCATCAACCGACCACGCGCAACCACCAGCCGAACCGCATCCTCCAACGACCACAGGCCGGCCACAAACGCCGCAACCAACTCACCGACCGAATGCCCACCCACAACATCCGGCCTCACCCCAAACCACTCCCCAAGCCGATACAACGCCACCTCGACAGCGAACAGCGCAGGCTGCGCATACTCCGTCCGCTCCAACAACCCCGCATCCCCACCGAACATCACGTCCTTCAAAGGACGCTCAAGCAACCCGTCCAGATGCGCACACACCTCATCCAACGCATCCGCGAACACCGGGAACGCCTCATACAACTCACGCCCCATACCAACCCGCTGACTACCCTGACCAGTGAAGACCACACCCAGGCGACCCTCGACAACCGACCCCTGAACGACACCCGGCCCACCCGACGCCACGACCTCAAGACCAGCCAAGAAATCGTCCCGCTCCCGGCCGAACACGACGGCCCGGTGTTCGTGCAGAGCCCGGCCCGACAGCAACGACCAGCTCACGTCAACGGGTTGAGAGGCCGATTCCTCGGCCACGTGATCCCTCAGCCTCTCGGCCTGCGCCCGCAGCGCCTCAGCGCTGCGACCCGACACCACCCACGGCACGACCACCGCAGGCGACGAGACGACCACCGGAGACTCCACCCCGGCAAGCTCCTCCACCGGGGCCTGCTCCACGATCACATGCGCGTTCGTACCGCTCACACCGAACGACGACACACCCGCACGACGCGGGACGCCCTCACCCCGGTCGGCCCACTCACGCGCCTCCGTCAGCAACTCGACAGCACCCGCCGACCAGTCCACATGCGAACTCGGCTCATCCACATGCAAGGTCCGAGGCAACACACCAGCCCGCATCGCCATCACCATCTTGATGACACCCGCGACACCAGCCGCCGCCTGCGTATGACCGATGTTCGACTTGATCGACCCCAGCCACAACGGCTGCTCAGCAGAGCGCTCCTGACCGTACGTGGCAAGCAACGCCTGCGCCTCGATCGGATCACCCAACGTCGTACCCGTACCATGCGCCTCCACCGCATCGACGTCACCGGCAGACAGACCGGCACTGGCAAGGGCGGCACGAATCACCCGCTGCTGGGAGGGGCCGTTCGGGGCGGTGAGGCCATTGCTCGCACCGTCCTGGTTCACGGCCGAACCACGGACGACGGCCAGGACGTCATGGCCGTTGCGGCGCGCATCCGACAACCGCTCCAGGAGCAGCAGGCCCACACCCTCACCCCACCCCGTACCATCCGCAGCCTCCGCGAACGCCTTGCACCGACCATCCACCGCAAGCCCACGCTGACGACTGAACTCGATGAAGGCGCTCGGCGTGGACATCACCGTGACGCCGCCGGCGAGTGCCATGTCGCACTCGCCCCGGCGCAACGCCTGCGCGGCCAGGTGCAGGGCGACGAGGGCCGACGAACAGGCCGTGTCCACCGTCATGGCGGGACCTTCGAACCCGAACGCATACGACAGCCGGCCCGAGACCACGCTCGCCGCGTTGCCGGTGCCGATGTAGCCCTCGGCACCTTCGGGTGCGTCTTTGAGAAGGTCCAGGTAGTCCTGGCCGTTAGTGCCCACGAACACGCCGGTGCGGCTGCCGTGCAACGTCGGTGGTGCGATGCCCACGCGCTCGAACAGCTCCCAGGAGGTCTCCAGGAGGAACCGCTGCTGCGGGTCCATCGCCAGGGCCTCGCGCGGCGAGATCCCGAAGAAGTCCGCGTCGAACCCGCCGGCGTCCGGCAGGAAACCGCCCTGCCGCGCATAGGTGGAGCCGGGCGTCGCCGAATCCGGATCGTACAGCGCCCCCGTGTCCCAGCCACGGTCGGCCGGGAACTCGCCCATGGCGTCCACGCCATCCGCGAGGAGCCGCCACAAGTCCTCCGGGCCGCGTACGCCGCCGGGGAAGCGGCAGCTCATCGACACGATCGCGATGGGCTCGTCGTCGCCCGCACCGGAAGGCGACGCCGCGGCGGCGGCACCGGCGTCAATGCCGGTACCGGCGAGTTCGTCGCCGAGGAGCAGGCCGGACAGGTGGTCGGCGACGGCACGCGACGAGGGGTGGTCGAAGACCAGGGTCGCCGGAAGGGTCAGTCCGGTCGCGACGCCCAGTCGGTTACGGAACTCGACCGAGGTCAGCGAGTCGAAGCCGAGCGCCTTGAACGCACTGTCCCCGGGCACCGCTCCCGTCCCGCCGTGCCCGAGCACCGCCGCCGCCTGTGTGCGTACGAGGTCGAGCAGGGCGCGCTCGGCATCCGGCCGCGTCAGCGCGGCCAACTGCCGTTCCAGAGGCGGGGTTTCGTTCGCACCGGCTGCGGCGGGACGCGCCGCGCGGGCAGCCGCCGCCTCCGGCAGCTCGTCGAAGAGGGTGCTGGTACGGGTGGCCGTGAAACGGTCGAAGAACCGGTCCCACGCCACGTCGGCGACCACGAGCGCGGCAGCTTCGGTGCGTGCGCCGTTCGCGGCGGGGCCGTTCATGGCCGGGCCAGCCGTGGCCAAGCCGTCCGCAGCCAGGTGGAAGGCCTGATGGAAGACCACGCGGCGCAGTGCCTCGGTGGCGCGCTCGGGGTCCATGACGGGCAGACCGGCCTGGCTCATCCGCTCGTCGGAGCCGTCGTCGGCCGCCATGCCGCCGCCGGCCCACGGGCCCCAGCCGATCGACAACGCGGGCAGTCCCGACGCTCGTCGCCGCTCGGCGAGGGCGTCGAGGAAGGCGTTGGCGGCGGCGTAGTTACCCTGCCCCGGCGCCCCCACGGCCCCGGTGAGGGAGGAGAAGAGCACGAAGGCCGACAGGTCGGCGTCGCGGGTCAGCTCGTCCAGATGACGCGCTGACTCCACCTTCGACCGGAACACCGACGCCACGCGCTCAGCCGTCAGACCATCCAGCACCCCGTCGTCCAGGACACCGGCGGCATGGAACACACCGCTCAACGGCACATCACCGGGCACGTCGGCGAGCAGTCGCGCCAAGGCCTCACGGTCGGCGACATCACACGCCGCCACCGTCACCCGTACGCCCCACTCTTCCAACTCGGCCCGCAGTTCCAGAGCGCCAGGCGCTTCAAGCCCACGTCGGCTCGTCAGGATCAGATGTTCGACTCCCGTACGAGCCAGCCACCGCGCCACATGCGCACCCAACGCACCCGTACCGCCCGTGACCAACACCGAGCCGCGAGCAGACCAGCCACCCTCAGGTGCGACATCGCCGAACGGCGCACGCACGAGTCGACGCACGAACACACCGGAACCACGCACCGCCACCTGATCCTCCCCCGAGGGAACACCGAGAACCTGGGCGAGTCGCGTCAGAGCACGCGAGTCCGGCGTCTCGGGCAGGTCGACCAGTCCGCCCCAACGTTCGGGGTGTTCGAGGGCGGCGACCCGGCCCAGACCCCAGACGGCCGCGCGGTCGGCGTCGGCAACGGCGTCCGAGCCGCTCACTGAGACCGCTCCCCGCGTCGCCACCCACAGCGGCGCTGCCACTTCCCCGTCGCTCAGGGCTTGGACGAGGGCAAGCGTCAGCAGAACAGGGCTCAGGACAGTGTCCGCGTCCGTGCTGTCCTTGCCATCACTGTCCCTGCCCTCCGTACCGTCCACCTGCGACGACTCGGGGTTCGGCCCACAGGCCAGCAGAGACAACACCCCGGAGACCTGGGCGCCCGGCTCCTGATGCTGGCCCGCGAGAGCTTCGTTCAGTCGCTGCCGCCACATGTCACGCTCGGTGTCCGGCGTCTCCACCCGCAGCAGACGCGCCTGTGCCCCACTCTGCTCAAGAGCCCGCGTGAAGGCATCGACCCATGGCTCATCGGCCACGTCCGCACAGGCGACGATCAGCCACGTGCCCGTGAGCCCGGCCTGTGCGGTCCTGGCAAGCGGCTTCCAGGCGATCCGGTACTGCCAGCGGTCCAGCTCGGACTGTTCGTGCCGCTGCCGCCGCCATGCGGTGAGGGCGGGCAGCACGGACCGGAGCGGTGCCTCTTCGTCGATCTCCAGGGCACCTGTGAGCGCCGCGAGGTCCTCGTCCTCCACGGCCTTCCAGAAAACGGCGTCCACGGGGTCGGTCCCGTCACCCGCCGTGGTCGCCGACGCCTGCTCCAGCGGGTTGAGCCAGAGGTGCTCGTGCTGGAAGGCGTACGTGGGCAGGTCGACCGTGCGGCACACCTCGACCGGCTCGAAGAACCGGGCCCAGCCGACGGAGATGTCCCTGGCGTGGAGGCGAGCGAGGGCGGTCAGGAAGCTGTCCGTCTCAGGGCGGTCCTTGCGCAGAGCCCCGATCAGCCCCGCCTGTGCGGCCGGGTCGGTGAACGTGTCATGCGCCATCGCCGTCAACACGGAATCCGGGCCCAGCTCCAGAAGTGTGGTCACACCCTGCGCCGTAAAGGTGCCGAGTCCGTCATGGAAGCGGACAGCCTCACGGACATGCCCGACCCAATACCCCGGATCCTGAAGCTCAGCTACGTCCGCCAGCTCACCGGTGACGTTGGAGACCACCGACAAGACCGGCACCCCATACGACAAACCCTCCGCGACCTCACGGAAATCATCCAGCACAGGATCCATCAACGGCGAGTGGAAAGCATGCGACACCCTCAACCACCGCACCTTCCGACCCCCACCACGCAAGACCTCCTCCAGGCCCTCCAGAACCACACGATCACCGGAAAGCACCACCTGAGACGGCCCGTTCACAGCCGCCACACCCACCCGATCACTGAGCAACGGCAGCACATCGGCCTCCACCGCCTGGACCGCCAACATCCCCCCACCCTCAGGCAACGCCTGCATCAACCGACCACGCGCAACCACCAGCCGAACCGCATCCTCCAGCGACCAGAGGCCGGCCACATACGCCGCGACCAACTCACCGACCGAATGCCCACCCACAACATCCGGCCTCACCCCAAACCACTCCGCAAGCCGATACAACGCCACCTCGACCGCGAACAACGCAGGCTGCGCAAACTCCGTCCGCTCCAACACCCCCGCATCCCCACCGAACATCACGTCCTTCAGGGGACGGTCAAGGAGGGCGTCCAGATGCGCACACACCTCATCCAACGCATCCGCGAACACCGGGAACGCCTCATACAACTCACGCCCCATACCAACCCGCTGACTACCCTGACCGGTGAAGACCACACCCAGGCGACCCTCGACAACCGACCCCTGAACGACACCCGGCCCACCCGACGCCAGCGACTCCAAACCGGCCAAGAAATCTCCACGCTCCCGACCGAACACCACCGCACGATGCTCCAGCGTCGCCCGACCCGACAGCAACGACCAGCCCACATCGACCGGCTCAAGCCCGCCGCGCTCGACCACGTGCTCCCGCAGCCGCTCAGCCTGCGCCCGCAGCGCCTCAGCACTCCGGCCCGACACCATCCACGGCACCACCCTCGACGGCGTGGCCACCGGAGACGTGACATCAGCGGGCACCTCCATCGGCGCCTGCTCCACAATGACGTGGGCGTTCGTACCGCTCACACCGAACGACGACACACCCGCACGACGCGGGACACCCTCTCCCCGGTCGGCCCACTCACGCGCCTCCGTCAGCAACTCGACAGCACCCGCCGACCAGTCCACATGCGAACTCGGCTCATCCACATGCAAGGTCCGAGGCAACACACCAGCCCGCATCGCCATCACCATCTTGATGACACCCGCGACACCAGCCGCCGCCTGCGTATGACCGATGTTCGACTTGATCGACCCCAGCCACAACGGCACCCCAGCAGAACGCTCCTGACCGTACGTGGCGAGCAACGCCTGCGCCTCGATCGGATCACCCAACGTCGTACCCGTACCATGCGCCTCCACCGCATCGACGTCACCAGCAGACAGACCGGCACTGGCAAGGGCAGCACGAATCACCCGCTGCTGCGACGGACCATTCGGAGCCGTCAGGCCGCTGCTGGCGCCGTCCTGGTTGACCGCTGTGCCGCGGACGACGGCGAGGACGCGGTGGCCGTTGCGGCGGGCATCGGAGAGGCGTTCGAGCAGGAGCAGACCGACGCCCTCGCCCCAGCCGGTGCCGTCGGCGGCCTCGGCGAACGCCTTGCAGCGGCCGTCCGTCGCGAGCCCACGCTGACGACTGAACTCCACGAACGTGTCGGGCGTCGACATGACGGTCACGCCGCCGGCGAGGGCCAGGGTGCACTCGCCCTGGCGCAGCGCCTGGGCAGCGAGGTGCAGAGCGACGAGTGAGGAGGAGCAGGCCGTGTCGATGGTGACAGCCGGGCCTTCGAGGCCGAAGGTGTACGAGACACGGCCGGAGGCGATACTTCCGGCGCTGCCGTTGCCGAGGTATCCCTCGAACTCCTCCAGGCCCTCGGGGTTGCTCAGGATCCGGTTGCCGTAGTCGCCGTACATGACGCCGGCGAAGACGCCGGTCCTGGAGCCGCGTACGGACAGCGGGTCGATGCCCGCGCGCTCGAACGCCTCCCAGGTCGCTTCCAGGAGGAGCCGCTGCTGCGGGTCGATGGCCAGGGCCTCGCGCGGGGAGATCCCGAAGAACGCGGGGTCGAACTCCGCCGCGTCGTGCAGGAAACCGCCCTCGCGCGCATAGCTCTTGCCGGGGCGGGTCGGGTCAGGGTCGTGGAGGTCCGCGTCCCAGCCTCGGTCGTCCGGGAAGAGAGAGATCGCGTCCCCACCCTCGGCGACGAGCTGCCAGAGGTCTTCCGGGCCGCCCACCCCGCCTGGGTAGCGGCAGCTCATCGCCACGATAGCAATGGGCTCCCTGCTCACGGACTCGGCGTCCTGTAGACGCTGCCGGGTCTGGTGCAGATCTGCGGTAACTCGCTTGAGGTACTCGCGGAGTTTCTGCTCGTTCGCCATTTTCGGTGCGACTCCTTCAACGCAGAGGGCCGACCCCATCACATCTGCGGGAGGGTAGGGGAAACAACCCCTACCCTCCCCCTACAGACCCCTTTATGATTTTCTGGGAATCGCCGGAAATCACTGAGACTTACTGAGTTCATCGCTGATTGCCGGTGATTACCGAGGATTGCGGTCAGGAGACGCCGAGGTTGTTGTCGATGAAGTCGAACATGTCGTCGTCGTCGGCCTCTTCGAGCTGCTCCGCGATGGCCGGCCCGTCGGCGCCACCCACCTCCGTGGCGTCCAGTCTGCCGAGCAGTGCCCGCAGCCTGAACCGCACGGCGGCACGTTCGTCGCCTTCCGGCAGGCCTGCGGCCAGGGCCGTTTCCAGGCTTGCCAGCTCGGCCACCACACCGCCGGACCGTGCTCCCACGGCTCCCTCCGTCGTGCCGCCGTCGCGCGGCAGGCTCTCGTCCAGGTGAGCGGCGAGAGCGGTCGGCGACGGGTGGTCGAAGATGAGCGTCGCGGGAAGACGCAGCCCGGAAAGGGAGTTCAGTCGATTCCTGAGTTCCACCGCAGTGAGCGAGTCGACACCCAGTTCAAGGAATCCCCGGGTGGCGCCGACCGCCCCGGGCCCGGAATGCCCGAGCACCATGGCCACATTATCGCGCACCACGTCGAGCAGTACACGTTCCCGCTCCGTTCCCGACAATCCCGCCAATTGCTTGACGAGGAGGGGCACCGCACTGTTGGCGTCCGCGGCGTTCCCGGAGCGCGCGAGCGCCCTGGCGACGCGTCGGGCGTGGGTGCGGACCAGGTCGGAGAAGACGGGCTGTACGCCGTCGGGGCCCGCGGAAGCCCGCATGGCCGCGCTGTCCAGACGCAGCGTCACGAGGACGGCGGGGGCCGTCGAGGCGCTCAAGGTCACGGCGATGTCCAGGAGACCCAGACCTTCGGCCGTGGACAGCGGTGCCACACCGCCGCGGGCCATGCGTTCGAGGTCCACGCCGCCCAGCTTGCCGGTCATGTCGCTGTCCTGCGCCCACAGGCCCCAGGCCAGCGAGGTCGCCGGGAGCCCCTGGCCCCTGCGGATGACCGCGAGGGCGTCGAGGAGGCTGTTGGCGGCCGCGTAGTTCGCCTGGCCGGGGCTGCCGAGGACACCGGCGGCGGAGGAGAACAGGACGAACGCGGACAAGTCCAGGCCGGCAGTCAGCTCGTGCAGGTTCAGCGCCGCGTCCACCTTCGGCCGCAGGACCGTGGCCAGGCGTTCGGGGGTGAGGGAGGTGACGACCCCGTCGTCGAGGACACCGGCCACGTGCACCACCGCCGAGAGACCGTCACCGGCCTCTTCCAGGAGAGCGGCCAGGGCGTCACGGTCGGCCACGTCGCACGCGGCCACGGCGACCTTCGCGCCGGCCTCCTCCAGCTCTGCCCGCAGCTTGTCGGCGCCCTCGGCGGCCTCGCCCCTGCGGGAGACCAGGAGCAGATCCCGTACGCCGTGCCGCTCGGCCAAGTGCTGCACCACGACCCGCCCCAGACCACCGAACGCACCCGTCACCAGGACCGTGCCCGTGCCCCATGGCGTGGTCACGTCCTCGGCCACAGCGGCGGTTACGCGCGACAGCCGCGGCACCCACACCGCTCCGTCCCGCACCGCCACCTCGGGCTCACCCGACGCCAGCACACCAGCCAGCACCGATCCCGCGTCGGCATCGGCATCGGCATCGGCATCGATGAGGACGAACCGCCCCGGATGCTCCACCTGCGCGGACCGCACGAGACCCCAGACCGCCGCGCCCGCGGCATCGAGCTCCACGCCCGTACTCGCGCCCGCACTCCCGCCCGTACCCGTGACCGGGACCGCGCCCCGCGTCACGACGACGAGCCGTGACTCCTCGAACCGCTCGTCGGCCAGCCACTCCTGTACGACACCGAGTACGCCGGTCAGCATCGCTGTGACATCCTCCGGGCGTACGAGCTCCGCTACCCGGGCGGCCCGTGAGGGAGCCACCGGCCACACCACGGCCTGCGGGCGCTGTTCCCCCGCCGCGATGGCGGTGCCCAGCGCCGCGAGATCCGCGAACGACCGTGCCCCGGCAGCCAATCCGGATCCGGATCCGCCGAGTACTGCCCACGGCACCTGCTCGGCCGAGGCCTCAGGCTGCCGCTTCCACTCGACGTGGAACATCGAGTCGGCGACGGAACCACCGCCGAACTGGTCGGCGTCGACCGGGCGCGAGACGAGCGAGTCCACGGTGGCGACCACCTGCCCGGTCTCGTCGGCAAGCGTCAGGGAGACGGCATCCACTCCGGCGCTGCTCAGGCGCACCCGGACCGTAGCGGCACCTGCCCTGCGAAGCCGAACCCCGCTCCAAGCGAACGGCAGGCCGAGTCCCCGGCGTTCGTCGTCGCCGTCCCCCTGCTGCGGCAGCAGCAGGGTGGAGTGCAGCGCGGCGTCAAGCAGGGCCGGGTGCAGCGTGAAGGCCGCGGCGTCCGCGCCGTCCGGCAGCGCGACCTCGGCGAACACCTCGTCGCCGCGCCGCCAGGCGGCACGCAGCCCCTGGAACACCGGCCCGTAGCCATACCCCGTCTCGGCGAGACGGTCGTACAGGGCAGCCGCGTCCTCGATCGGCTGCGCGTCCGGCGGCGGCCACTGGGTCAGCCCCTCGGACTCCGTCTCATCGGCCGCGGAGGACAGGAAACCGGCTGCGTGGCGGGTCCATGGGCCCTCAGGGTCCGCCTCGTCGCGAGAGTGAACGCTCACCGGCGAACGCCCGTGCTCGTCGGTCGCTCCGACGCTGACCTGGAGCTGTACACCACCACGCTCGGGCAGCACCAGCGGAGCCGCCAGCGTCAGCTCCTCAAGGACCTCACAACCGACCT
>NZ_JBIAIN010000042.1:0-9604 GCF_042871445.1 Streptomyces sp. NPDC005794
CTGCTACTGGCGGTAACGTGGGGGGGGGCAGCCCCCCGGCCCCGCCTATTGGGTGGTCTAACTAATGATATAAACACCAACAATTACGGAGTCCCCCCCCCGGGGGGGCCCCCCCGGGGGCCCCCGCCGACGGAGACCCCAGCACAGCAGAGGACCAAACTGCACGAAGGGGAAGCCATGACAGCGACGACCGACGGAAGCACCGGGGCCGCGAACCTCCGCGCGGCCTCGGCCAGCGATCCGACCGAATCGACCAACGCCGCGGGCGACACGTTCGCCGTCGCGCGGCAGGCCGCGGAACGCTCGGTGGAGCACCTCCTCGGCAGACAGGACGCGCAGGGCTGGTGGAAGGGTGACCTCGCCACCAACGTCACCATGGACGCGGAGGACCTGCTGCTCCGTCAGTTCCTGGGAATCCAGGACCCTGACACCGTCGAGGCCGCGGCCCGCTTCATCCGGGGCGAGCAGCTCGGCGACGGCACCTGGAACACCTTCTACGAGGGACCGCCCGACCTCTCCGCCACCATCGAGGCGTACGTCGCCCTGAGGCTGGCCGGAGACCGGCCGGACGACCCCCATATGATCCGCGCGGCCGGCTGGGTCAGGGAACAGGGCGGCATCGCCGAGTCCCGGGTCTTCACCCGGATCTGGCTCGCGCTCTTCGGCTGGTGGAAGTGGGACGACCTGCCGGAACTCCCGCCCGAGCTGATGTTCTTCCCGAAGTGGGTCCCGCTCAACATCTACGACTTCGGCTGCTGGGCCCGCCAGACCATCGTGCCGCTCACCATCGTGTCCGCGAAGCGGCCCGTCCGGCCCGCCCCGTTCGCCCTGGACGAACTGCACACCGACCCGGCGTGCCCCAACCCGCCCAAGGGAACTGCTCCGGCGGCCAGTTGGGACGGTGTCTTCCAGCGGCTCGACAAGGCGCTGCACCTCTACCACAAGGTCGCCCCGCGCAGACTGCGGCGCGTCGCCATGAACGCCGCCGCCCGCTGGATCATCGAACGCCAGGAGAACGACGGCTGCTGGGGCGGTATCCAGCCGCCCGCGGTGTACTCCGTCATCGCCCTTCACCTGCTCGGATACGACCTCGACCACCCGGTCATGCGGGCAGGGCTCGACTCGCTCGACCGGTTCACCGTGTGGCGTGAGGACGGCGCCCGCATGGTCGAGGCCTGTCAGTCCCCGGTCTGGGACACCTGTCTCGCCACCATCGCCCTCGCCGACGCGGGGGTGAGCCCCGACCATCCGGCGCTGGTGAGAGCGGCCGACTGGATGCTCGGCGAGGAGATCGTGCGGCCCGGCGACTGGTCCGTACGCAAACCCGAACTGGCCCCGGGTGGCTGGGCGTTCGAGTTCCACAACAACAACTACCCGGATATCGACGATACCGCCGAAGTCGTCCTGGCGCTGCGCCGTGTCCGCCACCCCGACCCCGCGAGGGTCGAGGCGGCCATCGACCGCGGCGTGCGCTGGAACCTCGGTATGCAGTCGCGCAACGGTGCCTGGGGAGCCTTCGACGCGGACAACACCAGCCCGTTCCCCAACCGGCTGCCGTTCTGCGACTTCGGCGAGGTCATCGACCCGCCGTCGGCCGATGTCACCGGACATGTGGTGGAGATGCTGGCTATCGAAGGCTGGGCGCGTCACCCCCGCACCCGCCGGGGCGTCGAGTGGCTGCTCGCCGAACAGGAGCCGAGCGGCGCCTGGTTCGGCCGGTGGGGCGTCAACTACATCTACGGGACGGGCTCCGTGGTGCCCGCGCTGATCGCGGCCGGGCTGCCCCCGGCCCACCCCTCGGTGCGGCGGGCCGTCGACTGGCTGAAGTCCGTCCAGAACGACGACGGCGGCTGGGGCGAGGACCTGCGCTCCTACCGTGAGGAGAAGTGGATCGGCCACGGCAGCTCGACCGCCTCCCAGACGGCCTGGGCGCTCCTCGCGCTCCTGGCCGCCGGCGAGCGGGACACCAGATCGGTGGAGCGCGGTGTCGGCTGGCTGGCGGAGACCCAGCAGGCCGACGGCTCCTGGGACGAGCCGCATTTCACCGGGACCGGTTTCCCGTGGGACTTCTCCATCAACTACCACCTGTACCGGCAGGTCTTCCCCCTCACCGCACTCGGCCGGTACGTGTACGGCGACCCCTTCGCCACCGCTGCCGGAACCGGCAAGGGAGCCTGAGCCGATGGGTGGTGCACAGGAGCCGCCCGGTCCCACCACGCCGCTGCTCATCGCCTGCGCGCTCGGCATCGAGCGCTTCGCCCTCCGCACCGGACGGAGTGGCGGCGGCGTCCCGGGCCCCGGCCCGGTGAGCATCATCAGGTCGGGGATGGGCCCCCGGGCGGCGGAGAACGCCGTCCGGGTCGCGCTGGGACAGCAGGGGGCCGGCGGCACCGCGGTGATCGCCTCCGGCTTCTGCGCCGGGCTGGAACCCGGCATGCACCCGGGTGATCTCGTGGTGGCCGAGGAGACCCGGGACGCCGGCGGCACCACGGCCTGCACCGGCACCGGCCTGCTGGTCGACGCACTGGTCAGGGCGGTACCGGGGCGTACGGTCCACACCGGTCCGCTGAACGGCTCCGGACACGTCGTACGGGGGCCGGAGCGGGCCGGGCTCCGGGCCACCGGTGCCATCGCGGTGGACATGGAGTCCGCCGCCACCCTCCGCACCGCCGTACGGACGGGGCCACGCCCCGTTGCCGCCGTACGGGTGGTCGTGGATGCTCCAGAGCATGAGCTCGTCCGTATCGGCACGGTCCGCGGTGGAATATCGGCATTCCGCGTCCTCCGTGCCGTCCTTCCGGCTTTTCATGAATGGCACCGTTCTTTGCTGCTCCCCAGGAGGTGAGCCCAGATGGCCATGCCGCTCCGTCAGTCCATCAAGGTTGCGACGTATCTCTTCGAACAGAAGCTCCGCAGGCGGGAGAAGTTCCCGCTGATCGTCGAGCTGGAGCCCTTGTTCGCCTGCAACCTGGCGTGCGAGGGCTGCGGGAAGATCCAGCACCCGGCCGGAGTGCTCAAGCAGCGCATGCCGGTCGCGCAGGCGGTCGGGGCGGTGCTGGAATCAGGTGCCCCGATGGTCTCCATCGCCGGCGGCGAGCCGCTGATGCACCCGCAGATCGACGAGATCGTGCGCCAGCTGGTGGCGAAGAGGAAGTACGTCTTCCTCTGCACCAACGCCATGCTGATGCGCAAGAAGCTCGACAAATTCACCCCGTCGCCCTACTTCGCCTTCGCCGTGCACATCGACGGGCTGCGGGAGCGGCACGACGAGTCGGTCGCCAAGGAAGGCGTCTTCGACGAAGCGGTGGAGGCGATGAAGGAGGCCAAGCGACGTGGTTTCCGCGTGACGACCAACTCGACCTTCTTCAACACCGACACCCCGCAGACGGTCATCGAGGTACTCAACTTCCTCAATGACGAGATGAAGGTCGACGAGATGATGATCTCGCCCGCCTACGCCTACGAGAAGGCCCCCGACCAGGAGCACTTCCTGGGTGTCGAGCAGACCCGCGAGCTGTTCAAGAAGGCCTTCGCGGGCGGCAACCGGAGCCGCTGGAGGCTCAACCACTCCCCGCTCTTCCTGGACTTCCTGGAGGGCAAGGCCGACTTCTCCTGCACGGCCTGGGCGATCCCCAACTACTCGCTCTTCGGCTGGCAGCGGCCCTGTTACCTGATGAGCGACGGGTACGTCCCCACCTACCGGGAGCTCATCGAGGACACCGACTGGGACAAGTACGGCCGCGGCAAGGACCCGCGCTGCGCCAACTGCATGGCGCACTGCGGGTACGAGCCCACCGCGGTGCTCGCCACCATGGGATCCCTGAAGGAATCCCTGCGAGCGGCCCGGGAGACCATCGGAGGGAACCGCTGATGCCGTGAGCGCGGGTCCGGAGGGCAGGAGGAGGCCGGAACCCCGCCGGGGTTCCGGCCGTGACCGCGAGCCGAGAACAGGACCAGGGAGAGGGGCCCGGGCGTGACGCTGCTGGAATCCATCAAGGGGCCGCCGGATCTCAAGGCACTGAGCCCACCGGAACTCGGTGAACTCGCCGAGGAGATCAGGACCTTCCTCGTCCGGGCCTTCGACCAGGTGCTGATGGACGTCGCCCTGCACAGGTGCGGGGTGACGTTCGTCCTGGACCGGGCCGGTGTCACCGGAGTGGACGGCCCCTCGCACAACGGCGTGTGGGACATGTCCGTGCTCCAGGTCGTCCCGGGACTCCGGATCGCCGCTCCGCGCGACGCCGACCGGCTGCGCGAGGAACTGCGCGAGGCCCTCGACGTCGACGACGCGCCGACGGTGATCCGGTTCCCCAAGGAGTCGGTGGGGGAGCCGGTCCCTGCCATCGGGACGGTCGGCGGGATGGACGTCCTGCACCGGGCACCGGACCCCGATGTCCTGCTGGTGGCCGTAGGAGTACTCGCTCCGCTCTGTCTGCGGGCCGCGGACCTGCTCGCCGGAGCCGGAATCCGCTGCACCGTCGTCGACCCGCGGTGGGTCAAACCGGTCGACGAGCAGCTGCCCGCGCTCGCCGCGCGGCACGGGCTGGTGGCGGTCGTCGAGGACAACAGCAGAGCGGGCGGAGTCGGCTGGGCCGTCGGACAGGCGCTGCGGGACGCCGGCGTCGACGTACCGCTGCGGACGTTCGGAATCCCCGAGAGGTTTCTCGCGCACGCCGGGCGCGGTGAGGTACTCGCAGAGATCGGGCTCACGCCGGTGGAGATCGCCGGACGCGTCAGCGCGGCGCTGGAGCGCCGCGCTGACGCGGGAAAGCGGACCACGCCGAAGGAGAACGGGGCATGAAGGACGAACAGCCGGGCTTCGATCTGGCGCGGCTCCTCGCGGAACGAGGTGCCGAACGCTACGAGCTGCACACCCGGCACCTCAACCACCAGCTGCCGCGGATGCTCCACACCCTCGGTTTCGACAAGGTCTACGAGCGGGCGGAGGGCGCGCACTTCTGGGACGCGGAGGGCAACGACTACCTCGACATGCTCGCCGGCTTCGGCGTGATGGGGCTCGGCAGGCACCACCCCGTCGTACGCCGGGCGCTCCACGACGTCCTGGACGCCTCGCTCGCGGACCTCACCCGCTTCGACTGCCAGCCGCTGCCCGGGCTGCTGGCCGAGAAGCTGCTGGCGCACAGCCCGCACCTGGACCGGGTGTTCTTCGGCAACAGCGGCACGGAGGCGGTCGAGACCGCCCTGAAGTTCGCCCGGTACGCGACCGGCAAGCCGCGGATCCTCTACTGCGACCACGCCTTCCACGGGCTGACGACCGGCTCGCTCTCCGTCAACGGCGAGAAGGGCTTCCGGGAGGGCTTCGCGCCCCTCCTGCCCGACACGGCCATCACACTCGGCGACCTCGACGCGCTGCGGCGCGAACTGAAGCGCGGTGATGTGGCCGGGCTGGTCGTGGAGCCGATCCAGGGCAAGGGCGTCCACGCCTCACCACCCGGCTTCCTGCGGGAGGCACAGGAGCTGCTGCACCGGCACAAGGCCGTGCTCATCGCCGACGAGGTGCAGACCGGGCTCGGACGGACCGGCGACTTCTACGCGTACCAGCACGAGGAGGGCGTCGAACCCGATCTGCTCTGCGTCGCCAAGGCGCTCTCGGGCGGGTACGTCCCGGTCGGCGCGACGCTCGGCAAGGACTGGATCTTCAAGCGTGTCTACTCGTCCATGGACCGGGTCCTCGTCCATTCCGCCAGCTTCGGATCCAACGCCCAGGCCATGGCGGCCGGCCTCGCCGTCCTCGCCGTGATGGAGCAGGAGGAGACCGTCGCGAACGCCCGTCGCACCGGTGATCTGCTGCGGGAACGGCTCGCCGCGCTCGTCGGCCGCTACGAGCTGCTGCACGAGGTGCGCGGGCGCGGGCTGATGATCGGGATCGAGTTCGGCCGCCCGTCGTCCCTCAAGCTGCGCAGCCGCTGGACGATGCTGCAGGCGGCCCGCAAGGGTCTCTTCGCGCAGATGGTGGTGGTGCCGCTGCTGCAGAAGCACCGGATCCTCACCCAGGTCTCCGGTGACCACATGGAGGTGATCAAGCTGATTCCGCCGCTGGTCATCGGAGAACCGGAGGTCGACCGCTTCGTGACCGCCTTCACCGCCGTCATGGACGACGCGCACAGTGGGGGCGGGCTGATGTGGGACTTCGGCAGAACACTGGTGAAGCAGGCCGTCGCCAACCGCTGAGAACCGCGACTTTGCCTCTGAGGCAAATTATTTGCCTCGGAGGAAAGGTTTTGGCCCAATGGAGGTATGAATCCTCCTGACGGTGGGGTGGTCGACGAGATCCCCGGGATCGCGCCACGCCTGCGCGACCTGCGCCGTAATCGTGGCCTCACCCTGGAGGCCGCGGCCGGCCGGGCCGGGCTCTCCCCGGCTCACCTCTCCCGTCTCGAGACGGGCCGGCGGCAGCCTTCGCTGCCGATGCTGCTCGGCCTTGCCCGTGTCTACGGTACGACCGTATCCGAGCTCCTGGGCGAGATGCCGCCCGAACGTGACGCGATCGTCCGCGGAGGCCCGCTCGACGGC
This sequence comes from Streptomyces sp. NPDC005794, assembly GCF_042871445.1. Lineage (NCBI taxonomy): Bacteria > Bacillati > Actinomycetota > Actinomycetes > Kitasatosporales > Streptomycetaceae > Streptomyces > Streptomyces sp. NPDC005794. The sequence goes on from NZ_JBIAIN010000042.1 coordinate 6,535, forward strand.
ACGCCGGGAGGCGCCGGGGCCGGTGGCTGGCTCTACCGGCAGGCGGGCGGATCGGGCCGTGCCATGCAGGCGCTGCGCGTCCGCGTCCCGTACGGGACCGAGGGCGATCTCGTACGCGTCCACCCTGGGGAGGAGTGGCTGTACGTCCTCGACGGCCGGCTGCGCGTCGTGCTCGGGGAGACCGTGCACGACCTCGATCCGGGGGACAGCGCGCACTTCGACTCGCTGACCCCGCACCGGATCGCGGCACTCGACACCGGCGGGGCGCGCCTGCTCTTCGTCCACACGCTGTTGCAGAGCCCGGCCGCCGAGCTGTGCCTGGGCAACGGGGTCCACCGGCTCTGAGCCCGCACGCCCCCACGCGGCGTCCCTACCGGGCGTCCCTTCGTCACCCCGGCCGTGCGGCCGGAAGAGAGGACTGTCATGTCCGATTCGGAGTACTACGACCCGCTCACCCCGCGCAGGCCGAAGAGTGCGGACGCCCAGGAGCGGCGGATGCCTCGCGGTGTCGTGATCCGGCTCTTCGCCTACCTGGTGGCCGGACACGTCATCGCGGCCTTCCTCTTCCTCCTCTTCACCGTGGCCGGTAAGGGCTGAGCCCAGGCGTCACGCGCCCTCGACGAGGCGCTCACGCAGTTTCGCGCGGGTCTCGTGGCTGATCTTCAGCCCTTCGAGGAGGTAGCGGTCCGTGCTGCCCCATATCTCCTCGATCGTGGCGAACGCCGCGTCGAGGTATTCGGCGTGCGCACCGAAAAGCGGATTGAGCAGCTCCATCACCTCGTCGGACATTCCTGCCGACGAGGTGTCGCTGCGCCGCACCCTGTAGCGCCGGTGCGCGTCGTTCGACTTGAGGTAGTCGGCCTCGATGGCCTCCCTCTCGACGCCGACCGCGAGCAGCGAGACCGCGATCGACAGCCCCGCCCGGTCCTTGCCCGCCGCACAGTGCATCAGGGCCGGCACGCTGTCCTCGGCCAGCGCGTGCAGGACGCGGCTGTGCTCGGCGGTGCGGTCCCTGATGATCGAGCGGTACGAGGCGACCATACGCTCCGTTCCCTTGCCGTCGGCCAGGATCGAGCGGAGCTGCTGGATGTTCCCGTCGCGCACCAGCCGCCAGAACTCCGCGCCGTCGGCGGGATCGGAGAGGGGAATGCTGACATTCCGGACGCCGGGCAGCTCCACGTCGTGACCGTCGAGCTTGTGGTCGGCGGCGTTGCGGAAGTCGAAGACCGTGTGCAGGCCGAGCCCGGCGAGGAAGGCGGTGTCGGCCTCGTCGGCGTGGGCGAGATGGCCGCTGCGGTAGAGGCGCCCGTAGCGGACGGTGCGGCCGTCCGTGGTCGGGAGCCCGCCGACGTCACGGAAGTTGCGGACACCTGTCAGGTTCACATCCGTCGGGTCGGGGCCGGCCGGCGGGACCTCTGGCAGCTGCGTCACAAGGGCTCCTGGAGTGTCGGGCGTCGGCGCCGCTCGCCGACGGGGCACGCCCGCGACGATACGACATGGCCGCATCGGGCAACCGTCCGTGGTGCTGTGGCATCGGCCCGTCCGGTGAGGCGCCGTCCATGCCATGTCCGTATTGGTGTATTTAGCGGAACATGCCCTGCTTGTGCGGGAGATGGGCTGGCGCAGGTGAGCGGAATCATATCCGTGACGGTGTGTGGTGAAGATCCCGAGGGGTATTCCGGACGCCGCGCGGAAAGCCAAGATCCGTAATCCACGGAGTGTGACGGGAATTCCGTGCCGGAAATGAAGCGTGGATTCCGGTTCGCAATACACGGCTTGTTCGCCGCGTCCCGGCTCGCTTACGGTCACGGTCAATCCGGACGGAACGCCTCATCCTGCCGCCGCCCGGAATCCGCACCGACTCACGTGTGGCAGGAGCGGGGGAACCAGGTAGGCCGCCGGCCGGAGGGATCCGGTACGGCTCGGGGTTAAGCCGCGCACCGCGCGGCCGGGCATCTCCAGTCCGAACCCGACAGCTCACCTCGCAGGCGCCGGAGAGGAATTCCCATGCCCGCAAAAGGCAAGCACCGTCGTGTGAAGTCCGGCCCGATCGCCCGAGGCGTCCTTGCCGCAGGGACCGGCGGCGCCGTTCTCGCCCTCCCGCTGATCGGCGCCACCGGCGCCCATGCCGCCGAGCAGTCCGCTCCGGCCGCCCAGAGCGCCCCGGCCTCGGCGGCGAAGAGCTCCCCGAAGACCTACTCCGTGGTCTCCGGGGACTACCTGGCGAAGATCGCGGCCGACAAGAAGGTCAAGGGCGGCTGGCAGAAGCTGTACCAGGACAACCGCGATGTCGTCGGCGAGAACCCGAGCCTGATCCTCCCGGGCATGAAGCTGACTCTCGGCGCCAAGACGTCCGGCTCCGCCGAGAAGTCCACCGAGTCCGCGCCCTCCGAGGCCGCCGCCCCGTCGACGCCCAAGGCCGCCGCTCCGGCCGAGAAGCCGGCCGCCGCCACCGAGGAGACGGCCGCGAAGACCGCCGACTCCGGTGCGTCGGAGAGCGACAGCTCCGGCTGGGCCGCCCCCGTCGAGAGTCCCAACGTCACCACCCAGTACCGCGCCTCCGGCGCCAGCTGGTCCAGCGGCTACCACACGGGCTCCGACTTCCAGGCGGCCTCCGGAACCAGCGTCCGGTCCATCGGCCCGGGCACCGTGGTCTCCGCCGGATGGGGCGGCTCGTACGGCAACGAGGTCGTCATCCAGCACAGCGACGGCATGTACTCCCAGTACGCCCACCTGTCCTCGCTCGAGGTCTCGGCCGGCCAGACCGTCACCGGCGGCCAGCAGCTCGGCCTCTCGGGCTCCACCGGCAACTCCACCGGCCCGCACCTCCACTTCGAGGTCCGGACCGGCCCGAGCTACGGCTCGGACGTCGACCCGATCGCCTACCTGCGGTCGCACGGCGTCTCCATCTGAGACACACCACCTGAGGGTGGGGAGAGGGGGGGGGGGGGGCGGGGCCCCCCCCCCCCCCCCAAAACCCCCCCCAAAAAAAAAAAAAACGGGGTTTTTGTAAACCACCCAAAAAACCAAAAAAAAGTAGCGGAGGTGAAAAAGTAAGGTTAAAAAATAA
>NZ_JBIAIN010000043.1:0-9482 GCF_042871445.1 Streptomyces sp. NPDC005794
ACCCGTAGACCGGGTTGAGCAGATAGTCCATGAACACGCCCACGGCCCCCTGGTAGGTGCGGAGCGTCGTCTTGGCACGGTCGTGGCGCATCACCTCGAACTGCCCCGCCTCGCACCCGCCGACCACGACCTGCTCTGGCAACGCCTCACCACCCGCGGAACAGCCCACGCCCCCGCGCCGGACGCCCTGGCTCCAGCACTTCGAACCGACAACTCGCCGTACCCATGGGCGCACCAATCACACTGCACAAAAGCTGCTGCCCCACTCAACTCACTGCGCAGCATTAAACAACCAGCTCAACCCACGTAACATCCATCACCGCTTCCCCGCCCTGCGCAAGCCTCTCCCCCGAAGCTGCAACACACCGCCCAGCACAACTGAACAACACCAGGTCAAAACCAAGATCAATAAGCAAATGCGTCAGCTACGCCACATCCACTTCTAGTGCAATTTACAATTGGGTCTTGGGTTCTGCACCACTCGGCCCATCGTCGACTTTTATCGAGTCAACTCGATAAGTGCAAGCACCATCCCCACGACCCCCGCGATTTCACCAAGGATGGTCAGCGCGGGACGCTTTGGCCCCTCATCAACGTCACCTACAAGGGTGGAACTGCCCCAGGCCGCCAGGGCGCAGAAGCAGAGCGCGAGCACCGGGTTCGTCTGAGCTATCTTCACGGTGACGACGGCCGAAATCAGTAGCAAGATAATGAACCATACCAATTTGTCAGTCATGCTCTACCCCCGTCAGACGTGCCAACCAACACACATGGTCCTGCCGGAAAAGTGAACCAGGAACGCCCTCCAGCGCTCGCCCCTTCCAGGCAGAAGGGCACACAGGAAGGCCGCAGGCATGTCGACCTCCCAGGCTTCCTGAGAAGAAACAGGCACCCCGGACCACTTGAGAGGCGGCCGCGTACTGCGTTCTCCGGGGCGAACGCAGCCGCCCGGGACCGGAAAAGAGCCAAGGACGGCTGACGTGCGCTCAGAACGCCGTACAGTGCCGCTATCGCGGGCGATCAGAGGGCTTCGCAGCCACCGGATCATGTTGGACGGCTTCGGGATGATGCCGGCGCAGCATCGGTGTTCGTCGTCGGCCAGGGCGATGACGTCCAGCAGGTCGCAGGATTCGTCGTGGTTGCACGGGCCTGGGTGATCGGGCAGGGCTCTCCTGTTGTAGCGTCTCGCGTTCCTTGGCACAGGCTGTACTCGCCGACCAGCGGCACTTTCGCTGTCTCAGGTCGCTGGCACAGCGCTCGGTCTCACGAACGTGGCACTTCCTCAGGGTCTCGACCGAGCCGGATGGAATCGGCGAGCAGGGAGTTGACTCGGCGCGCTGTGGGCTCAGTGGCGGAGGATGGCGCTGGCCGCCGACCGGCGGACCACGGCCCCGCAGAGGCGTGCGGCTGGCATGGCTTTCCCGATGTCCTGCGACAGCAGTTGTCGACGACCACGGCAGACGCCTGCGGCTCGAGGAAAGTCGATGCCGACGAGTTCGGGAGACGGTTGTTACGAGCACTGCCCTGTAGCCAGCGCTTTGCTCACGCCGACGAAGAGCGCGGACGACTCACACATGCCTTCGCCGTTCCGCTGTTCGCTGCTTGCCCGAACTGGCAGCCGAGGTGCCTCCCGAACAGCGCGAGACGCTGCTCTTCAACGTCGACAGAGCCAGGCGCGTCCGATGAAGATCTTGAGTCAGCCGCCCAACGACTCGTTGGGCGGCGATGGCGACACCCCCCTGCCGAGCCGCCCTCGCATTCCGGCTCACACCCGCTTTAGGTATGCAAGTTCATCTCCGGCAAGAACAAGCAGAACGCCGTCAAGTCGATGGTCGTCACGGACGGTGAAGGCCGCGTGCTGTGGTGCAGCCCAGCCCCCGCAAGCTGCGCGGATATCACTCACGCCCGCCAGTTAGGGCTGGTCAGGCTCTTGGCCGGCGGGCCCGCGGGGAGTCACGATCAAGGTGCCGGCCGGAGGCTGTGAAGCCGGATGAATCGTGGGTGACTGGCCGTCCACCGCGCCGTCCCCCGGGGACGAAGCCGCAGCGCCCGCGTCGGGTTGCCCGCGCTTGATGGCCGTGTCCACCGCGGCACCAATGCGGCGCAGTGCCGCCAGCTCCTGAGGACCGAGATCATCGATCAGGTACTCGCGGACTGCGGCGACGTGTCCCGGCGCCGCTGCCACCACTACGTCGTAACCGGCCTCGGTCAGCGTCGCGGTGGTGCGCCTTCCGGAACCGGGGATCCGCTTCCGTGCGAGCAGTTCGCGCTTCTCGAGCCGACCGACGACATGGGACAGCCTCGACAGTGACGCCGCCGTTCGCGCAGCCAGGGCGCTCATCTGCATGGTGCGATCCGGCTGCTCGGAGAGAACCGAGAGCACCACGTACTCGAAGAAGGTCAGCTGAGCCTCGCGCTGCATGCGCGCATCCAGCGCGGCCGGCAGGCTGATCATGATCGCGGAGTTGGCCAGCCACGCCGCCAGCTCGTCGCCGTTCAGCCATCGCGTCTCGGCAACCGGACCGGTGGACGCCCCCGAGTCGGAGCCTTCGTCGGCACGAGCCGCCGCCTCGGATGTCGTCCCGTTCCGTGGTCGCCGACGGCGCCGGCCGTTCGTGTCATCTGCCGTCCTCGCCATGAGGACATCCTAGACCCACTTATTGACGCGTCAAGTTCGAAGGGGTAGAACTTGACGCGTCAAGTTCGCTCTGCGGCGCTGAGGCCCGCCCCACACGGAATGGACAACGGATGCAGTCCACGTCGCTCGGCAGGCTCGATGTCCCGCGCATCGGCATGGGTGTCATGGGGATGTCGGCCTTTTACACCGGCGCCGGTCGGGACGAAGCCGAGTCGATCCGCACCATTCGTCGCGCCGTCGACCTCGGTGTCACCCATCTGGACACCGCCGAGGTGTACGGCCCCTACGTCAACGAGGAACTGCTGGGTCGCGCGATCAAGGGCCGCCGGGACGAAGTCGTCCTCGCCACCAAGTTCGGCCTCGTCTCCCACACCGGCCGGCCGGGCCCGGACAGCACCCCCGCCAACATTCACACGGCTGTCGACGGCTCACTGCGGCGGCTCGGAACCGACCGCATCGACCTCTACTACCAGCACCGGGTCGACCCCGGCACTCCCATCGAGGAGACGGTGGGGGCGCTGAGCGAGCTGGTGGAGGCGGGCAAGGTCCTCCACATCGGACTGTCGGAGGCGGCAGCGGCGACCGTCCGCCGGGCCCATGCGGTCCATCCCGTGGCCGCTGTCCAGAGCGAGTACTCGCTGTGGACACGGGACCCCGAGGCCGAGGTGCTGCCCACGCTGCGTGAGCTCGGCATCGGACTGGTTCCCTATTCACCGCTGGGACACGGCTTTCTCGCCGGTGACATCCGCACCCTGGACGGCCTGGACGCCGCCGACTGGCGTCGTTCCAATCCCCGGTTCACCGGCGACAACCTCACGCGCAACCTGCGCATCGTCGACCAGGTACGCGAGGTCGCCGACGAGGTCGGGGCCACGCCCGCGCAGGTCGCTCTGGCCTGGCTGCTCGCGCAAGGAGACGGCATCGCGCCCATTCCGGGGACGAAACGCATCGACCGCCTCAAGGAGAACAGTGCCGCCGATGGCATCCGACTCACCCCGGGCCAGATCGCCCGCCTGAACAACCTGACACCGGCGTCCGGCGAGCGCCATGCCGAGCCCGACATGGCCGCCGTCGACCAGTGAGAGAAGCGCGAATTCGCCGATTCGCCCCGCGCACCACACCACGTCTTGCTTCAGCGAAAGAAATGGAACACCACATCATGTCAAGCACTCTCATTCGGGTCGGCATCATCGGCGCGGACACGAAGGCAAGCTGGGCGGGCGCATCGCACATACCCGCGCTGGCGGCACAGCCCGACTTCCACCTGGCCGGTGTGGCGACGCGGCACGAGGAGAGCGCGCGTGGCGCTGCCGCGGCGTTCGGCGCCGAGCGTTGGTTCGCAGACCCCTACGCGCTCATCGGTGACCCTTCGATCGACGTCGTCACCGTCGCGGTGAAGGTCCCGGCTCACCGCGAGCTCGTCCTGGCGGCCCTCGCGGCGAACAAGGCCGTGTACTCAGAGTCGCCGCTGGGCACGACCGTTGCACAGACGGAACAGATGGCTGACGCGGCCGGCTCACTGCACACCGCGATCGGCCTGCAGGGCCGGCTCAACCCCTCGGTACGCCGCGCGGCGGAGATCATCGCTCAGGGCCGGCTCGGGCGGCTGCTCTCGGCGCGAGTCGCCGCGACGACCTTCGGCAACGGCCCGGAGTCGGTGAGCGCGTACGAATACTTCGACAAGGCAGCGTCCGGAGCCGGCTTCCTCACCATCGCCGCGGGCCACGTGCTGGATGTGGTCGAGGCCGTTCTCGGCGACATCACCGAAATCGACGCCCGCACTGAACTCCTCTGGCCCCAGGTAAAGTTGGTCGACACCGGCGCGATATCTGTCCGCGAGGTCCCGGATCACCTCGACGCCATCGCCAAGACTTCCTCGGGGGCGCCGGTCGGGGTGCAGATCCTGGCGGGCGTGCCCGCCCCCGACGCCCACTTCAGCCTGGAAGTACGCGGATCGGAGGGCTGGCTGAAGCTGACCGGCGACCACCCCGCAGGCGTTCAGGTCGGCGACCTCACCCTCTCGTCGAGCGTCGACTTCACCGCGCCCGACAGTCCCGTCGCCACCGGCACGGGACCCACCGCTGCCGACATCTGGACGGGCGCTGCCATCAACGTCGGCGAGGTTTACGCCAGCCTGGCCCGCGACATCACGAACGGCACCCACCACACCCCGGGATTTCAGCACGCCGCCCACAACAGCCGACTCATAGCCCGAGTCGAGCAAGCCGCTCGGACCGGCGTCCGGCACTGACGCCACCACATCTCGCGGCACCGTGCACCACTGCCGGAGATGCACGGACAGCAGACGGAGACGCCCCACCCCGTCAGGCCCTGGTGTCCGCGATCAAGGTCGCGGACACCAGGAGCCCGATCGCACCAGCCTTCGAGGATCCGGGCCCGTGACGGATACGGCGACCGATCCGCGAGTACGGGCAGCCGACATAGGTTCGGACCCGCTGAAGTTCCTGAGGCCCACAACCCCGATCAGGGAGTCGTTGATGATTTCAGTTCCTCGTCACTATGGCGCTCGCGGCGCTTCGCGGCAGGTTCACGACGTATGACCACCCCCGCGCGCGCCGCCGTTATCGAGACGCAGGATGGGCCTTTCGAAATACGCGACATCAAGGTCGAAGACCCACGGCCCGACGAGGTACTTGTTCGCATGGTCGCGACTGGAATTTGCGCGACCGATGCTCACGTGCGGGCGCAGAGAATGGCAACGCCGCTGCCGGTGGTGCTGGGGCACGAGGGAGGAGGAGTCGTCGAACGCGTGGGGGCCGCTGTCACCACCGTCGAGCCCGGTGACCACGTCGTCCTCTCCTACCACTCGTGCGGCCGCTGCAAGCCGTGCATGTCCTCTCACCCGGCCTACTGTGACAACGTCTGGGCGGCCAACTTCGCAGGCGCCCGCCTGGACGGCTCGAATGGTCTCCACGTCGCCCACGGTACTGAGCCACACGGTCACTTCTTCGGTCAGTCCTCGTTCTCCACCCACGCCCTGACCCACCAACGGAACACGATCAAGGTCCCTCGCGATCTGCCCCTCGACGTCATGGCGCCGCTGGGGTGCGGGTTGCAGACGGGCGCGGGGGCCGTGCTCAAGGCCCTCGCTGTTCCGGCGGGGGCGTCCTTCGCGGTCTTCGGCGTGGGCGCGGTGGGCCTGGCGGCGGTCATGGCGGCACATGTCGCAGGTGCTACCACCATCGTTGCTGTCGACGTCGACGCCGGTCGCCTCGAGCTGGCCCGCGATCTCGGAGCGACGCATCTCGTCAACCCCGGCCAGGTCGAGGATCTGACCGGCGCGCTCCGCTCCGTCGACGAGCGCGGTTTGGAGTACGTCCTCGACACGAGCGGCCGCGCGGAGAACCTCGACGCTGGGGTCGGCGCCCTGGCACCAATGGGCCGATTCGGCTTCGTGGCGTTTCACGAAGGAGCGGGCGCCATGCTCGACGCCGGCCGGCTCACGCTCGGCCAGTCGTTGCAAGGCATCATCCAGGGCGACGCCGTCTCGTCGCTCCTGATCAACGATCTCGCCCAGCTCTATCGAGCGGGCCGGTTTCCCATCGACCGACTGCTGTCCTTCTACGACTTCGCCGATATCAACACCGCGTTCGAGGATGCGGGCTCAGGCCGCGTCACCAAGGCGGTCCTTCGATTCACGTCACCGGGATAGACCACCCGTTCGACAGATTTCCAAGAACACAGAGAGGCGTCCCGTCGATGTGCCAGAGCAGTCAGATACCCATCCGCGTCGAAGAAACCCCGAGCTTCTACGGGATCGACCACTATGGATTCCCCCGCGCGGGGGCGGACGACCCGTTGGACCCCGAGGGGTATTACCCCCCATATTTCCAGAGCGAGCACTTCCAGAAGTACGGCTACCACGTGGAAGAACTGCGCGGCGGCTTCTACTGGGTCACCAGTGCCGGCTACGACGCCGCATTCGTGGTGACCGAGGAGGGCGTGGTCGCGATCGACGCACCTCCGACGCTGGGCGAGAACATGCTGGCGGCAATTGAGGACGTCACCGACAGACCGGTGACCCACGTCATCTACAGCCACTGGCACGCCGATCACATCGGCGCGGCCTCCGTGTTCGGTCCCGACGTCGAGATCGTCGCCCACCGCATCACCAAGGAACTCCTGGAGCGCTTCCCCGACCCGAAGCGCCCCCTGCCGACGAGGACGTTCGACGACGAACTCGTCCTCGAAGTGGGCGGCGTGAGCCTGCAGCTCGCCTACGGGGGAGAGAACCACTGCCCCGGCAACATCTTCATCTACGCACCGCGGCAGAAGGTGCTCACGGCCGTCGACATCGTCAGTCCGGGAAGCGTCACGTTCATGCACTGCGACGCCTCGCAGAACATCTCCGGCTGGTACGAAGCTCAGTCCCAGATCCTCGAATACGACTTCGACTACTTCGTCGGCGGGCACCACATGCATTACGGCACCTACGAGCAGGTGAAGCTGTGCGTGGAGTACTTCACCGACGTGCTCGAGGGGGCGACTGCGGCGGTCGAGCGGTTCAGCCGCTCGGATGCGCTCGCCGACATCGTGACCGGCACCGGCTGGGACAGGATCTTCGTCGGCACCGAGAACTGGATCAGCTCCATGGCGAACTACACCACCCGCCACGTCCTGGAGAAGGAAACGAGCGACGGCCGGCTCTGGTGGGAACGACTGGCGGGAGCCACCACCCAGACCAAGTACCACGCGTACACCGTGCTGGAATCGATCCGCCTCGAACGGCCCCGGCCCGACTACCGCCTGCGGGGCGAGAATCCTCCGGTCTTCCTGACCTGACACCGTTCTGAACGGTGCGAGCAAATGACCCTTGTATACGAGAAGGATCATCATGAAAGCCGCCGTCATCACCTCGTTCGGCGAACCCTCCGTGTTGCGGGTTGCGGAGGCTCCGCGACCGGTGCCGGGTCCGGGTCAGGTACTGGTGCGGGTTCACGCCGCCGGGGTGAACCCGGCGGAGATCCTGGCACGCGCCGGAGCGTTCCGCCTGCGTGCTCCCGCCATCATCGGATTCGAGTTCGCCGGCGTCGTCGAGGCGGTCGGCCCGGGCGTCGACGAGGGCGTGGTCGGCGACCGCGTCGCCGGGTGGCCGGACTCCGCCACCCAGGGCTCCTACGCCGAGTACACGGTCAGCAGCAACTTCGCGACAATCCCCGACGGCGTTTCCTTCGAGGAGGCCGCGGCTACTGTCATCGGCGCCGACAACGCGGCGAGGGCTCTCGGGCTTCTGAACATTCGCCCGGGTGAAACGCTCGTGGTCACCGGCGCGAGCGGTGCTCTGGGCGGCGCCGCCGTGCAGTTCGCGCGACAGTGCGGTGTGACGGTGATCGGCGTCGCCGGGACTGCCAACGCCGACTTCGTCAGGAGTCTCGGAGCGACCCCTGTCGCCCACGGCCCGGGCCTGGTCGATCGCATCCGTGCCGCCGCTCCGGGCGGGGTCGACGCCGCGCTCGACACCGCCGGCAAGGGGCTCCTTCCCGCCCTCGTCGATCTTCTCGGCGGCCCCGACCGGATCGTGACGCTCGCCGACCGCGATGCCGCACAACACGGCGTCGCATTCAGCCCCGGGGGCAGCGGGAACCGCGACCGCGGCCCTGTCCAGGAAGCCCTGAATCTGATCGCCGCCGGCGCATGGACCGCACGCATCGGCCGGAGCTTCCCACTCGACGAGGCCGCGGACGCTCATCGCCTCGTCGCCACGGGCCACACCCACGGCAAAGTCATCCTCCTTCCCTGACTCGACCGACCGGCCATTCGACCACGACAACAATCAATTGGAGAATCCGAAATGCCTGCAGTCCTCGTCCATGGTGTACCTGATACCCACCGGCTTTGGGACACCGTCCGTTCCTATCTTCAACGCGAAGATATTGTGACGATCGACCTCCCCGGGTTTGGCGTACCCCTGCCAGCGGGATTCACGTCGACGAAAGAAGAGTATCTCGATTGGCTTATTAAGAAGATCGAAGAAATCGGCGAACCCGTCGACCTGGTCGGTCATGATTGGGGGTCTCTGCTCACGGGCCGTCTCGCGTCTATCCGACCAGATCTGGTGCGGACATGGACAGGCATCAGCGGACCAATCGATCCGGAGTATCCGTGGCACTATCTTGCCAAGATCTGGCAAACGCCAGGCGAGGGCGAGCAATGGATGGAGGACCTCGACCTCGAGGCGTTCGCAGCAAGCCTCAACGAGGCGCAGATGCCGCGCGACGCGGCAAACGAATCGGTCCGGCATCTCGATGTCACTATGAGAGCAAGCATTCTCGCCCTTTACCGTTCGGCGATCGAGGTCGGGGCGGAGTGGAAGCCAGGTTTGAGCAACGTGACCGCACCAGCGCTAGTGATCTGGGGCCTGGACGATCCGTTTCTTCCTCACCGCTTCGCCGACGAGCTCGGTAATGCCACACGCGCACGTGCCGTCTTCAAGCTGCGCAGCTCGCACTGGCCGATGATAGAGCGTCCGGCCGATGTCGCGCGCGAACTCGAGGCCCACTGGGCTCACGTGTAAAACCTGCGCTTGGGTCACTCGGGCTCAAACCCCGCGGCCGCTACGCGAACGGCAATAATTGCTCGCTCGCCATGGTGAGCCCGAGTGCCCACGCATTTGTCCGGAAACGAATCATCGTGACGCAGCCCGGAGAGCGTTGCCGGGGCTGCACACGACAGGAGCATCCTAATGATGAATTCAGCAAATACCCGGATCGGCGTCGGCCTTATCGGGGCTAGTGTTGCGTGTTTGAAGTAGCTTTACGTTTGGTGTTTCAGGACAATGGGGCTGTGTATCTGGCCGCTGCGTTGCAGCTCCGTGAGGGTGATC
>NZ_JBIAIN010000044.1:0-8882 GCF_042871445.1 Streptomyces sp. NPDC005794
CCCGCGGAGCGGGTCATGCGGCGGCAAGCCGCCGCATAGCGCACCGAATTGCGCAAGCGCAATTCGGCATTCCCTCCGCGAGCGGAGGGAATGAATTCCGCAAGCGGAATTCTAAAGACTGGGCAATTCGCGCAAGCGCGAATTGTGGGAGTCCCCGCAAGCGGGTCCTCCTTGGCTGGCTACGCGGGGAGGGTGCATCGCGTGCGGGCCTGTGTAGGGTTTGGGATCCCTAGCTATCGCCCGCGCAACGGCAGTGACGGGTCATCGACCTGACGGGTGCCGGCCCGCACCGCAGTTGACGGGTTCCGCTGCGCTCCACCCTGCCCCCTCCCTCGAAGTTGTCCAGTCAAGTTCACTGATGCCTCGTCAGCATACAGGGAAGCCGGCCGATCATGGGCGAGAATAAGTCACGCGTCATCTTAGGGAGTGAAGCCGTTGCCTGAATGATGCATCACGAATTAATGCTGTGTAGTATCTGGGATCAGGCACTACACCCCCCAGCACCGCGCGCCAGGGTTTCCTTTCTGATTACGCGCCGCATTGCGAAAAGGAGAACACGGGGCATGGCCGTGAAACTGCGTGACCACCAGATCGAGGCCGTTGCCGCCATTGTGCGCGGCTTCGATATCCAGCCGGGTGGTATTCCGTGGAACGGCCTTCGTGGGCAGGTGCACGCTGCGTGTGGCACGGGAAAGACGATTATTGCGGCAGCGTCGGCAAAGCGGCTCGCTTCCAAGGGCCGCGTTCTCGTTCTGGTGCCGACGCTGGACCTGCTGGCGCAGACGGTGAAGGCGTGGCACGAGGTCGGGCACACGGGGCCGGCGGTTGCTGTCTGCTCGCTCCAGGACGACCCGGATCTGTGGAGCCTGCGGGTCCGTTCCACGACGAATCCCGTGCAACTGGCCCTGTGGCACGGTTCGGGGCCGGTGACCGTCTACGCGACGTACGCCAGCCTCGGTGTCCTCGCTGAGGCTTTCGAAGGCGCTTACGGACAGCAGCTGGCCCCGATGGACCTCGCCGTGATCGATGAGGCACACAGGACGAGTGGGTCGATGGGGAAGGCGTGGGCAGGGATCCACGGCCAGAGCGTGATCCCGGCGGCGCGGCGGTTGTACATGACGGCAACGCCGCGGATCTGGCAGGAGCGGCCCAACTGGGACGTAGGCGAGGGAGTTCGGGAGGCGCTGCCGAGGGAGATGGCGGCCTCAATGGACGACGAGGCAGTCAATCCTCGACAGGGTCAGGCGCTGATGGGCCGGTCTGCGAGTGAGCACCAGCCGGCCGAACCATAGGCCGACGCGCCCCAGGATCAATCGTGGGGCAGCCCGTCAGGCCGGGGGCCAGGTGTGGAGGGCGGCATCTGCGACCTGTTGGAGTTCGTCGCGGGTGGCGCCCACGGCCGCCTGGACCGCGATGCCGTTCGCCATGGTCATGAGGTAGCGGGCAAGGGTGTCCGGGTTTACGCCGGCGGGCAGGTCGCCCTCGTCGATGGCCCGTTGGAAGCGGTCGCGAAGGTGTGCCCGGTTGTCATTGCGCCACGCGGCAAGCGCGTCGCCGGCACTCCGTCCGAGGCGACCCGCGGCCAGGAAACCCTGGACACCGAGGCATCCGGCCGGACAGCCGGCCCGGGTGGAGGCATGGACGGAGCCGGTGAGGTAGGCGGTGGCCACCCCCCGGGCGGTGGGCTCCCGCAGTGCGAGGGCGCTGTAGGAGGCAGGGCCCTCGGCGTAACGTTCCAGGGCCTTTCGGAAGAGGTCCTCCTTGTTACCGAAGGCCGCGTACATGCTGGTCTTGGTGATCCCCATGGCGCGGGTCAGGTCGGTGAGGCTGACGGCGTCATAGCCGTGTTCCCAGAAGACGACCATGGCCCGTTGCAGGGCCTCGTCGGTGTCGAACCCTCGCGGCCGGCCGATCGGTGCCCTGCTCGTAGCTTCCACACTCCAGATCATACCCCTTCTGTTCCGATCGGACCAGAAGTGCTACGGTCTACTTCTGTTCCGATCGGAACAGAAGCAGGGAGAGGTTGCATCATGGGAATGCTCGAAGGCAAGACGGCTGTCGTCACGGGCGGCGGAACGCGAGGCATCGGCCGGGCCACCGCTGCACGGCTGGTGGCCGAGGGAGCGCACGTGTTCATCACCGGCCGGCGCGAGGCCGAACTGAAGGAGGCGGTCGAGTCCATCGGCTCCGCGGTCACCGCGGTGCCGGGCGACATCACCGACCCGGCCGATCTGGACCGGCTGTACGACACGGTGCGCGAGCGGGGGCGTGGCCTGGACGTGCTGTTCGCCAACGCGGCCACCGCCTCGTTCGCGACGCTGGAGCAGATCACCGGCGAGGACTTCGACCGCATCTTCGAGGTCAACGTCAAGGGCACACTCCTGACCGTGCAGAAGGCGCTGCCGCTCCTGAATGACGGCGCCTCGGTCATCCTGAACGCCTCCACGGCCGCCGACCACGGCACACCGGCGTTCGGCGCGTACGCGGCGTCCAAGGCCGCCGTCCGGTCCTTCGCCCGGACCTGGGCCAACGAACTCAGCAGCCGGGGCGTTCGCGTCAACGCGATCTCGCCCGGGCCGATCGACACATCCGGCATCACCGAACTCGTCGGCGAGGAAAGCGCAGCCGCTTTCAAGAAGAAGCTCGGCGCCGAAGTCGCGATCGGCCGGATCGGACGCCCGGAGGAGGTCGCCGCCACTGTGGCCTTCCTCGCTTCCGCGGGCAGCAGCTACATAATGGGCGCCAACCTGTACGTCGACGGCGGTGAGAACCAGATCTGAAACCGTCGCGCGGCCCGGTGACCGCCAGGATCGTCGCATCGCAGCCCGGGCAGGCATCACCGACGACGTGCACCGTCGGGCAGCCACTCCAGCATGTGGTCACCTGATGGGACCCGGGCTCGCGGTCGGCACCTCCAGAACAAGCCCTCCTCGGCGGAGGACTACGCATGGACCGATCCCGCCCCCGGCCATGGCACGGCCGGCCGTGCGGGACTGCACTCCCACCCGCGACAGCCCACACAAGTGGGACCCGTCGCGTGATCCACCTGGTCATGACACTCACACCTCACCGGCCACATCTCCGTTCAGCGCCCGAAGCATGGGCAAAAAGAATATTTCGGCAGGAAACCCATGAGCTCCCCCCAGCCTGACACCGTCCTGGTCACCGGCGCTTCCGGCTTCGTCGCCGGGCACTGCATCGAGGAACTGCTGCGGCACGGATACACCGTCCGCGGCACGGTCCGCGACCCAGCCCAGACCGAAAAGGTCACCCACTTGACCGCTCTCGCAGCCGATCTCGGCGGGCGTATCGACTTCGTCGCCGCCCACCTGGACACCGACGAAGGCTGGGCCGAAGCGGTCGACGGATGCACCTTCGTACTGCACGTGGCCTCACCGAACCCACCCTCGGTCCCACGCACCGAGGACCAGGTCGTCCGACCCGCGGTCGACGGCACCCTGCGCGTACTGCGCGCCGCGGCCGCGAGCGACACCGTCCGCCGCGTGGTCCTGACATCGTCATCCCTGGCGGTCAACGCCGGCCGCGCCGAACCCGAGAACGGCCACCACACCGAGGACGACTGGTCGCCCATCGAGAACTGCTCGCCCTACGAGAAGAGCAAGACCCTCGCCGAGCGCGCCGCCTGGAAGTTCTACGCCGACCTGCCCGACAAGAGCCGCCTCGACCTGGTCACGCTGCTCCCCGCACTCGTCCTTGGCCCTCTGCAGCGCGCCGAAGTGAACACCTCCAACGCGGTCGTCCAACGGCTGCTCGACCGATCCATGCCGGCAGTCCCCGACCTCGGCTTCAGCCTCGTCGACGTCCGGGACATCGCTACCGCGCACCGATTGGCCATGGAGAACCCGCGAGCCCCCGGCAACCGCTACCTCTGCGGTGGTACGTACACCTCGGTGCTCGACATGGCCCGCGTCCTCGCCACCGAATTCGGTCCCGCGGGCTTCCGCGTCCCCACCCGGCGCCTCCCCTACTGGGCAATGTGGCTCGCCGCCCGCTTCGACCCCGCCCTGCGCCTCGCCCTCGGCTACGTCGGCCGCCCCGAGCGGCTGTCCAGCCAGAAGGCGATCGACGAACTGGGCTGGACAGCACGCCCTGCCGCGCGAACCCTTCGGGAAACCGGACAGAGCCTGCGCGACCACCACATCGTCCACTCGCGCCACTGACCGCCAGACGCATGCTGAGGCGTCATCTCATTTGGGCGCGGCTCCTTTCGGGGGATGACTGAGCTGGGAAGACGCTGATCGGCAGTGCTGGGGCGGCGGCTTGCTTCTACCGTGTTGAAGTGGGGGTGGGGCGCCGTGGTGTCTTTGCCGGAGGAGCTTGAGGGGCGGGAGGCCGCAGCTTGGCGGTGTGTGGAGGAACTGCAGGCCGAATCTGCGGAGTTGACCGTCCAGCTGGAGAAGGCCCGCGAGGAGCTGTCGCGGCTGGAGATCACGCGGGAAACCGTCACGAAGGTGCTGGCCGAGCTGTCGGCCGCGGGCAGTGACGTCGAGGCGGACGTGCCGGCGGAGCCGGAGTCGCAGCCGCACGCAGTGGGAGCGGTGATGATCCCGCCGTGGCGGGAGGCTGGTGACATCGGTGCTGCCGGACGTGTATCGGGACATCATGGAGGTCGTCGCGGACGCACCGGGCCCGTTGCAGGCCAAGCTGGCTTCGTTCACCTTCAGAGCGATCTCTGGGGGGAAGGTCTTCACGAGTTTCGGTTCTGGTCCACTTTCCGTGGAGGGCTGACTGAGTGGGATGTCAGTAGCGTGTGGTGAGATCACCGGACTCTGCTGCCGTGACTTGCTGGGAGTCCGCCTTGAAGCCCGTGTACTCGTCTCTGACCCACGCCCTGGCCGAGGCTTTGGTCGACGTCCTGTGGTTCATCGAGAGCAGCGAAGACGAGCAGATGGATCCGGACGACGCCGTCAAGGTCCTGGAGGGTGTCGCCCACCTGGCCAGCAACCTGTCGAGCGACCAACGGAGCGAACTGATCGGTCTGCTCGGGACGATGGCCGAAGCCGAGTCCGACCCCGCGCGGCGGGAGTTCCTGGAAGGGTTCCCGGACGGCTTCGGCCTCCTTGATGATGCCGTCTGACCTGTGCATCACGAGTAGAGCAGGACGCGCTTACAGAGGAGATGAAAGCCGGCCCGGCCGAACATCTGGCCACAGCCTTGAGCCGAAGGTACTCCGTCTCGGTGAGGGTCTCCGGCCGACGCAGGAGCCATCCGGCGACGACCCGGGGGGACGGTGGCCGAGCGGTGACGGGGCCCGGCGAGAACCGCTTCTCCCGGAAATAGGCACGAACCCGCTGGTAGCTGCCCTGACAGCCAAGCGAAGCAATCTTCTCCCACACCGTCCAGGCATTGGTGCAGCCCTCGGCCCAGCGGTCGTTGAGGTAGGTCGCCGCTGGTGGTGAGATGAGACGCCTGGTCCGCGCCGGTCCAGGCGAACACCTCCAGCAGTACCTCCGCGACAGGCCCACCCGATGAGCGACGCTTTCACCGCCGCCCGCAAGGCCAGCAGCGACGCCGGCTCCCCCTCCGGCTTCAGCGCCGTGAAGTGGAGCTGGCCGTCGTCCTCGACGCCGTGACATCGGACCGCGCGAGGACGATCCTGCGGGGGTCACTCTGCAGGAGGAAGTGGAGGGGGTGGAGATCATCTGCGTGCACAGCACCGCCTCCGTGTGAGGCTCCCAACTCGCCCCGGCACGCCGGGCCGGCGACGGCAGGTGGTCCCGGGCTCAGGGCATGCCACGGACCGGGCGCTCGGGACGCGGCGTTGCCGGCAGGGGCGGGGTGAGGAGCGGCTCGAGCAGCTGAGCGAGCTGATCGCGCTGTTCCGGATCGAGTCGGCCGGTGGCCGGCGCGAGGGCGTCCCGGGCTTCCTCGTACAGGCGCTGGGTGAGGTCGCGTCCGGCGTCGGTGATCAGCACGACGACGGCTCGCTTGTCCTCGGGGCTGGTACCGCGTGTCAGCAGCCCGCGCTGTTCGGCGCGGGCGATGAGGCCGGACAGGGTCGACTTGTCCAGGCCCAGGAAGGCTGCAAGGTCGCTCATGCGAGGGCGTCGGTCGCGCAAGATACCGAGCACGCGCAATTGGGTGAGGGACAGGTCGTGCTCGGCGCCGATGCGGGTGAGAACGCCCATGACCTGGAAGGAACTGCGGACCAGGCCGTCGATCAGGGCGTCCGTGGAGTCGTCGGGAACCATGCGTGCCACCCTACTTGACATCATTTGTATTACCAACAACCCTAATAGTACTTTGTAATACAAACCAAGCTGTGGGAGTTCCTCATGACATGCCGCGGTTGTCACGACGTACGACGCTCCGCCGTCTCCGGCGAGCACCCCGAGCCTGTGTCCCAGGGCGAGCACAAGATCGTCGTGGACGTTTCTCGCGGCGGACCTGCACCACCTGAACCGGTCCAAGGCGAACGGCACTCGTTACTCCGCCACTGGCGCCTTCCCGCCGGTGCCCGGCGTCGGTGGCATCGTGCGCGACTCTTCGGGCTACCTGCGTTACGCGGTCCGGCACCCGGCTGGCCGTCAAGGCCGCCCTGGACGAGGACGAGGACCCCACCGGCCGCAAACTCACCGGGGTTAGCGTTTGACGGTGCTCATGGCCAGGCCGAGCCGGCGGGAGCATTGCCGACAGGGGCGCTGATCGCGCACCGGTGTCGCTTGCGCAAACCGAAGAGGCGCGACCTCGACCACGTCTGGAAACTGGGACCCGGGCAAAGAGTGCGTCCGCCTCCCACTACCAGGCCCAGCGGCGACGGCCTGGTCTGCCTTCTCGAGGTGGGAGAAGTCCTCGTAGTCCCGACGGCCGCAGCACACAAAGTGCGCGGCCCGCGCGGCCCGGCTCCAACGCGGGCATCGCCGGGAGGCTCAGCCTGTATCCTCGTACGGGCTTTCGGGATCCTGGGCGTACGACCGGGAGCCCGACGCGAGCAGCAGCGGGAACTGGACCATCGTGAAAGATGGCAGTCCAGAACCTTGGTCTGCGGGGCCGGTGGAACCGGGTAACGTCTTGGTCATGTTCTTCCAAACGCCGATTTACGAGTGAGAGCGATGGGCCCCCTCTGACGTCCTTCGACGTCGCCGCGACCGTCCCCCACCGATGAATCCGTAGACCACTTCACATCATTCCGGGAGAACCCGTGACCGTGAGCAAGAACATCAACAACCCTGTGGGTATGGGTGGCGGCCAGCGTAAGAAGCTGTCCCGCGCCGAACGGCAGAACAATGGGCCGCACCGCAACCTCGACCGTCAGGGCGCCGCCGACCAGAAGGCGCAGCTGGTACGCAAGATGCGCGAGAAGGCAGCCGCAGCTGAGGGCGCCGGGCAGACGGGTGACGACACCGCACAGAGCTGAGGCACCGCCGCCGCAGGGCAGCCCCGTCACCCCGCCCCGAGCTGCACCAGCAGCGCCATCGTCGGCGTAGCGCCTAACGGACTCCTGTTGGACATGAAGTCGATCCGCCGCACGACCCAAAGTGCCCCCGGGGCAGCCGCCACGCCGGTGTGCCCGACGGCCGCCCCCGGACCGCTCATCCTTTGCATGAGTGGCGCGCTCCGCAGGCCGGAGTGTGAGGCGAGAACGCTCAGGGTCTGCTGCGAGAGGGGACCCTGGCAGCGGGGTCCGGAGTGTTGTGCCGGGTGAACGCCCACAAGGCGAGCCCGAGGCTGAAGTTCCCCCAAGGCCGGGTAGTTAGCGTTTTCGCAGGTCACACAAGGGAGTTGAAAATCTCCTGACGTAGCACAATGGAGCTCGTTGGTACGGGCAGTCGTCCAAGACAGCTCGTATCGCAAGGGAGCTCCGTTGCCCGCTCATTCTGTCCTTCCGCCCGCGATGACGACCATCACCCGAACGGTCACGGTGGCCGCGGGCCGCTTCGCGCCCGGCCATCTGGGCGAGCTGACTGCGATCGTGCCGTTCGAGCTGGTGGACGCTGTCCTGAAGGAGACCCGGACCGTGCAGCGGCGGCTGCGTGATCTCCCTTCCCGTGTCGGTGTCTATCTCCTCCTGGCCATGTGTCTGTTTCCCGAGGTCGGCTACCGGCTGGTCTGGGACAAGCTGACCGCCGGCCTTGCCGGGATGCCGATCGTCTGTCCGAGTACGAAGGCGTTGCGTGATCTGCGCCGCAGGCTCGGCAGCGCGCCGGTGCGGGCGTTGTTCGAGGTGCTGGCTGGGCCGTTGGCTCAGCCGACGACGTCGGGGGTGCGGTTCGGTCCGTTCCGGACGGTGTCGTTCGACGGCTGCAGCTCGATCAAGGTGCCCGACAGCGAGCGGAACCGGGACCGGCTGGGACGGTGTCCGAACGGCGGCTACCCCCAGGTCGAGTTGATGACGCTGGTCGAGACCGGCACCCGGTCCGTCATCGCGGCCGTCTTCGGCCCCACCCGCAGGGGCGAGATCTCCTATGCCACCGCGCTGCTGGAGCATCTGGGCCCGGAGATGCTGGTGTTGTGGGACCGAGGTTTCGACGGCAACGACTTCTTCGCCGCGGTGCACGCCACCGGCGCACAGATCCTCGGCCGTATCAAACATCGGCGTCGCCTGCCGGTCCTGCACCAGCTCGCCGACTCCTCCTACCTCTCGGTCATCGGAGGTGTCCGGGTACGCATCATCGAGGCCCGTGTGAGCATCCACTGCTCGGACGGCAGCACCTTCGACGGCTCCTATCGCCTGGCAACCACTCTTGTGGACGCCGACCGCTATCCGGCCGAGCGCCTCGTGTTCCTCTACCACGAGCGCTGGGAACACGAAAGCGCCTACTACGCCCTGAAGCTTCCCCTTGATCGTGAACACCTGGAAACTGGGACCTGAGTGGTTCCAGAGGAAGCAGTGACCAGGTGGCAAGCAAGTACCAGAAGCG
>NZ_JBIAIN010000045.1:0-7603 GCF_042871445.1 Streptomyces sp. NPDC005794
CCGACTCGACCGGGTCCAGGGCGGGACGCGTCGCGTCACCGAACGGGTCGTTGCCACGCCAGCCCACGGTCCAGAGACCGAAGGTGAACCTGTCCGCGGGGGTGGGAGTGAAGCGGTCCGGCATTGCACAGCCTCTTGTCGACGTCAGGCCCGGACGACACCTCGGCCGCCCGGTCAATTTGTTTGCTTGCAGAATTAATACGCCATCCCGTCAAAGGTTTCTAGACCATTTCCGTGACGTATCGGTCACGTGGCGCCAACATGGCAGATCCGGGGCGCCACCATACGATTCGGCTACTCGGGCATTCCGGGAATTCCCGTCGTCCACCCACCCTGTCGGTCACATTTGTTTTGTGTACGATCAAAACCGAGAGGACCCGCAGCCGCGCTTGCCGCAGGCGCCCTGACGTCCCGCCCAGCACCCCCTGATCGGCTAAGGACCACCCCCATGAAGTTCACCGACGGCTTCTGGCAGATGCGCAGTGGTGTGCACGCCTCGTACGCCACGGAAGTACGCGATGTCCGCCTCGACGACGACCGCCTCGCCGCTTACGCCGCAGTCAAGCGCGTCACGCGCCGCGGCGACACGCTGAACGCTCCGCTGATCACCGTGGAGGCCTACGCCCCGGCCGAGGGCGTCATCGCGGTGCGCCTCACCCACCACGCCGGCAAGCGCCGCAAGGGCCCCGACTTCGAACTGCCGGGCGCCGCCCCGCAGTCCGCCGCCACGACCCGTACGCAGGGCACGACCGCCGAGCTGACCAGCGGCCCGCTGACCCTGCGGCTTCCCACCGAGGGCGTCTTCGGCCTGGAGTTCCTCGACGGGGACGGCCGGGTCCTGACCTCCGCCGGCCGCAAGGGAAGCGCGTTCGCCACCGTCGACGACGGCAGCCACCACATGTTCGCCCAGCTCGCCCTCGGCGTGGGCGAGACCGTCCACGGCCTCGGCGAGCGTTTCACGCCGTACGTGAAGAACGGCCAGGTCGTCGACATGTGGCAGGCCGACGGCGGCACCAGCAGCGAGCAGGCCTACAAGAACATCCCGTTCTATCTGTCCTCACGCGGCTACGGCGTCTTCGTCAACCACCCCGGCAAGGTCTCCTTCGAGATCGGCTCCGAGGCCGTGGGCCAGGTGCAGTTCAGCGTCGAGGACCAGACGATGGAGTACTTCGTCGTCGCGGGCCCCACCCCGAAGGACGTCCTGTCCCGGTACGCCGCCCTCACCGGTCTCCCCGCGCTTCCCCCGGCCTGGTCGTTCGGCCTCTGGCTGACCACCTCCTTCACCACCTCCTACGACGAGGCCACCGTCACCTCCTTCGTCGACGGCATGGCCGAGCGCGGCATCCCGCTGAGCGTCTTCCACTTCGACTGCTTCTGGATGCGCGAGTACCAGTGGTGCGACTTCGAGTGGGACCCGGCGGTCTTCCCCGACCCGGAGGGCATGATCGCCCGGCTCAAGGACAAGGGCCTGAAGATCTGCGTCTGGATCAACCCGTACATCGGGCAGAAGAGCGCCCTGTACGAAGAGGGCGCCGCCAAGGGCTACTTCGTCGAGACCGCCGACGGCGACATCTGGCAGTGGGACAAGTGGCAGGCCGGCATGGCGCTGGTCGACTTCACCAACCCCGAGGCCACCGCCTGGTACCAGGCCAAGCTCAAGGTCCTCCTGGACCAGGGCGTCGACGGCTTCAAGACCGACTTCGGCGAGCGCATCCCGACGGACGTCGTCTGGCACGACGGCTCCGACACCGAGCGCATGCACAACTACTACACGCACCTCTTCAACCAGGCCGTCTTCGAGCTCCTGGAGGAACAGCGGGGCGCGGGCGAGGCCGTCCTCTTCGCCCGCTCCGCCACCGCCGGCGGCCAGCAGTTCCCGGTCCACTGGGGCGGTGACTGCTGGTCCTCCTTCGAGGCGATGGCGGAGTCCCTGCGTGGCGGCCTCTCGCTGTCCCTGTCCGGCTTCGGCTTCTGGAGCCACGACATCGGCGGCTTCGAGGGCACCCCCGACCCGGCGGTCTTCAAGCGCTGGCTCGCCTTCGGCCTGCTCTCCTCGCACAGCCGGCTGCACGGCTCCTCGTCGTACCGCGTGCCGTGGGAGTTCGGCGACGAGGCGGTGGACGTGGCCCGGCAGTTCACCCGCCTCAAGCACCGCCTGATGCCGTACCTGTACGGCGCCGCCGTCGAGGCCCACCGCACGGGCGTCCCGACGATGCGCCCCCTGCTGCTGGAGTTCCCGGACGACCCGACGGCCCGCACGGCGGACCGCGAGTACCTGCTGGGCCCGGACGTCCTGGTCGCCCCGGTCTTCACCGAGGACGGGGAGGTGGAGTACTACGTGCCCGAGGGCACCTGGACCCACCTGCTGACGGGCGACACCGTCACCGGCCCCTCCTGGCGCCGCGAGACCCACGGCTTCGACAGCCTGCCCCTGCTGGTCCGCCAGGGCGCGGTCCTGGCGCTGGGTGCGGACGAGTCCCGCCCGGACGGCGAGTGGCTCGACGGCCTCGAACTCCGCGTGTTCGCCCCCGCCGGAACGGGCGACTTCACCCGCACGGTGACCGTCCCCGACCGCACGGGGGCGGTGGCGGCGGTCTACGAGGTGGTCCGCGAGGGCGGCGAGGTCCGCGTCACGACGGACACGGACCGGCCGTACACGGTCACGGTCGTCGGCGAATCGGCCTGACGCAGCAGTCAGCCGCCCGGCATGCGGCGGCCCGGTCCGATGCGCTGGTTGCGCGGTCCGGGCCCGGAGCCGCCCTGCCGGGGCGAGCCGTCCCGCGCCGGGCCGGATGGAATGCGATCGTGGGCCGGCAGGTTGGCACCAGCGGTACATACGTACGAGTACGGCGCACAGAACGGAAGTATCCATGGGCGAGTTGATCCTGATCCGGCACGGCGAGACCGAATGGTCCCGCTCCGGGCAGCACACGAGTCACACGGACCTGCCCCTGACCGACCTCGGGGAGCGCCAGGCCCGCGCGCTCGTTCCCGTCCTCGAGGAGCGCAGCGTCGGCCTCACCCTGGTCAGCCCCCTCCTGCGCGCCCGCCGCACCGCGGAGCTGGCCGGCCTGCGCGCGCCGCGTGTGACGCCGGACCTGCACGAGTGGGATTACGGCGCGTACGAGGGCGTCACCACGGTGGAGATCCGCCGTACCCGCCCCGACTGGGACCTCTGGAGGCACGGCGTCGCACCCGGGCCCGAAGACCACCCCGGCGAGTCCCCGTCGGAGATCGCGGACCGCGCCGACCGGGTCCTGGCCGAGGTCGGTGCGGCGGCCTCCCGCATGGGCCACGACGACGTCGCGCTGGTCGCCCACTCCCATTTCCTGCGCGTCCTCACGGCCCGCTACCTGGGGCTGCCCGTCACCAGTGGCGAACTGTTCCAGCTGGCCACGGGCGCGGTCTCACTGCTCGGCCGGGAACACGGCAAGCCGGTCATCAAGGCCATGAACATCGCCATCCCGAAGAGCATGTTCGAGGCGGCGGGCTGCTGACCGGGTCTCCGGGACGGCCCGTCGCGCCGCACCCGGCCATCGCCACCATAGGGCCCCGGGGGAGTACGAGACAGCGGGGGGCCGAGTTCCACGGGCTGGGTAACCGTCCCTGGCCCAGCGGCAGAGGCGGGTGTGCGGCGTGGCTCAGGAGTGGCGGCCGATGCCTGTTCGAGGCTCCGCTGTTCTCGGCGCCCCGTGAACGGGGGCCTCAGCGCATGTCGGGCGCAAGCGTGGTGAAGGACACGGCAGTTGGCGTGCAGTCAAAACGCGTGCGTCACAGCAGGTTTGTTGCGAACAACATGAAACAACACACCCCCCAGTAGTATGGCGTGTCGAACAATTAGGCGACTCGTGTGGTACCTGACAGAGAACTGGGGAGCATGGACGCGCAGACCTATGGAGGGGCGGACGAGGTCGACCCCGCGGACCAGTGGGTGGTCGATCCCGAGACCGGTGCGTACGAACTGCGCTTGGACGGTCCGTCAGCAGCCGGCCCCCACGGTGACTCCGGCGCCGGATCCCCTTCTCCCGACGGCACCGCCACTGCCGCGCCCGCCCGGGTGCCCCGGCAGCGCAGCCGCCGTGACGCGTCCGCTCCCGCCACCGCACCCGGATCCGGCCGCCGCAAGCGCAAGCAGCGCGGCAGGAAGAAGGTGCTGCTGTGGACCGGGGGTGGCCTCGCGTTCCTCCTCGTCGGGACGTCGGCGTACGCGTACTACTGGTACAACCGCCTCGACGGCAACATCACCACCGTCGACATCGGCGACGTGGGGAGCGACGGCGTCCTGGCGGACGGTCCGGCCAACATCCTGATCATCGGCAACGACGTACGCGTCGGCAAGGGCAACGAGGGTTACGGCAACCGGGACAACGTCACCGGTCACGCCGACACCACGCTCCTCCTCCACATATCGGGTGACCGTTCCAACGCCAGCGTGGTGAGCATTCCCAGGGACCTCATGACCACGATCCCGGACTGTGAGACCAGACAGCCCGACGGCTCGACCGAGGTCATCGCCGGCTCGGCCTCGCCCACCAAGTTCAACGAGTCCTTCGGGGTGAACGGACGCGATCCGGGCTGCACCATGCGTACGGTCGAGGGCATCACCGACCTCGAGGTCGACCACTTCATGATGTTCGACTTCAACGCGGTCAAGACGCTGTCCACCGCGGTCGGCGGCGTCAAGGTGTGTCTGAAGGAGCCCATCAAGGACGAAGACGGCGGGTCCAAGCTCGACCTCCCGGCGGGGGAGAGCCGGATCGCGGGGGAGGACGCGCTCTCGTTCCTCCGCAACCGGCACGGTCTCAAGAACGAGAGCGACCTGGACCGGATCGAGATGCAGCAGAAGTTCGTCGCGTCGATGATGCGACAGCTGAAGGAAGACACACTGAGCAGTCCCACGAAGATGCTCGATGTCGCCGAGGCGGCCACCAACGCCCTCACCGTGGACAAGGGGATAGGCAGCGCGGGCAAGCTCGTCACCCTCGCCAGGGAGCTCGGCAAGATCGACCTGAAGAACATCACCCTGATGACGATGCCGGTGGTCGACAACCCGGACGAGCCCACGCCCGTCACCGTCGTTCCGGACCCGGTCGAGGCGCCGAAGGTCTTCAGCATGCTGCAGAACGACGTGTCCTTCACCGAGGCGAAGAAGGAGCAGAAGACGGCCAAGGACAAGCAGGCCGCTCTGCTCGAAGGGCCGCGGGCGGAGGCGTCGGACGTGCGTGTCGATCTCGCCAACGGCGGCGCACCGCCAGGGTCGGCGGGCAGGGTCCTGGGCTGGCTGCAGAGCTCCGAGGGCGTGCTGAAGTCCAGCAACGTCGGCAACGCCCCGGAGAACGTGGCCGCGACGACGCTGGAGTACGCGCCGAACCAGGCCGACCAGGCCCGTGCGCTCGCGGACCTCATGGGTCTGCCCGCCTCGGCACTGAAGCCCGGCACGACGGACGCCACCGGGACGGAGGCGATGATGCTCGTGCTCGGGGCGGACTTCAAGGAGGCCGGCACACCCATCGCCTCGCCGAAGAAGGTGGACGTCAAGCAGTCCCGGGCCGACGAGAGCGTGTGCGCGACGTAGCCGGGCCGGGGCGACGGTCGTCGGGCGGCCGGTGGAGCACGCGGACGGCCGGTACCTCGCCCCCGAGGTACCGGCCGGTTCCGTGTGGCGTGCCTGGGTCAGGCCGCCTTCGTGAGTGACGTCAGGTGGGCGAAGACGACGACGTTGGCGGAGTAGCCGTTCTTCTTGTCGAAGCGTCCACCGCAGGTCATGAGCCTGAGCTCAGGACGGCCGGTGGTGCCGTACACCTTGTCGTCGGGGAACTTCTCCTTCGTGTAGGTCTTCACCTCGTCGACGGTGAAGACCGCGGTCCGCCGGTCCGCCCGGGTGACCTTCACGGTGTCACCCCGGCGCAGGGCGTTGAGATTGAGGAAGATCGCCGGTCCCGTCGCGGTGTCCCGGTGGCCTACGAGCAGAGAGGTTCCCGCCTCTCCGGGGGACGGTCCCCTGCGGTACCAGCCCACCACCTTGGGCTTGCTCAGCGGCGGGGCGCCGAGCCGGCCCTTCTTGTCGAGGTCGAGGCCGGTGACGGACGCTTCGATGAAGATCGCGGGGACGGCGACCTTCACCGGCCGGGAGTGCACCAGTGGTGCGTGCGAGGCCGGTACCTTCGCCTGTGGCTCGTGCGGTGCCCTTCGGAACGGCGGGGCCCCGCCGCCCGCGGCGTCGCTGCCACGGGCGGCGGTGACCGACGAGGCGTCCTCGGGCGATTCCGAGCTCGCCCACACGACGCCGGTCACCAGCGAGAAGGTCACGCACAGGGTCATGGTGAGCCGGCACGCACGACTCGGTCCCCGTCGTCGCCGTCGGCCGCGCGAGTTATGCCTCGTTGCGGGCACGGCGGCGTGCGGATCGACGGACCACGATCAGCCCCGCGATTCCGACGGCACCGGCGACGAGCGCGGTCGAGGCGCCGACGTTCGACTCGCTCTCGGAGCTCACGCTCTCCATGTCCGGGACGCCACCGCCACCCGCGGGCACCGCGCCGGACGGCTTGTCGTACGACTTCTCGCCGCCGGACCAGGACGAACCTTCGCCGCCGGTCTTGCCGCCGTGCTCTTCCTTCTCGCCGCCGGACCAGGACGAACCTTCGCCGCCGGTCTTGCCGCCGTGCTCTTCCTTCTCGCCGCCGGCCCGGGAGGAACTGTCCTTGCTGCCGCCGTGACCTTCCTCCTTCTTGCCCTCGTGGGAGCAGTCGACCGTGAAGTTCTTCTGCTTGGGCGTCGCGCCCGGGACCGGCCACTGGAGCAGGTACGTACCGTTCGGAAGGCGGTACTCGTCGCTCTCGGCCCGGCCCTGGGCGAGCGGGAGGGTGTCGGCCAACGTGTTCGAGGTCAGAGGGAGCGATGCCGGGGGCTGCTCAGTGATCGACCAGCCGATCGACGGCGCTCCGTCGAAGTTGGTCGCCACGAGCTTGAACTCGCAGACCTTGATGACGCCCTCTTCGTGGTGCCCGCCACGGGAGTGCTCGGTCGACTGGATGTCGATGTCGCCGCTCTCACCGAGGGCGAAGGCGGCCGGAGCTCCGGCCAGGGTGGCGCCGGCGACGGCCACCGCGGCGGCCAGGGTGACGCCCGTACGGGCGCTGCGGGAGCGGACGGAAGCGGAAATACGCATGCTGGGCTCCTTCAAGCCGGGATGATTGTCGTACTGATCACCTGATCGCCTAAGAGATGACACGGATCTTCGGAAGAGCGTGTCGGGACACCATGAAAACGAGTAAAAGTACCCTGACTGGCCCACAGCGGATCAGCTGGAACGCCGTCGGCGGCGCCGGTGCACGGCCACCAGGGCGACGGCCGCGACAGCATTCGCGGCGATCCCGGCCCAGGTCACGGGGGGATCGAAGGCATGGTGCGCGGCGCGCTCGGTGATCCGCACGCGTGTCCGTGGGGACGTGCGCGGCACCATGCGCCAGGGGCGGGGCCCCCCCCCCGGGGGGGGGGGGCCCCCCGCCCGCCCCCCCCCCCCCACCGGGGGGGGCCCCCCCCGGGTGCCCGCCCCCCCGCCCCGGGCCGGGGACTGGTAGACCACGCAAACGCAGTTATT
>NZ_JBIAIN010000046.1:0-6864 GCF_042871445.1 Streptomyces sp. NPDC005794
CCGTTTATCCTGTCCGGTGTTAAGCCCGGGCTTCAAACGGGCGAGACCCACACCCCCCCCGGCTCGCTCCTTTACGGGGGTCTGTAGCGAGGGCCCCCCCCCCCCCCCCCCCGCGATGGGCGCCTCCGCGGAGCACCCGGCCACCCCCTCGGCCGGCCGCCCCGTCTCAGGCGCGAGGCACCCACCGCGACCCGGGAACGGTCAGCGACCGGAACCCGTCAGGCTCGGCTGAAGCTTCCGTACGATCGCGAAGAGCCTGTCCTCGTTCCCCGCGAGGCCCGCGCTCCGCAGCGCCTCGTCGGCCTCCTCGATCGGGGAGGCGAGCAGTGGCATGTACAAAGGGGCTTCGGCCGGATCGGCGAGCGCGGCGCGCGTGGCGGCCAGTAAACGGACGTACGCCTGTGCCGCAGCGATTTCGGTTTCGTGCATCTCAGCATCTCCCGGTCAGAGGTGTCGGACCGTCAAGCATCCTTCACGGGTCTGACAATGCCCCGCGGCCACCACGGAAGGCGCCCTCAGGACCGGGCCGCAGGCGGCGGCTCGACCTCGAGAAAGCGCCGCCGGCGCGGTCCGCGGTACAGCAGAGCCGTCCAGCCCAGCGCCCGCAGCACCGTGGCGCATCCGGTCAGCGCCTTTTCCTCGTCGTGCGCCGCTCCACTGCCCGGCGGACCGGCCCACTCGACGCGCACCGATCCGGTCGCCTCGCCCGCGCACACGCGATAGCCCGTGTCGGTCCGCTCGCCTGACGGGCCGACCGCCGAAGCGGGTATCCCGGCGGCTTCCAACGCCAACGCCACGGCCCGTAGCGGCCGGTGCAGCTCCCAGGGAGCCGGAACACCTTCGGGATCCGCGGCCCCCACCCTGGTCAGCCGTCTGATCTGAAGCATCCCGTCGAAAGCGGTCCGCACCTCCCCGGCACGCCCGCCCGCGGCTTCGGGGACCGCAGGGCCGTCGCCGGTCGCGGGCTCGAAACCTCTCTCCTCCGACGCACCCATGTCCTGCCCCCTTCACACCCGTGACGTCTGTGACCAAGTGTGCGCCCGACCACTGACAGAGCCTGCCGCCCGGCTCCGCACACACCCGTAAGCTTGGTGGTACCGCACACAGGAGGAACCAGGCACGTGCCCGACGACGACCCGACCGCCGCACCCGTCACCGCGCGGGCCGCTCTGCGCGCCGACTGCACGAACTGCTTCGGGCTGTGCTGCGTCG
Source organism: Streptomyces sp. NPDC005794 (assembly GCF_042871445.1). Taxonomy (NCBI): domain Bacteria; kingdom Bacillati; phylum Actinomycetota; class Actinomycetes; order Kitasatosporales; family Streptomycetaceae; genus Streptomyces; species Streptomyces sp. NPDC005794. The sequence goes on from NZ_JBIAIN010000046.1 coordinate 1,213, forward strand.
CACTCACGCTGACCGCTTCGGCGGACTTCGCGATCAACAAGGCCGCGGGGACCCCCTGTCCCAATCTGGCGGACGACTTCCGCTGCGGCATACACACCCGGCTGCGCCCCGAGGGTTTCTCCGGCTGCACCGTGTACGACTGCTTCGGCGCGGGCCAGAAGGTCTCGCAGGAAACCTACGCCGGCCGGGACTGGCGGTCTGCTCCGGACACCGCCCAGCAGATGTTCCAGGTTTTCCCCGTCATGAGGCAGCTTCACGAACTGCTCTGGTACCTGACGGAAGCCCTCACCCTGCCGGCCGCCGCCCGTCTGCACGCCGACCTCCGTGACGCCCTCGACGCGACGGAACGCCTCACCCACCTTGCCGCCGAGGACCTCGCCGAGCTGGACGTGTCCGCGCACCGGGACAGGACCGCTGCCCTCCTGCTGCGCGCCGGTGAACTCGAACGCGCCACGGTTCCCCGGCGCAAGAAGCGCAGCCAACGGGGTGCCGACCTGGTCGGAGCCCGGCTCGAAGGCGCCGACCTGCGCGGAGCCGAACTCCGAGGGGCGTATCTCATCGCGGCCGACCTGCGCGGAGCTGATCTGCGCCGGGCGGAGCTGATCGGCGCAGACTTCCGTGACGCCGACCTGTCCGACGCCGACCTCACCGGCGCTCTCTTCCTCACCCAGGCCCAGCTGAACGCGGCGAAGGGCAACGCGGCCACGAAGCTGCCGGATTCCCTGACCCGGCCTCCGCATTGGGCGGCGAGCAGGCCCGGCACCGGCTGAGCACCCTCGCCGGCTTCCGGCGTGAGGTAAGTCGGGCCGCGCCCGGTTCGTTCAGGTGCCGGTGTGGATCCCGTTGCCGAAGGACCAGGCCTCGATGTCACGGTAGTGGATCGGTCCGCTGCTGCGGCCGACGTTGCTGCCGACCAGATGCAGCCGTTCGGCAGGCCATCGCCGGCCGGTGAATCCGGCGAGCTCCGCAGCGATTTCGCCTGCCGAGGTCCTGTCGCCCCGGCGGGCACGGGCCAACGTCAGATGCGGGCGCAGGGGCCGGTCCACGAAGGCGACGCCGCAACCCCTGACCGCGGAACGCACGTCGGCGGCGAGCGTGTGCAGCTCGTCGAGGTCCCCCTCGACCCCACTCCACAGCACTCGGTCGTCGAAGTGCCCGCTGCCGCGGAGTGCCAGGTGCGGCGGCCGATGGGACGCGGCGAGACCGGCGAGCGGCGGGCGCAGGAGCGGAACGGTTGCGGCCGGGAGCTCCCCGAGGAACGCCAGAGTGATGTGCCAGTCCTCGATGCGGTTCCACCGCACGTGCGGGTGGGTGCCGTAGGCGGGGCGCAGCTCCCGGGCGAGTTCTTCCTTCGCGTGGTCGGGCGGGGCGAGGGCGATGAACACGCGAACGGTCGCGGGAGGGGTCTTTTCGTTCACACGGACTTCGTACCGCATGCGGGTTGCAGAGGTGACGGCTGCCCCCCGACGACGGCCCACGTGGCCGTGCCGGTGGCCGCTTGATGTCCGGCGGGCACGTTCCGTTCGGTGGTCGGTAGGCTCCTGGTGCGTGCTCGACACCGGTGACAGTGGAGGCGCTCATGGCCATCAAGTGGGTTCGACTCAGGCTTGACCTGCATACGTTCGACGACGCCCGGTTCGAGCCGTACCTGCAACGGTGCCGGCAGGACGGGATCGAGTTCACGACCATGGCGGCCCTGGGTGACACGGCCGAACACCGGCGCGCACTCTACGAGCTGAACAAGACCTGCTCCGCCGACATCCCGGAGCGCGGGGAGTTCTACCCGTTCGACGAATATCTCGCCCAGCGCGTCGAGACTGCGACGTACGACCCTCGAGGTGTCGTCCTCGCCCAGGAGAGCGGGGCATGGGTCGGTATGGCGACAACGTCGCTCCACCCGAAGGGCACGCGTTCAGTGAGATGACCGGGGTGCTCGCACGTCACCGGGGTCGGGGAGTCGCGCGTGCCATGAAGGTTCTGGCCGTAGGCTTCGCGCGTGCCCACGGCATGAAGTCGCTGCGGACCATTCATCACCCCGACAACGCCTCGATCATCGGGATGAACCGGCGACTCGGCTCCGTCGACGACGAGGAACGAGCGGCGGCGAGGTGACGGTTCCGGAGCCGCTTGTGGAGGCGAACCCGAGATCGCGTCTGTACGTCCGGCTCAGGCCTGCCCCTCACTTCACCCGTGCCCCGGGCGGTCCTTCACGCCACCGCCCACTTCCGAGCCGTCCTGCTCCAACGCGGCCTTGAGGCGTTCCAGCGTCGTCCGGATGTTTCCGCGCTGGAATTCCGCGAACGTGTGCCCACGCGTCGCGACCCGGTCGAAGGCGTTGGCGAGGAAGTCGGGCCACGCCCGCCGGTTGTCCGTCCAGGTCTCCGTGACGCGGGTGGCGCCGTCCACCGCCTCGAAGCGGTACTCCCACAGCGCTATGGCACCCGGCAGTCGCGGTCGCCGTACCCCGATCGCATGCACGCGAAAGGCGAACCTCACGCCCGGATCGGCGGCGGTCACCGTGCACCTGGTCGTCCAGCGGAAGGGACCGCGCTTGTTGCGGCCCTCGAAGACCATGCCGACATGAGCTTCCCGGCGCTTCCCGACTATCCTCGCCCCCCGGTTCTCCGGACTCCAGCGTCCCATCGCGGTGGGATCGCTCAGCCTCTCGTACACGGCCGACGGTGCCACCCGGATCAGGATGCTGTCCGATACGGACATGGTGCGGGGCATCAGAGGTACTCCTCGTCCTCGGCCGGCCGGGGCAATCACGAAAGCCGGACGGATCATCTGCGAACGGTTGGCGGTGCTGGTTCGTTGGACAGTGTGGCGTACACCCAACAGTGTTCAGGACACCGGACCCGAAGAGCCCGCACATGGCAAGCCCAGTGAACCCGGCCCCACCCGCACCGCCGTCGCCACCGGCGACCGGACACGACTGGTGGCGCAGCTCATGACGTGGTTTCCCCACGTGCCCGGTTCGCGGAGGACACCGGGAAGCCCGAGGATCTGTTGACGCTCGTCCGGGATGCCGCCGACAGCGAGCGGTGCGGTCGGTCGTCGACATGACGCTCGAACGGTTCGGGAGACTGGACGGGCTCGTCGTCAACGCCCACTTGGCGGTGCTTGCTCTGCAGAGCTGGGTGCTGCGCAGCGGTGGGCGGACGGTCCTGGTCGACACCGGAGCGGGCCACGGGCGCGAACGACCGGGCGTGGGACCGTTCCACCATTCTCGGAGTGATTTCCTCGGCCTCCTGGCGAGGGCCGGTGTTCGCCCGCAGGACGTAGATGTCGTCGTCAGCACGCACCTCCACGTCGATCACGTCGGCTGGAACACGTCGACGCGGACGTGCAGTGGGTACCGACGTTCCCCAACGCCTACCTTGGCCCTACCTCGCTCACCGCCCGCGAGGCCCTCGACGCCTCGGCGGACGGCGCGACCGTCGCCACCTGGCTCGGCCTGTGGGAGTCCACGGGCCGAGCCAGGTGGATCCGGCATCCCGCAGGGAACCACCTGCCCCCGGCCTGGCGGCTGTCCCTCATGACGCACACGTCGACCGACCGGCCCGCAGCCAGAGCGAGATGAGCCCTTGCAGAAGTCGCGAAGCCCTGGAGGGTTCGGCCTGCGATCATCGGCCTGGCGAGGCGAAACCGGAGCGAAGATCAGAAGAACGCACCTGTTGCCGGATGGTTACTCAGCGCTACACGCCACCTGGCCGTAGCCATGACGAGAACAGGGCCGTCAGGCGCGCCACTCGGAGGTGCGTTCCGGGGAGGCCTCGGACAGCGCCTTCGCGATGGCGTCGGCGTCCCCCCGGTTCCCGTACACGGGTGTGCCCGGCTGCTGGCGCCAGGACTCGTCGAGGCCGCCCGCGTCAACGGAGTCGAAGCCCAGCTCGTCGATCAGGTCCCGGACCGCCTGCTTGGCCACCGGGTCGTCGCCGGCGACCGGAAGGGCCTGCCGGCCCGGTGTGCCGTGGGGGAGTCCTTTGTCCAGGATGTCCTGGGCGTAGGTGCCGTTGAACGCCTTGACCACCGGATGGCCGATCTGCTGCTCGGTCCACCGGCTCTCCGCCAGTCCGTCCTCGATGGCGGGAATACGTCCGTCACGCTGCTGCGGGTAGTAGTTTCCCGTGTCGATGACGGCGACACCCTCCGCCGCTCCCTCGAGGATGTCCGAGGGCAGGTCAGGGACCGCCTTGAGGGGAACGGTCACCACCACGATCCGCGCTCCCCGCGCCGCCTGGGCCGACGTGACCGGCGTGGCACCGGTCTCCTCTGCCAGTGCCTTGAGGGTCTCGGGCCCGCGGGAGTTGGCGACGGACACGTCGTGGCCCAGTGCGGTGAGCCGCCGGGTGAGATTGCCGCCGATGTTGCCTGCCCCGATGATGCCGATCTTCATGAATTCGACCTTCCGATGCCGGTTCCAGGAGTGAAAGGGTCTCGCCGGATCACCAACCCCATGCGGACGGACGGTATTCCGGATTCCGGGTGCCGAATCGGTTCCGCACCCGGAAGACGGATGGGCGAGCTCCTGGCGGGCACGTAGGGGAGAGGAACGGAACCACAATGACCCACTTGGAGGTGGTGCCCGTGCTGCACGGCGTCGACGTCAGCGCCTACCAGACGGACTTCGACACGGAAGGCCTGGACTTCGTCTTCGTCAAGGCGACCGAAGGCCGCTCCTATGTCAATCCGAGACTCAAGAGTCAGGTGAAACGCGCCAGGGACGCCGAGTGTGTCGTCGGCTTCTACCATTTCCTCTGGCCTGGACACGCGAAGGAGCAGGCGGAGTACTTCCTCGACAGGACACCGGAGCGAGAGGGCGATCTCCTGGCAGTCGACTGGGAACAGACGGGCGAGGGGACGCGCGCGAGCAACGCGGACAAGGACCGCTTCATCCGTGAGGTGAAAGAGCTGAGGCCGCATCACCGTGTCCTGCTCTACTGCAACCGCACCTTCTGGATCAACCATGACACGAGCTCGTACGCCGGTGACGGACTCTGGATCGCCGACTACGGCAAGGCGGCCGCGCCACGGATCGAAGCGGCCTGGCGTATCCACCAGTACACCGACGATCCGCTCGACAGGAACGTGGCCGACTTCCCCTCACGGAACGCGATGCGTGCCTGGGCCGCCGCCTGAGACAGGAGCGCGCTCCTGAGGGGTGCGGCGAGCTCGTCAACACGGATGTCATGACCATCGGCCAGTGGAGTGTCCTTTGCCAGCCACTGGTGCAGTGCGCACGGAGATGACCCGCGGTACCGCCACGGGGAGTCCATTCTGGTCGCCGAGTCCGCAATCGGCCGTCGATCGAAGGAGTGCCGCAGTGACGACGAGGGGTCCCTCAGTATCGGCGGAAGCCGATGCCGCCTATCAGGACGAACTGCCTGTACGGCGTCGGCAGCCGGGGAACGTGGTCATCAGGTGGCTGACCACCACCGACCACAAGACGATCGGCACGCTGTATCTGATCACCTCGTTCGCGTTCTTCCTCGTCGGTGGTCTCATGGCGCTCGTCATTCGCGCCGAACTGGCCCGTCCGGGTAACCAGATCGTCTCGAACGAGCAGTTCAACCAGGCGTTCACGATGCACGGCACGATCATGCTGCTGATGTTCGCGACGCCGCTGTTCGCCGGGTTCGCGAACTGGAT
>NZ_JBIAIN010000047.1:0-5817 GCF_042871445.1 Streptomyces sp. NPDC005794
CGCTCCCCCGAACCCACCGCGTCCAACGCAACCACCGGAACCCGCTCCCCCGAAACCACGGACTGCCGCCGCCACTCGACGTGAAACAGCGAGTCCGCATGCGGATCCGGGGTGCTCATCTGCTCGATGAGCTCCTTCGACATGGGCCGGAAGACCAGTGAGGCCACCGAGGCCACCGGTGTCCCGGTGGCGTCCGCGACCTGGAGCGAGACGCCGTCCGTGCCCGCCGGTACCAGACGGACGCGCACCGTGGCGGCACCCGCAGCGTGCAGGGTGACGCCGGTCCAAGTGAAGGGCAGCCCGTCCGCCGCAGGTGTGGTGCCCGACGCGCCCGCGGTCGCCGCACCGGCGGCCCGGGCGTGCAGGGCGGCGTCGAGGATCGCCGGGTGCAGGCCGAAGGAACCGGCCTGTGTGTGCTCGTCCTCCGGCAGCGCCACCTCGGCGAACACCTCGTCGCCGCGCCGCCAGGCGGCCCGCAGCCCCTGGAACACCGGCCCGTAGTCGAAGCCCGCCGCCGACAGCTCGTCGTAGAGCCCGTCGACGGGCAGCGGCTCCGCGTCGCGCGGCGGCCAGAAGACCAGGTCCCCCGGCGCGGCGGACGCGTCCGGTGCGGACTCGGTCAGGGCGCCGGTGGCGTTCTTGGTCCAGGCGCCCGCCGACAGTCCCTCGGCCCCGGCGCCCGGTTCGGGGCGCGAGTGCAGGCTGATGGCCCTATGACCGGCGGCGTCAGCCGCCTCGACCCGCAACTGAAGCTGCATGCTGCCGCTCTCCGGGAGGACCAGCGGCGCGCCGAGCGTCAGCTCGTCGAGTGTGCCGCAACCGATCTGGCCGCCCGCGTAGCCCGCCAGTTCCACGAACGCGGTCCCCGGCAGCAGCACCCGCCCGGCCACGACATGATCCGCCAGCCACGGATGCGTGGCCAGGGACAACCGCCCCGTGAACAGATAACCGTCCGTGTCCGCCAGCGGCACCGCGGCCCCCAACAGCGGGTGCCCGGCCGAAGCGAGCCCGGCGGACTCTACGTCGGCCGAGGCTCCAGTCTGCCGGAGCCAGTAGCTCTGGTGCTGGAAGGCGTAGGTGGGCAGGTCGATGCGGGTACGGGCCTCGGCCGGGGCAAACAACGGCGCCCAGTCGACCCCCACACCACGCACATGCGCCCTCGCCAGGGCGGTCAGGAAGCTGTCCGCCTCGGGACGGTCCTTGCGCAGAGCCCCGATCAGCCCAGCCTGTGCGGCCGGGTCGGTGAACGTGTCATGCGCCATCGCCGTCAACACGGATTCCGGGCCCAGCTCCAGAAGTGTGGTCACACCCTGCGCCGTAAAGGTGCCGAGTCCGTCATGGAAGCGGACAGCCTCACGGATGTGCCCGACCCAATACCCCGGATCCTGAAGCTCGGCCACTCCCGCCAGCTCACCGGTGACGTTGGAGACCACCGACAAGACCGGCACCCCATACGACAAACCCTCCGCGACCTCACGGAAATCATCCAGCACAGGATCCATCAACGGCGAGTGGAAAGCATGCGACACCCTCAGCCACCGCACCTTCCGACCCCCACCACGCAAGACTGTCTCCAGGCCCTCCAGAACCACACGATCACCGGAAAGCACCACCTGAGACGGCCCGTTCACAGCCGCCACACCCACCCGATCACTGAGCAACGGCAGCACATCGGCCTCCACCGCCTGGACCGCCAACATCGCCCCACCCTCGGGCAACGCCTGCATCAACCGACCACGCGCAACCACCAGCCGAACCGCATCCTCCAGCGACCAGAGGCCGGCCACAAACGCCGCGACCAACTCACCGACCGAATGCCCACCCACAACATCCGGCCTCACCCCAAACCACTCCGCAAGCCGATACAACGCCACCTCGACCGCGAACAGCGCAGGCTGCGCATACTCCGTCCGCTCCAACAACCCCGCATCCCCACCGAACATCACGTCCTTCAAAGGACGGTCCAGCAACCCGTCCAGATGCGCACACACCTCATCCAACGCATCCGCGAACACCGGGAACGCCTCATACAACTCACGCCCCATACCAACCCGCTGACTACCCTGACCAGTGAAAACGATCCCGAGACGACCCTCGACGACCGAACCCTGAACGACACCCGGCCCACCCGACGCCAGCGACTCCAAACCGGTCAGGAAATCTCCACGCTCCCGGCCGAACACCACCGCACGATGCTCATGCAGAGCCCGGCCCGACAGCAACGACCAGCCGACGTCAACGGGTTGAGAGGCCGATTCCTCGGCCACGTGATCCCTCAGCCTCTCGGCCTGCGCCCGCAGCGCCTCAGCGCTGCGACCCGACACCACCCACGGCACGACCACCACAGGCGACGAGACGACCACCGGAGACTCCACCCCGGCAAGCTCCTCCACCGGGGCCTGCTCCACGATCACATGCGCGTTCGTACCGCTCACACCGAACGACGACACACCCGCACGACGCGGAACACCCTCACCCCGGTCGGCCCACTCACGCGCCTCCGTCAGCAACTCGACAGCACCCGCCGACCAGTCCACATGCGAACTCGGCTCATCCACATGCAAGGTCCGAGGCAACACACCAGCCCGCATCGCCATCACCATCTTGATGACACCCGCGACACCAGCCGCCGCCTGCGTATGACCGATGTTCGACTTGATCGACCCCAGCCACAACGGCACCCCAGCAGAACGCTCCTGACCGTACGTGGCAAGCAACGCCTGCGCCTCGATCGGATCACCCAACGTCGTACCCGTACCATGCGCCTCCACCGCATCGACGTCACCGGCCGACAGACCGGCACTGGCAAGGGCGGCACGAATCACCCGCTGCTGGGAGGGGCCGTTCGGGGCGGTGAGGCCATTGCTCGCACCGTCCTGGTTCACGGCCGAACCACGGACGACGGCCAGGACGTCATGGCCGTTGCGACGCGCATCCGACAACCGCTCCAGGAGCAGCAGGCCCACACCCTCACCCCAGCCCGTACCATCCGCAGCCTCCGCGAACGCCTTGCACCGACCATCCACCGCAAGCCCACGCTGACGACTGAACTCGATGAAGGCGCCGGGGTTGGACATCACCGTGACGCCGCCGGCGAGTGCCATGTCGCACTCGCCCCGGCGCAACGCCTGCGCGGCCAGGTGCAGGGCGACCAGCGACGACGAGCACGCCGTGTCCACCGTCACCGCCGGGCCTTCGAGGCCGAAGGAGTAGGACAGACGGCCGGAGATGACGCTCGTCGCGCCGCCCGCCAGCAGGTAGCCCTCGACGCCCTCGGGGGCCTGTTGCAGACCTGAGCCGTAGCCTTGGGACGAGGCGCCGACGAAGACCCCGGCCTGGCTGCCGTGCAGCGTCGCCGGGTCGATGCCCGCGCGCTCGAACAGTTCCCACGCCGTCTCCAGGAGGAGCCGCTGCTGCGGGTCCATGGCGAGGGCCTCGCGCGGGGAGATACCGAAGAAGACGGGGTCGAACTGGTCGGCCTCGTAGAGGAATCCGCCCTGGTGGGCGTAGCTCGTGCCTCGCTGCTCCGGGTCTGCGTCGTAGAGGGCTTCGAGGTCCCAGCCACGGCCGCCCGGGAAGTCGGACATGGCGTCCGCGCCCTCGGCCAGGAGCCGCCAGAGGCCGGCCGGGCTGGTGACTCCGCCGGGATAGCGGCAGCTCATCGACACGATCACCACCGGGTCGTCCTCGGCACCCGCCGCCGCGCCGGCCGGATCCAGGGCTCCGCCGGGGGCGGGCCGGCCGCCCTCGTCGTCTCCGACGAGCCGCGTCCGCAGGTGGTCCGCGAGCGCGGCCGAGGTGGGGTAGTCGAAGACGAGGGTGGTGGGCAGCTTGAGACCGGTGGCGCCGGCGAGGCGGTTGCGCACCTCGACAGCCGTCAACGAATCGAAGCCCAGCTCACGGAAGGCACGGCCCGGCTCGACCGCTCCCCCGCCCGGATACCCGAGCACCGAGGCCGCGTTCGCCCGTACGAGATCGAGCAGCAGCCGCTCCTGCTCCGCCGCGGCAAGCCCGGCGAGCCGCTCGGCCCACTCGGAACCGGGGGCGCCCTGCTTCCACGTGGCGGTGGAATCGGCTTCGGGTTCGGGTTCGGCAAGAACGCGTCGTACCTCGGGCAGATCCCCGATGAACGGGCTCGGCCGCACCGATGTGAACGAGGGCGCGAACCGCTTCCAGTCCACATCCGCCACCGCCACGAACGTCTCGTCACCCGCCACCGCCTGGGCCAGCGACGCCACCGCACGCTCCGGCGCCATCGCCTCCAGGCCACGGCGTCGCAGGTGCTCCGCCTCCTCGTCACCGGCCATGCCGCCGCCGGCCCACAGGCCCCAAGCGATGGAGGTGGCGGCCAGACCACGGGCCCTGCGGTGTTCGGCGAGCGCGTCAAGGTAAGCGTTGGCGGCCGCGTACGCACCCTGGCCACCGCCGCCCCACACACCGGAGTTGGACGAAAAAAGCACGAACGCGTCGAGACCCTCGAGGTCGACCAGTTCGTCCAGATGCGTGGCACCCGCAGTCTTTGCGCCGAACACCTCCGCGATGTCGGCCACGGTCATTCCGTCCAGGGGCTGCGTCTGTCCGACACCGGCCGTGTGAAAGACGGACCGCAGGGTGCGTCCGTCGGCGGTCAGGCCCTCGACCAGCCTCTCGACCGCGTCCCGGTCGGCCACGTCGCAGGCTGCGACGGTGACCGCGGCACCCAACTCCTCCAGCTCCGCCTTCAGTTCGAGGGCGCCAGGCGCATCGATACCACGACGGCTCGTAAGAACGAGGTGCTCCACGCCCTCACCCGCCAGCCACCGCGCCACATGCCCACCGATCGCCCCCGTGCCACCGGTGACCAGCGCCGTCCCGCGCACCGTCCACTTCTGCGAGGACTCGGCCGCTTCGGCGTGTACCAGGCGACGGACGAGTACACCGGAGCCGCGTACGGCGAACTGGTCCTCGTCCTCGACTCCCGTGAGGGCGGCGGCGAAGCGCGCACCCGCACGGGCGTCGTACGTCCGGGGCAGGTCGATCAGACCACCCCAAAGCTCCGGGTACTCCAGAGCCACGACACGGCCCAGGCCCCACAGCTGAGCCTGAACCGGCGACTCCACCCCATCACTGCGACCGGTCGACACCGCACCCGACGTCACCGACCACAACCGCGCACCCACCCCGGCATCACCAAGGGCCTGCACCAACGCCACCGAACCCACAAGCCCGACCGGCACACCGGCATGGTCCACATGCCCCGACTCATCCAACCCGAGCAGCGACACCACACCGGCAAGACCCGCCTCCGCCAGACCCCCCAGCCGCCCGGACAGCACCTCCCGGGTCGACTCGTCCGGCGTGACCACGAGCTCGACGACCTCCGCACCGGCTCGCGTCAGGGCTTCGCCCGCACCGGCCGCCCAAGGGTGCTCGACCGCGTTCTCGGGCAGTACGAGGGCCCACCGCCCGGAGAGACCGGAGGCCGCCGACACGACACCGCTCGGCAGCGGCTTCCAGGTCACCCGATATCGCCAGCCGTCGAGTGTCGACCGCTCACGCCGCTGCCGCCGCCACGACGACAACACCGGCAGCACGGCCCTCAACTCGGCAGCGGAACCATCCGCCACGTCGAGCTCAGCAGCCAGCCCCTCCAGGTCCTCCCGCTCCACAGCCTCCCAGAACCGCGCCTCGACCTCGTCCACCTCGGGCGACGCCGCCATGTCCGCAGGGTCGGAGTGGTCGGGCCAGTAGTGCTGGCGCTGGAAGGCGTAGGTGGGCAGGTCGACCACGGCCTGGGCATCCGGATAGAGGGCCTTCCAGTCGAGCTCGGCGCCGTGT
>NZ_JBIAIN010000048.1:0-4816 GCF_042871445.1 Streptomyces sp. NPDC005794
TGCGCACGCCCCGTCACGACGCTCTGCGGAGTCGTGTCGCCCTGGGCCAGCAGTTCAAGGCCGGCGAGGAGCTCCTCACGGTCCCGCCCGACGACCACACCCCGATGCTCGAAACGGGACCGCGCCGCCACCAGCGACCAGCCAAGGTCACCGACGCTCAAGTCGGGGCGGTCCCGGAGGTGTTCGCGGAGGCGGCCGGCCTGCGCCCGGAGCGCGGCCTCGGTCTTTGCCGACAGGGCCAGCGGAACCAGGCCAGGGATCACCGACGGGGTGGCGGTCCGAGCGAGCGGTTCGTCGGCGTGGGCGGCCTCCGGGCCCTCGGCCGGTGCCTGCTCCACGAGCTCCTCAGCCGGCGCCTGCTCCACGATCACGTGCGCGTTGGTGCCGCTCATGCCGAACGAGGACACACCCGCGCGTCGCGGCCGTCCGGCCTCCCGCGCGGTCCACTCCCGGGCCTCGGTCAGCAGCGCGACCGCCCCTTCGGACCAGTCGACCTCGGTCGTCGGTGCCTGGGCGTGCAGCGTCTTGGGCAGGACGCCGTGGCGCATCGCCATGACCATCTTGATGATGCCCGCAACGCCCGCGGCCGCCTGGGCATGCCCGATGTTCGACTTGACCGAGCCGAGCCACAGCGGTTCCTGGTCCTCGCGCCGATCCTTGCCGTACGTGGCCATGAGGGCCTGCGCCTCGATCGGGTCGCCCAGCGAGGTGCCCGTGCCGTGTGCCTCCACGGCGTCCACGTCGGCGCCGGTGAGCCCCGCACCGGCCAGGGCGGCGCGGATGACGCGCTGCTGGGAGGGGCCGTTGGGGGCGGTGAGACCGTTGCTGGCGCCGTCCTGGTTGACAGCGGAACCGCTGACGACGGCAAGGACCTGGTGGCCGTTACGGCGGGCGTCCGAGAGGCGCTCGAGGACGAGCATGCCGACGCCTTCGCCGACGCCGAAGCCGTCGGCGCCCTCGGCGAACGGCTTGCAGCGGCCGTCGGCGGCCAGACCGCGTTGCCGGCTGAACGCCACGAGTGTGTCGGACGTCGCCATGACGGTGGCACCGCCCGCCAGTGCGAGCGAGCACTCGCCCCGGCGCAGGGCCTGCGCGGCCAGGTGCAGGGCGACCAGCGACGACGAGCACGCCGTGTCCACCGTCACCGCCGGGCCTTCGAGCCCGAAGGAGTAAGAGATGCGGCCGGAGATGACGCTGGTGGAGTTGCCGGTCATCAGGTGGCCTTCGAGGCCGTCGGGGACGACGCGCACGCTTTCGCCGTAGCCCTGCGACGAGGCACCGACGAAGACGCAGCCGGCACTGCCCCGCAAGGTGGCCGGGTCGATCCCGGCACGCTCGAAGGCCTCCCAGGAGATCTCGAGGAGGAGCCGCTGCTGCGGGTCCATGGCGAGCGCCTCACGTGGCGAGATACCGAAGAACGGGGCGTCGAACTCGCCCGCCTCGTGCAGGAAGCCGCCGCCGCGCGAGTACGTGGTGCCTTGGTGGTCCGGGTCGGGGTCGTACAGGGACGCGGTGTCCCAGCCGCGGTCCTCGGGCAGCCCGGAGGTGGCGTCGGCCCCCTCGCCGACGATCCGCCACAGGTCCTCGGGGCTCGCCACGCCGCCGGGGAAGCGGCAGCTCATCGCGACGATGGCGATGGGTTCATCAGCGTGCGCGTCGGCCGTGCGGGCGCCGGCCGAGGAGCCGTCCACCACCCCGCCGGCTTCGCCGCCGGGAAGTTCCGACTTGAGGTGGCGGGCCAGGGCGAGCGGGTTGGCGTAGTCGAAGACGAGCGTGGCGGGCAGCCGCAGACCGGTCGCCTCGTTCAGACGGTTGCGGAGTTCGACGGCGGTCAGTGAGTCGAAGCCCAGGTCGCGGAAGGCCCGGTCGGTGTCCACCTGGTCACCGGACGCATAGCCGAGGACCGCGGCGGCCTGGCCGCGCACATGGTCGAGGAGCGCCCGCTCCCGCTCACCGTCCGGCAGGCCGCGCAGGCGGCGTACGAGAGCGGACGCCTCGCCACCGGAGGCGTCCCCGCCGGCGATCGCACGCCGGGCGGGGCCCTGGACGAGGCCGCTGAGCAGCGGGGGCAGGTTCTTGCCGTGCGTGGCGCGTAGCGCGCCGGTGTCGAGACGCACGGGCACCAGGGCGGCGGCGCCCATACGGAGGGCGGTGTCGAGGAGCCCGAGGCCCTGATCGGTGGCGAGGGGGGCGATGCCGGACCGGGTCATCCTGTCCAGGTCGTCGGCGGTGATCTGCCCTGCCATGCCACCGCGTTCGGCCCACAGCCCCCAGGCGAGGGAGATGGCGGGCACGCCCTGGCCGCGCAGGTGCTGGGCGTAGGCGTCGAGGAAGGTGTTCCCTGCCGCATAGTTGCCCTGTCCCGCGCCGCCGAGGACCCCGGCGACGGAGGAGAAGAGAACGAAGGCGGCCAGGTCGGCGCCGTGGGTAAGGGTGTGCAGGTTGACGGCGGCGTCGACCTTGGGCCGCAGGACGCGGTCAAGCTGCTCGGTGCCGAGCGAGGAGGTGACGCCGTCGTCGAAGACGCCCGCGGTGTGCACGACCACGGTGAGCGGGTGCTGTTCGGGGACGCGGGCCAGCGCCTGCGTGAGGGCGTCGTGGTCCGCCGCGTCACACACGACGATGTCGGCGGCGGCGCCCAGTTTCCCCAGGTCGGCTGCGAGTTCGGCAGCGCCGGGCGCCTCGGGGCCGCGGCGGCCGAGGAACAGCAAGCGCCGGATGCCATGCACGGAGACGAGGTGCCGCGCGACGAGACCGCCGAGGCCACCGGGGGCGCCGGTGACCAGGGCGGTGCCCTGCGGGTCCGGTAGTGCGGGCTCAGGGGCGTCCTGGGCAAGCGTGCCGAGGTCGCGAGTGAGCCGGGGCACGAGGACGGCTCCGGCACGGATCGCGCACTCCGGTTCGCCGTGCGCGTACGCGAGGGGCAGCGCCCGCAGCGACTCGGGGTCACCGTCGACGTCGGCGAGGACGAACCGGTCCGGCTCCTCGGACTGAGCCGAGCGCAGCAGGCCGAGCACCGCGGTGTGCGCGAGGCCGGGGACCGGCTCGTCGACGGTGACAGCGGCGGCGCCGCACGTCAGGACGATCAGCCGGGCGTCGGCGAAGGGCTCGCCCGTGGCCAGCCACTCCTGGACGAGCGCGAGGGCTCTGCCGGTGACGGCGTGCACGGCTTCTGCGGTGCCGTCTCCGTCAGCCCTGGTTTCCGAGGCGCCGGTGCCCGTGGCGTCGGTGCCCGTGGCGATGGCTCCGGCCGCGACCACGACGTCGGGTACGGAGGCGGTGCCGTCGGCGACAGCCGCGGTGAGGTCCGCAAGGGTTCGGTACGAGGTGACGTGGATGCCGCTGCCGTCCTCACCGCCCGCGCCGCCCCGCCCGGCTTCACCGAGGAGGCGGCACAGCTCACGGGCTCCGGTACCGTCCGCGCCGAGCACGGCCCACGAGACCTCTTCGGCGCGCGCCGCATGCGTGAGGCCCAAGGCTGGGGGCGCCGTCCAGTCGACGCGGTACAGGTGCGGTACGCGGGAGCGCCGGGCGGCAAGGCTCTGGTTCACGTCGACGGTGCGGGAGACCAGCGAGCCGATCCGCGCGACCGGCGCCCCTGAGTCGTCGGCGAGCAGCACCGAGACGGTGTCACCTCCGCTGCCGGAGCGCGACAGGTGGACCCGCAGGGCCCTCGCCCCGGTGGCGTAAAGAGCGACGTCGCTCCAGGAGAACGGCAACCGGGGCGCGCCGACCCCGCCGTCGTTCTCGTCCCGCGGGTCCTGCGCCAGGTGCGCCGCCTGGAGTGCCGCGTCAAGGAGGACCGGGTGCAGGCCGAACCGATCGGCCTCCTCGCGCCGCTCCTCGGGGATGCTCACCTCGGCGAACACCTCGTCGCCGCGCCGCCAGACGCTTCGCAGCCCCTGGAACGCGGGGCCGTACCGGACGTCCGTGGCGGCGAACTCCTCGTACAGCCCGTCGATGCCGACCGCCTGCGCCTCGCTGGGCGGCCACTCGACGAGGTCGAAGGCGCCGTCCCCTGCGGACGCGGACGCCGTGGACGGGGCGAGCACACCGGTGGCGTGCCGGGTCCACGGCTCCGCCTCGGCGCCACCGGCGTCGGCTTCCGGCCGGGAATGGAGGACGAGGGACCGCCGCCCGGAGGCGTCGGCGTCCCCCACGGTCAGCTGAAGTTGCAGGGCGCCCGTCTCCGGGACGACCAACGGCATTTCCATGGTGAGCTCTTCGACCAGGTCACAGCCCACCTGGTCGCCCGCACGCGTCGCCAGCTCCACGAACGCGGTTGCCGGCAGCAACACCGCACCCGCCACGGCGTGGTCGGCCAGCCACGGGTGAGTACGCAGCGAGAGTCGCCCCGTGAGCAGATGCCCGTCCCCGTCGGCCAGCGCGACGGCTGCACCCAGCAGCGGGTGCCCCGTCTCCCCAAGTCCGACCGCTCCGACATCACCGGCGCCGGCGTCCGCGTGGAGCCAGTAGTGGTCGCGCTGGAAGGGGTAGGTGGGGAGGTCGACGGTCGTGCGGTGACCGGGGAAGAGGGCCTTCCAATCGAGCTCGGCACCATGTACGTGAGCCTCGGCAAGGGAAGCCGCGAAACGGCCGGCCCCACCGTCGTCACGCCGCAGCGAACCGATCGTGACCGCCGGACTCTCGGCCGCGTCGATCGTGGCCTGCACCGGCACAGTGAGCACCGGATGCGGGCTCATCTCCAGGAACAGACCGTACCCCTCGGCCAGCAGGCCACGGGTAGCGTGCTCGAACAACACCGTCCGGCGCAGATTGCGATACCAGTACCCCCCATCCATCACCGTGCCCGCGT
>NZ_JBIAIN010000049.1:0-4542 GCF_042871445.1 Streptomyces sp. NPDC005794
ACCCGTCCGCTCCAGAACATCGACGTCCGTACCGAACACAACCCCCTTCAACGGACGGTCGAGGAACGGATCAAGATGCCCACACACCTCGTCAAGAGCCATGGCGAACACCGGGAACGTCTCATACAACTCACGCCCCATACCCACACGCTGACTACCCTGACCGGTGAAAACCACCCCAAGACGGCCCTCGACCACCGCACCCGAGACCACACCGGGAACATCACCACCGGACACCACCGCCTCCAGACCGGCAAGGAACTCCTCCGACTCCCGCCCGAAGAGCACCGCCCGGTGTTCGAGCGACGAGCGGCCCGACAACAGGCTCCAGCCGGTGTCGACGGGGTCGAGGCCGCTCTCGGCCGTCAGGTGGGCGCGCAGGCGGTCGGCCTGCGCGCGCAGGGCCTCCGCGCTACGGCCCGACACCAGCCACGGCAGCGCGGTGACCGGAGCGGTCGGCTCGGCGGCGGCCTCGGCGGGCTCCTCCGCCGGCGCCTGCTCCACGATGACGTGAGCGTTGGTGCCGCTCACGCCGAACGAGGAGATGCCCGCACGCCGCGGCCGGTCGGCGTCCGGCCACTGCCTGGCCTCGGTCAGCAGTTCGACGGCGCCCGCGGACCAGTCCACGTGGGTGCTCGGCAGGTCGGTGTGCAGGTTCTCCGGCAGCATGCCGTGCCGCATCGCCATGACCATCTTGATGACGCCCGCGACGCCCGAAGCGGCCTGGGTGTGGCCGATGTTGGACTTCACGGAGCCGAGGAGCAGTGGCCGGTCGGCGGGCCGGTCCTGGCCGTAGGTGGCGAGGAGGGCCTGGGCCTCGATCGGGTCACCGAGTACCGTTCCCGTGCCGTGGCCCTCGACGGCGTCGATGTCGCTGGTGGCGAGGTGGGCGGCGGCGAGGGCCTGGCGGATGACGCGCTGCTGGGAGGGGCCGTTCGGGGCGGTCAGGCCGTTGCTCGCACCATCTTGGTTGACGGCGGAACCCCGTACGACGGCAAGGACCTCGTGGCCGTTGCGGCGCGCGTCCGACAGGCGCTCCAGGGCGAGAACGCCGATACCCTCGCCCCAGCCCGTGCCGTCGGCGGCTTCCGCGTACGGCTTGCAGCGGCCGTCGGAGGCGAGGCCGCCCTGCCGGCTGAACTCCGCGAAGGCGCCCGAGGTGACCATGACCGCGACGCCGCCCGCCACGGCGAGGTCGCACTCGCCCTGACGCAGCGCCTGCGCCGCCAGGTGCAGGGCGACGAGCGAGGACGAGCAGGCCGTGTCGACGGTCACCGCCGGGCCTTCGAGCCCGAACACGTACGACACGCGGCCCGATATGACGCTGGAGACGTCACCGGTGAGCAGATAGCCGTCGACGCTGTCCGGCGACGCCATGAGGGCGGGGCCGTAGCCCTGGGCGGTGGCGCCGACGAACACTCCGGTGCGGCTGCCGCGCAGCGAGGCCGGCGGGATCCCGGCCCGCTCGAAGGTCTCCCACACGCATTCGAGGAGGAGGCGCTGCTGCGGGTCCATGGCCATGGCCTCGCGAGGCGAGATCCCGAAGAACGCGGCGTCGAAGTCGCCCGCGTCATAGACGAAACCACCGCCTCGCTCCGGCTGTTCCGGTTCGTCTGACGCACCCTCGGGGAGGCCGCCGAGCGCCTCGACGTCCCAGCCGCGGTCGGCAGGGAAAGCGGACAGGGCGTCGCGCCCGTCCGCCACGAGCTCCCACAGGTCCTCCGGGCCGCGGACGGCGCCGGGGTAACGGCAGCTCATTCCGACGATGGCGATGGGCTCGGGCTCCTCCGCCTCGGCTTCACGCAGTCGCTGGCGCGTCTCGTGGAGGTCGGCGGTCACCCGCTTGAGGTAGTCGAGGAGCTTTTGCTGGTCCGCCATCGGAAACTCACCTGTTCGCGTAGTCACAGAAAAATCCGCACCGGTCGGGCCGACCGGGCCGTGCACCGGCCCGGTCGGACTGATTCAGGAAATGCCGAGTTCTTTGTCGATGAAGTCGAAGACCTCATCGGCCGACGCCGATTCGAGCCGCGAGGAGACCGCCTCGCCGTCATCGGGCGCCTCGGCGTCCGCGCCCTTCCACTTCGACATCAGCGCCTCGAGCCGCATCGTGATGCGCATGCGGGCGCTGTCGTCGGGCGCGATGGAACGGAGGCCCGCCTCCAGGCGGTCCAGCTCCTGGAGGGTGGAGTCCACCCCGTCGGCGCCGTCCTGCACCAGCTGCGTACGTAGGTACTGGGCAAGGACGGCGGACGTGGGGTGGTCGAACACGAGGGTCGCGGGCAGTCGCAGCCCCGTGGCCTTGTTGAGGCGGTTGCGGACCTCGACGGCCGTCAGGGAGTCGAAGCCGATCTCCCTGAAGGCCCGGTGGGCGTCCACGGACTCCGCGTCGGTGTAGCCGAGCACGGCGGCCGCGTGCGTGCGCACGATGCCCAGCAGGATCACCTCGCGCTCGGGCTCGGTGAGCGGGGCCAGGCGACGCCGCAGGTCGGCCGCCGCGTCGTCGCCGGTGCCCGTCTCCGCCACCGGTTCGGCCGCGACGGACTCCAGGTAGGCGCGTACCTCGGGCAGGCCGCTGATGAACGGGCTGGTCCGGGCCGAGGTGAAAGCGGGCGCGAACCGTTCCCAGTCCAGGTCGGCGACGGCGAGGAACGTCTCGTCGTCCGCGACCGCCTGGGCGAGCGCCGCGACGGCGAGGTCCGGCGCCATCGGCCGCAGCCCCCGGCGGCGGAACTGCTCCTCGCCGTCGTCCCCTGCCATGCCGCCCCCGGCCCACAGGCCCCACGCCACGGAGGTGGCGGTCAGGCCGCGCGCTCTGCGCTGCTCGGCCAGGGCGTCGAGGTGGGCGTTGGCGGCCGCGTAGGCGCCCTGGCTTCCGCTGCCCCACACGCCCGCGTTGGACGAGAACAGCACGAACGCGTCGAGGGACGCGGTGTCCAGGAGCGCGTCGAGATGCTCGGCGCCCTCGACCTTCGCCTCCAGGACGCCGGCGATGTCGGCGTCCGACATCTCGGCCAGGGGCTGGCCCTGTCCGACGCCTGCCGCGTGGAACACCGACCGCAGCGTGTGCCCGTCCTCGACGAGCCGGCCGAGGAGCCCGGTGACCGAACCCTGGTCCGCCACGTCACACGCCTCGATGGTCACCTTGGCGCCCAGCTCCTCCAGTTCCGTCCGGAGCTCGGCGGCGCCGGGCGCGTCGGGGCCGCGCCGGCTGGTCAGGACCAGGTGCTCAGCACCTTCGCGGGCCAGCCAGCGTGCCACGTGCCCACCGATGGCACCCGTGCCGCCGGTGACCAACGCGGTGCCGCGAGGCGTCCACTTCCGCGCCTCGCCCGCCGCGAGCGGTGCCCGCACGAACCGCCGCACGCACACGCCCGCCTGACGCACCGCGAGCTGGTCCTCGCCACTGTCCTCCCCGGCGCCCGCGAGGATCCCCACGAGCTGGGACGCCACCCGGCTGTCGGGCTTCTCCGGCAGGTCGATGAGGCCGCCCCAGCGGTCGGGGTACTCCAGGGCCACGACCCGGCCGAGGCCCCACACCTGCGCCTGGGCGGGCCGCGCAGGGCCGTCGGCATGGTCGGTGGCCACCGCGCCACTCGTGACGGTCCACAGACGCGCCCCGATCCCGGCGTCCCCGAGCGCCTGCACCAGCGCCACGGTGCCCGCGAGCCCGGCGGAGACGCCCGGGTGCTCCTCGAGAGGGGACTCGTCGAGAGCGAGCAGGCACAGAACACCGGCCAACTCCGTGTCCGTACCGGCGATGCACGTGAACAGCCGCTCGGTCAGCGCCTCGCGCGTCGCCCCGCCCGCGGGAACCCGGAGTTCGTCCGCCTGCACACCGGCCTGCTCCAGCGCCTCTGTCACGGCCTCAGGCCATGCCTGCCCGGTCTCCGCTCCCTCCGGTACGACGACCAGCCAGCGGCCCGTCGGACCGGCGGCCGGCAGACCGCCCGCGAGGGGCTGCCAGGCCACCTGGTAGCGCCAGCTGTCCAGTACCGACCGCTCACGCCGCTGCCGCCGCCACGACGACAGCACGGGAAGAACGGCACCCAGCTCGGCCGCCGAGCCGTCCGCCACCGCGAGTTCCCCGGCCAGTTGTTCCAGGTCCTCCCGCTCCACCGCGTCCCAGAACCGCGACTCGACCTCGTCCGTGGCGAGCGGCGCCCCGACCGGCAGCTCCTCCTTTGCGGCGAGCAGCCAGTAGTGGTCGCGCTGGAAGGGGTAGGTGGGGAGGTCGACGGTCGTGCGGTGACCGGGGAAGAGGGCCTTCCAATCGAGCTCGGCGCCATGTACATGGGCCTCCGCGAGGGAAGCCGCGAAGCGGCCGGCCCCACCGTCGTCACGCCGCAGCGAACCGATCGTGACAGCCGGACTCTCCGCCGCGTCGATCGTGGCCTGCACCGGCACAGTGAGCACCGGATGCGGGCTCATCTCCAGGAACAGACCATGACCCTCGGCCAGCAGGCCACGGGTAGCGTGCTCGAACAACACCGTCCGGCGCAGATTGCGATACCAGTACCCCCCATCCATCACCGTGCCCGCGTC
>NZ_JBIAIN010000050.1:0-2535 GCF_042871445.1 Streptomyces sp. NPDC005794
CGACTCCACAACCACTGGCGTGGCCGCTTCAAAGTCTCCCACCTATCCTACACAAGCCGAACCGAACACCAATATCAAACTATAGTAAAGGTCCCGGGGTCTTTCCGTCCTGCTGCGCGAAACGAGCATCTTTACTCGTAGTGCAATTTCACCGGGCCTATGGTTGAGACAGTCGAGAAGTCGTTACGCCATTCGTGCAGGTCGGAACTTACCCGACAAGGAATTTCGCTACCTTAGGATGGTTATAGTTACCACCGCCGTTTACTGGCGCTTAAGTTCTCAGCTTCGCACACCCGAAAGTGCACTAACCGGTCCCCTTAACGTTCCAGCACCGGGCAGGCGTCAGTCCGTATACATCGCCTTACGGCTTCGCACGGACCTGTGTTTTTAGTAAACAGTCGCTTCTCGCTGGTCTCTGCGGCCACCCCCAGCTCAGGAAGCAAGTTCCCTCACCAGCGATGGCCCCCCTTCTCCCGAAGTTACGGGGGCATTTTGCCGAGTTCCTTAACCATAGTTCACCCGAACGCCTCGGTATTCTCTACCTGACTACCTGAGTCGGTTTAGGGTACGGGCCGCCATGAAACTCGCTAGAGGCTTTTCTCGACAGCATAGGATCATCCACTTCACCACAATCGGCTCGGCATCAGGTCTCAGCCTTAATGTGTGACGGATTTACCTACCACACGGCCTACACCCTTACCCCGGGAACTACCACCGCCCGGGTTGGACTACCTTCCTGCGTCACCCCATCGCTTACCTAGTACAAGTCTGGTTCGTCGGCTCCACCACTACCCTCAACTCCGAAGAGATCGGGCCGGCTTCACGGACTTAGCATCGCCTGATTCAGTATTGGGCGTTTCAAAGCGGGTACCGGAATATCAACCGGTTGTCCATCGACTACGCCTGTCGGCCTCGCCTTAGGTCCCGACTTACCCTGGGCAGATCAGCTTGACCCAGGAACCCTTAGTCAATCGGCGCACACGTTTCTCACGTGTGTATCGCTACTCATGCCTGCATTCTCACTCGTGAACCGTCCACAACTCGCTTCCGCGGCTGCTTCACCCGGCACACGACGCTCCCCTACCCATCCATACAGGCGTTGGCCCTATGCGTATGAATGACACGACTTCGGCGGTACGCTTGAGCCCCGCTACATTGTCGGCGCGGAATCACTTGACCAGTGAGCTATTACGCACTCTTTCAAGGGTGGCTGCTTCTAAGCCAACCTCCTGGTTGTCTCTGCGACTCCACATCCTTTCCCACTTAGCGTACGCTTAGGGGCCTTAGTCGATGCTCTGGGCTGTTTCCCTCTCGACCATGGAGCTTATCCCCCACAGTCTCACTGCCGTGCTCTCACTTACCGGCATTCGGAGTTTGGCTAAGGTCAGTAACCCGGTAGGGCCCATCGCCTATCCAGTGCTCTACCTCCGGCAAGAAACACACGACGCTGCACCTAAATGCATTTCGGGGAGAACCAGCTATCACGGAGTTTGATTGGCCTTTCACCCCTAACCACAGGTCATCCCCCAGGTTTTCAACCCTGGTGGGTTCGGTCCTCCACGAAGTCTTACCTCCGCTTCAACCTGCCCATGGCTAGATCACTCCGCTTCGGGTCTAGAGCGTGCAACTCAATCGCCCTATTCGGACTCGCTTTCGCTACGGCTTCCCCACACGGGTTAACCTCGCTACACACCGCTAACTCGCAGGCTCATTCTTCAAAAGGCACGCAGTCACGACTGTTGCTCCGAAGAACAACAGCGACGCTCCCACGGCTTGTAGGCACACGGTTTCAGGTACTATTTCACTCCGCTCCCGCGGTACTTTTCACCATTCCCTCACGGTACTATCCGCTATCGGTCACCAGGGAATATTTAGGCTTAGCGGGTGGTCCCGCCAGATTCACACGGGATTTCTCGGGCCCCGTGCTACTTGGGTGTCTCTTAAACGAGCCGTTAATGTTTCAGCTACGGGGGTCTTACCCTCTACGCCGGACCTTTCGCATGTCCTTCGCCTACATCAACGGTTTCTGACTCGCCTCACAGCCGGCAGACTGTGAAAAAGAGATCCCACAACCCCGCATGCGCAACCCCTGCCGGGTATCACACGCATACGGTTTGGCCTGATCCAGTTTCGCTCGCCACTACTCCCGGAATCACGGTTGTTTTCTCTTCCTGAGGGTACTGAGATGTTTCACTTCCCCTCGTTCCCTCCACACTGCCTATGTGTTCAGCAGCGGGTGACAGCCCATGACGACTGCCGGGTTTCCCCATTCGGAAACCCCCGGATCAAAGCTTGGTTGACAGCTCCCCGGGGACTATCGTGGCCTCCCACGTCCTTCATCGGTTCCTGGTGCCAAGGCATCCACCGTGCGCCCTTAAAAACTTGGCCACAGATGCTCGCGTCCACTGTGCAGTTCTCAAACAACGACCAGCCACCCATCACCCCACCCTTACAGGCGAGTTCACTGGGGCCGGCAACCGAAGGCAGCCTTACGGCCATACCTTCAGATACCCAACAGCGTGCCCGACCCGACCG
>NZ_JBIAIN010000051.1:0-4438 GCF_042871445.1 Streptomyces sp. NPDC005794
CCCTCATCGAGTACGAAGCCATCATGACCCCGCCCGCAGCCCTGGCTGCATAGAACCCGCTGTCACCTATGCGTGCAGCAGTCCCAACCTCGCCATCGTCGCGCTCGACCGGCTCGAAGCCCTCGTACGCAACCGACTCAAGCGCCTTCAGTACCGCCCCGCCACCCTCGACGGCTTCATAGCCGGAACCGGTCTGACCCTCGACGATCCGGCCTCACCCTGACGAGCTGAAGTCAGTAACTTGTTGTTCCACCTCGGCGTGAGACGA
This sequence comes from Streptomyces sp. NPDC005794, assembly GCF_042871445.1. Classification (NCBI taxonomy): domain Bacteria; kingdom Bacillati; phylum Actinomycetota; class Actinomycetes; order Kitasatosporales; family Streptomycetaceae; genus Streptomyces; species Streptomyces sp. NPDC005794. The sequence continues at coordinate 269 of NZ_JBIAIN010000051.1, forward strand.
GGCGGGCGAGTGGCTCTGTAGGCCAGCAGAGCCATTCGAGCAGGGGGGCTGGTGACAGCAGCGGCGGCAGATCCTGACGGCCGCCGAGCAGATCGCGAGCGCGCCTCGGGCGGCGTGAAGCCGCTGTACTACCGGGCGCCGGGGGTGTTCACCCCGTACGGCCGCCAGATTGCGGTCGTCGCCGCGCTGCGCCCGCTGGGCTGGAACATCGACTCCAAGGACTTCGAGGCGCCGGGTGTCGGTCATCCTGCGCACTGTGAAGGACGAGCTGTCCAACGGCCCCGACCCTGCTCTTCTACGACGGCGGCGACCGCGTCCAGACCGTCGAGGCGCTGTGTTCGCTTCTGCCGTGGCTGCGCGCCCACGGCCACACTCTTCAGCTTTCCGGAGTGCTGAGCGGTTCCGCCGGGGCGTCTGTCGAGACGATGAAGGGTGTTCACCGGGTTCCACGGCAGGCCCGTCGCCCGGTCGCGAGCGGTCCGGGCCTGCCGCGGTCGGTTCATCTACCAGGTGCCGCGCCGGATGTGCTGACCTGTTTCGGAAGGTCCAGCAACGTCCGCATGTCCTGCCGGGCCCGGTCGCTCACGCTCGGCGGGACGGCCTGCACGGCGCCCGACGCGCGGCTGCCAGCCGGTCGGGGCGCCACCACGCAGTTCGACTTGCCGGACTCGTAGACGCCGTTGACAGCGGTCACGCAGAACTCGTAGTTCCACACGCCGGGGAACAGGAACCCGATCCCCTTGCTCGTGCCCTCGACGATGTCCTCGTCTGCCTTGGAGGTACCGCCGTCATGGTCGTCGCCGTTGATATTGCGGACCCACACGCGGTAGCCGGCGGCCGCGTTCGACCCCTTCCAGTTCAACTGGACAGTCGTCGCGTCGGTGGAAGTGACCCTCAGGTCCGTCGGCGCGGGCGGGGTGCCGGCGCCGACGGTGACCGGGCGGGCCAGGCCGGGCAGGCCGCCGCCGGCCGCGTTCCAGGTCGCCACCGCGACGAGGTAGTGGTGCCCGGGTTTGAGGCCGTCGACGTGCGCGACCGTGCCGCGCGCCCCGGTGCTGGTGAGGAAGGCGCCGGGAGTGTCCTTGTCGTACAGGACGATCTCGTAGCGGTCGATGGTATCGGTGTACGGTCCCGTCGGCGGGGTCCAGGCGACATCGACACCGGTGGCGCTGGGCCGGCTGGCGATGTTGGTCGGGGGCGGTGCGGTCTGCGGGTGGGCGGTGGCGCCGACCGTGGCGGACCATCCCGAGGTGGTCTCGGTGCAGCCGCGTGGATCATGGGGGTCCGTGTTCCAGCGGCAGCCCATGTTGGCCCGCACCTGGTATTCCCAGCCGATGCCGTCGACGGTCCAGGTGGTGTCGGTCCGGTTGCTGAAGGCCCTCCCCTGGCTCCACGCCGTCTGACCGGCGATCCGCGAACGTACGTCGTAGTCGACGGCTCCGTACACCGGGTCCCAGGTCACCGTGACGCCGCGCGCGCTTGACACCGCTCGAACGTGGGAGGGAAACGCCGGAGTGAGTCGTGCGGGCACGGTGGCGGGCACGTCCATGTCCCTGGCGCCGAAGGCGTAATCCTGGTGCAGGACCTGCGCGAAGGCCGCGGCGAGTTCGTATTCCCCGTGTTCGTTGGGGTGCAGGCCGTCATATCCGGAGGGGCAGCTCGTCGGAGAGCACGAGTACCGGGCCGCCCAGTCGACGAGATTGATGTTGGAGATCGGGTCGTCCGCTTGCCAGGTCGCTATGGACTGCGGAAGGAGGCTGTTGTAGTGGTCGGTCTTGGCGATGAGGTCGTCCCGGCCGCCGATCTTCGTGCGCTGCGGTACGTTCGCCAGCGCGAAGTCGACACCCGGACGGGCGTCGCGGGCCTGCGCGACGATCTGCCCGACATCGCTCAACGTGCCGTGTTCGTCGCTGACGAACCAGCCCATGTCGTTGAAACCGATCGCGACCAGAATCAGGTCGGGCCGGTAGGTCGCGACCTGCTTCCGGATGTCCAGCTTGACCTGCGCGGCCTGGCGGCCCCAGTGCGCGTAGTGGTCGCTGTCGAAGGCGATGTCGGTCGGCGGTCCGGACCCGGGGTTCTGGGGTTCGCTGACGTCGGGGGCGTAGCCGCCCGACGTGCGGAGGCCCTGACTGGGCGGCGCCTCCTCCGGAAGCCGCGGGGGTGTGGGCGGGGCCGGCTGGTCGGGGGTGAACGTGCCAGAGTACGGCCCGACGAAGTCAACGGCGACCTTCTCGCTCCGCAGCCACTGCCACAGCCGGTAGCGCCAGGTGAAGTCGCCCTCCCGGCCCTGAGTGATGGAATCGCCGACGACCATCACCCGGTGGACCGGGGCGAGGATCCAGTGGCTGCCTCCCCCCTCGTCGGCCGCCGCCCGCGCCCGGGCCCCGGGCCGATCGCAGTCTCGCCACTGGCTCCGGCCCGAGAAGCTCACCTGCTGAAGGGTATAGGTCAGGTACAGGCAGTTGTTGGGTTTGAAGGCGGACCTGATCTCGACGTCCCGCCCGGCGCCGGGAACATCCGCGTCGACGATGGTCATCTTCTGCTCCGGTGGCACCTGATCGCGCGCCGCGACGCACGGCGCCGTCCGCATGGCACCGCTCTCCACGAAGATCATGCAGCCGATGTCCGGATCGACGTTGGCGATCTGCGCGCTGTTGTCCTCCGGGTCGTAGTTGTGGAAGCGCCAGTTCTCCGCGCCGTGCCGATCGTCGTCGATGACCGCGTCCGCCGCCGGGCTCGGTATCTGCACCGTGGCGCCCACGCCGGGTGGCCCGTCGGTCGCGGTGATCTGGTACTCGGTCGCCGCGGCGGCCATCGCCGACCTGAAGCCCACGGGTGTGTGGTCCGCGCCGCCGGGGTTGTCCAGGCGCGCCGGAGCGAGGATGCCGGACAGGTCGCCGGAGGTGACCATGTAGTCCAGTTCACGGCCGTTCACGTGCGTGGCGAGGCCGGTTCCGGCCACGACACCGATGCGGTTGCCGGTGCTGTCGCGCGGCATTGCCTGTGTCAGGTTGACCGGATCCCGGTTGAAGTCGCCGAGCGCGACCCAGCTGTCTCCGCCCACCGCGGTTTCGATGTTCCTCAGCAGCCCTGGCGCGTCGCCGCCGCCGGAGGACAGCGCGTGCAGGGTGAACACCCAGGTCGTGCCGAACCTCACCCCGAACGTCGCCCGGCCGTTGGGGAGACCTGACGGAACGATCCGCACCTCCCGTGGAACGCGGTCGGTCACTATCGCAAGGTTCACGCGGTGCCCGTTCGGGTCTGTCTCCATGAAGTACACGTAGCGGTATGTGTCTGATGAGGGGAGCTCCCAGAGGGTCTCGGTCACCCGTGAGCTACCGGACTGGGCGACGGTGGAATTGCCCCGCCCCACTGGGCGGGAACCCGCCTCCTGTAGTGCCACGACGTTGTGCGCGAGCATGGGAGGAGACGGTCTGCCGTTCGTCAGCGCGGTGACGCCTGTCGACCATTTGCTGGTAATTGAGTCGGTACCTCCCTGCATGTTCCAGGTGGCCATGCTGAGGTTCGTGATGTCCTGCGGAGCGGCGCTCGCCTCCCGCGGTTGGCTGATGAATGCCGCCATCAGTACGCTGCACGCCAACATCGTGATCATGCCGCGGAGCGTTCGGGATCTTCGCGGGCGGAGTTCCGTCCCGGGTCTGCGATGCCGGACTTCGTTCGTTCTCATGAGCTCCCTCAAGGTGACTTGGCATAGCCGCCGCCCCACGAATTGCTTCCGCTGCCGTCCTCCCGCACGCCCGGCCGGGCGTCGCCCCCCTCCGTGTCGTGGCGGCTGGCCGATCCGGCCGGCGCCGAGGTCCGCCGCCGTAGGGCACCGGCCCCGCCGCGCGGGTGCCACCCGGCCGCGGCGGCGATCCCGGAACCGCCGATACGGAGCACCCTGCCGGTCGGCAGGGGAACGGCACGTCCGACAGCGACCGCCCCCCTCGAGCACAGCGGCCGGAGAAAACGCTACAGACGCCACGAGCCGCGGTCGTCACCATGCAGAGCCACTTCGGACGTAGCTCGCACGGGGGACAAGACTTTCCCTCGCCAGGGCCAAACCGGGCCTCTATGTCATTACCAAGGGCACCCGGGAACGCGAGCTCGTGTCGATCTCGCCGGAGGCGTGCGTGCGGCTGGCCCGCTACCTGGACGGCACCGGCA
>NZ_JBIAIN010000052.1:0-3937 GCF_042871445.1 Streptomyces sp. NPDC005794
CTGCGCCGGACGGTGTTGTTCGAGCACGCTACCCGTGGCCTGCTGGCCGAGGGGCATGGTCTGTTCCTGGAGATGAGCCCGCATCCGGTGCTCACTGTGCCGGTGCAGGCCACGATCGACGCGGCGGAGAGTCCGGCTGTCACGATCGGCTCGCTGCGGCGTGACGACGGTGGGGCCGGCCGTTTCGCGGCTTCCCTCGCCGAGGCTCACGTGCATGGTGCCGAGCTCGATTGGAAGGCCCTCTTTCCCGGTCACCGCACGAGCGTCGACCTCCCCACCTACCCCTTCCAGCGCGACCGCTACTGGCCCAAGGCCGCCCCGGCCGGTGCCGGTGACGTGGTGTTCGCCGGGCTGCGAGCCGCCGGGCACCCGCTTCTCGGTGCGGCCGTGGCTCTCGCGGGCGCGGACGGCCACCTCTTCACCGGACGTCTTTCGACGCAGACCCACCCCTGGCTCGCGGACCACGCCGTCGGCGGTGCGATCCTGCTGCCCGGCACGGCGTACGTCGAACTCGCCCTGCGCGCGGGCGACGAGGTCGGCTGCGGTCACCTCGAAGAGCTGACGCTGGAAGCCCCCCTCGTCATCCCCGAGCAGGGCGCGGTCCAGCTACAGATCTCCGTAAGCGGCCCCGACGGCTCCGGGCGCCGCGAGCTGAGCCTCTTCGCGCGCCCGCAGGACGGCACCGACCACGCTCCCTGGACGCGGCACTTCACCGGAAACCTGCTGCCCTCCGCGCCGGAGCACGTCGACGCGGCCGCCGACCTGTCCGCGTGGCCGCCCGCCGGTGCCGAGCGCGTCGACGTATCCGATCTGTACGAGCGCCTGACGGCCAACGGCCACGGCTACGGCCCGCTCTTCCAGGGCCTGCGCGCCGCTTGGCGACAGGGCGACGACGTCTACGCGGAGATCGACCTGCCGCAGGAGGCGCACGCCGACACGGAGTCCTTCGGGCTGCACCCGGCGCTCTTCGACGCCGCGCTGCACGCGATCGGCCTGGGCGACTTCATCGCCCGTACGGACCGCGCACACCTGCCCTTCGTCTGGTCTGACGTCACGCTGCATGCCACCGGTGCCACCATGCTCCGGGTCCGCGTCGCCTCCGCCGGCGCGGACACCGTCACGCTGCTGGCCGCCGACGCCGCCGGGCAGCCCGTCGTCTCCGTCGGGTCGCTCGCGCTGCGCGCCCTGTCCGACGAGCAGCCGGCCGGCTCGCCCCGGCGCGACGCGCTCTTCCACGTCGAGTGGGTCTCCGTCGAGGTCCCGGCCACGGCGAACGGGCAGTCCGCCTCCGCCGCGCTCCTGGGCGACGACACCCCGGCTCTGCCCTTCGTGGGCGAGACCTACGCGGACCTGAGCTCCCTGGTTGCCGCCCTCGACGGTGGCGCCGAACTCCCCGAGACGGTCTTCGTGCCGCTCCTGCCACTGCTGACGCCCGCCCCCGGCGGCGAGACGGCAGGGACCGTCGGATCTGTCGCGCTGGAGGGCGTCCGGCCGCTGCTGGAGCGCGCGCTGGGCGTCGTGCAGGCGTGGCTCGGCGACGAGCGGTTCGAGACGTCCCGCCTCGTCGTGGTGACGTGCGGCGCGGTCGCGGCGGGCAACACCCCGGACCCGGTGGCCGCCAGCGTGTGGGGCCTCCTGCGCTCGGCGCAGTCCGAGCACCCGGGACGCTTCGTGCTGCTGGACGTCGACCCGGCCGACGGCAGCGACGACCACCCGGCCACCGGAGCGGCGGACCTGGTGGCCGCCGCCCTCGCGACGGACGAACCCGAACTCGCCCTTCGCGACGGGCTCCTGCGGGCCCCGCGCCTGACCCGCGTCCCCGCCCCGACGGACGCCGGCGTCGCCGACGACATCACCGACAGCTCCTTCGGCGAGGGCACCGTCCTCGTCACCGGCGGCACGGGCACGCTGGGCGGCCTTGTCGCCCGACACCTCGTGGTCCGGCACGGCGTACGGGACCTGCTCCTCGTCTCGCGTCGCGGCGACGCGGCCCCCGGCGCCGCCGAACTCCGCGCGGACCTCGCCGAGTCGGGCGCCCGCGTCAGCCTCGTCGCCTGCGACACAGCTGACCGCGACGCCCTCGCCACGCTCATCGACCAGGTCGGCGCCGAACTGTCGGCCGTGGTACACGTAGCCGGTGCCCTGGACGACGGTGTCGTCACCGCCCTGACACCCGAGCGCCTGGACACCGTCCTGCGCCCGAAAGCCGACGCCGCCCTGCACCTGCACGAGCTGACGGCCCACCTGGACCTGTCCGCGTTCGTCCTGTTCTCCTCGGCCGCCGGCGTGTTCGGCACCCCCGGCCAGGCCAACTACGCGGCCGCCAACGCCTTCCTCGACGCCCTCGCCCAGCACCGCCGCGCCCAGGGGCTCCCGGCCGCCTCCCTTGCCTGGGGCCTGTGGGAGCAGGCCAGCGAACTGACCGCGCACCTCGGCGCGGGCGAACTCGACCGCAGGGCGCGTGCGGGAGCCGCCGCCCTCGGCACCGACGAAGGCCTCGAACTGTTCGACGCCGCCCACGTGTCCGGTCACGCCCTGACCGTCCCTGTCCGCCTCGACCTTGCGGGCCTGCGTGCCCGGGCCGCCTCCGAAGGGGTCCCGCCGCTCCTGCGCGCCCTCGTACACGCCCCGCTGCGCCGCACCGCCGCCGCCGCGAACCGGCAGGAGGGCTCCGCCCTCGCGCAGCGCCTCGCCGCGCTGCCGGAGGCGGACCGCGAGCAGGAAGTCCTCACCCTGGTACGCGGCCACGCCGCCGCCGTCCTCGGCTACGCGTCGGCTGACGCGATCGCACCCGACCGTGCGTTCCGCGAGGTCGGCTTCGACTCGCTGACCGCCGTCGAACTACGCAACCGCCTCACCGCGGCGACCGGCCTGCGCCTGCCCGCCACCCTCGCCTTCGACTACCCGGCCGCCACCGTCCTCGCCCGCCACATCCTCGAAGAGGTCCTCGGCGCGGACACGGCGGCCCCTGCCCGGAGCACGGCACGGCCGACGGCAGGCACCGCGGCCGACGACCCGATCGTGATCGTGTCGATGAGCTGCCGCTACCCCGGCGGTGTCAGCACCCCCGAGGACCTGTGGCGCCTCACCGCCGACGGCGTCGACGCCATCGGCGACCTACCCGGCGACCGCGGCTGGGACGTCGACTCCCTCTACGATCCCGACCCCGACAGCCCGGGCTCGTTCTACACGCGAGAAGGCGGCTTCCTCTACGACGCCGCCGACTTCGACCCGGCCTTCTTCGGGATCTCCCCGCGGGAGGGCCTGTCCATCGACCCGCAACAGCGCCTCCTCCTGGAAACCACCTGGGAGGCCTTCGAGCGGGCAGGCATCGACCCGACGACGGCGCGCGGCAGCTCGACCGGTGTCTTCGTCGGCGTCATGTACAACGACTACGCCACCCACCTCCTGAGCTCCCCCGGCGGACTCGACGACCTGGAGGGATACGTCGGCAACGGCAGCGCGGCAAGCGTTGCCTCCGGCCGCATCTCGTACTCCTTCGGGCTCGAAGGCCCGGCGGTGACGGTGGACACGGCGTGCTCGTCGTCGCTGGTCGCCCTGCACCTGGCCGCGCAGGCCCTGCGCCAGGGCGAGTGCGACATGGCTCTCGCGGGCGGCGTCGCCGTGATGTCGACGCCGGGTACGTTCATCGAGTTCAGCCGTCAGCGCGGCCTTGCCGCCGACGGCCGGTGCAAGTCCTTCGCCGCCGCCGCCGACGGCACCGGCTGGGGCGAGGGCGTGGGCCTGCTGCTCCTTGAGCGGCTCTCCGACGCGCGCCGCAAGGGACACCAGGTCCTCGCGGTCGTCCGTGGCTCCGCCGTGAACCAGGACGGTGCGAGTAACGGCCTGACCGCCCCCAACGGCCCGTCCCAGCAGCGCGTCATCCGCGCCGCCCTGGCCGGGGCCGGCCTGTCCGCCGCCGACGTGGACGCGGTCG
>NZ_JBIAIN010000053.1:0-3866 GCF_042871445.1 Streptomyces sp. NPDC005794
TACATGGCGCCGAGCTCGATTGGAAGGCCCTCTTCCCCGGTCACCGCACGACCGTCGACCTCCCCACCTACCCCTTCCAGCGCGACCACTACTGGATGGTGGCCCCGGACGAGGACGCGGACGCCGATGTCACGCGGAGCGTGGACGAGGTCGAGGCGGCCTTCTGGGAGGCCGTGGAGCGGGAGGATCTGGAGCAGCTGACGTCAACGCTCGTCGACGTGGACGAGCACTCGCTGAGCGCGGTGCTGCCTGGGCTCTCGTCCTGGCGGCGGCAGCGGCGTGAGCGGTCGACGATCGACGGCTGGCGCTACCGGGTGACCTGGAAGCCGCTGCCGGGCGGCCTGCCGGTTCCGGCGCTGACGGGACGCTGGCTCGTCGTCGTGCCGGAGGGCGCTGCGGAGCACCCGTGGGCGTCCGGAACCGTCGAAGCCCTGGCGCAGGCCGGGGCCGAGGCCGTCGAACTGAACGTATCCGCAGCCGAGTCGACCCGAGAGGTGCTGTCCGGGCGGCTGGGGGGTCTGGCGGAGGCGGGTCTTGCCGGTGTGGTGTCGCTGCTCGGGTTGGATGAGTCGGGGCATGTGGACCATGCCGGTGTGCCGGTCGGGCTTGTGGGTTCGGTGGCGTTGGTGCAGGCCCTTGGTGATGCCGGGGTGGTTGCGCGGTTGTGGTCGGTGACGTCGGGTGCGGTGTCGACCGGTCGCAGTGATGGGGTGGAGTCGCCGGTTCAGGCTCAGCTGTGGGGCCTGGGCCGTGTCGTGGCTCTGGAGCATCCGGAGCTTTGGGGTGGTCTGATCGACCTGCCCCGGACGTACGACGCCCGCACGGGGTCGCGGCTCGCCGGGATCCTTGCAGGCGCCGGTGACGAGGACCAGCTGGCGGTACGGGACACAGGTGTCTTCGTACGCCGTTTCGCGCACGCCCCGCTGGAGGCGGGCGAGGGCGCGGAGCCGGAGTGGACGGTGCGCGGGACGGCGCTGGTCACCGGTGGCACGGGTGCCATCGGTGGGCATGTGGCGCGGTGGCTGGCGGGTGAGGGCGTGGAGCACCTCGTTCTCACGAGCCGTCGTGGTATCGATGCGCCTGGCGCCCTCGAACTGAAGGCGGAGCTGGAGGAGTCTGGGGCCGAGGTCACCGTTGCAGCCTGCGATGTGGCCGACCGGGACGCGGTCGAGGGCCTGCTCACTGAGCTGGCCGCGAACGGGCACCAGGTCCGGTCTGTGTTTCACGCGGCTGGCGTGAGCCCCGCGCACCCCGTCGCCGACATGTCAGCCGCCGACATCGCGGAGGTGTTCGGCGCGAAGACTGCGGGTGCTACGCATCTGGACGAGCTGGTCGACGCCGAGGGTCTCGATGCATTCGTGCTGTTCTCGTCCAACGCGGGCGTGTGGGGCGGCGGTGGCCAGGGTGCGTACGCGGCCGCCAACGCATACCTTGACGCGCTCGCCGAACACCGTAGAACCCGTGGTCTGATCGCCACCTCTGTCGCCTGGGGTGCCTGGGGCGGCAGCGGGATGGCAGCGGCCGAGGAGGCCGAGGAGCACTTGCGGCGCCGCGGGGTGACGGCGATGGCGCCGGAGCGTGCGGTGGTGGCGCTGGCCCAGGCGGTGGCGCACGACGAGACGTTCGTGGCCGTCGCCGACGTGGACTGGGTGCGGTTCGCACCCGCCTTCACCTCGCTGCGGCCGAGCCCGTTCATCGGTGAACTGCCTGAGGCGCGACGCGTACTGACCGAGTCCGAGGAAGCCGTCGCGACGGGCAAGCAGGGAGTTTCCGGCTCTGAGTGGGCCGAGCGGCTCGCGGGCCTTGCCGCACGCGAGCAGGAATGGTTGCTGCTCGATCTCGTACGGGCGCAAGCGGCCTCGGTGCTCGGCTATGCCGGTGCGGAGGCGGTGGAGCCGGGCCGTGCTTTCCGTGAGCTGGGCTTCGATTCGTTGACGGCTGTCGAGGTGCGCAACCGCCTCGCCGGCGCCACCGGTCTCAAGCTGCCCACCACCCTCGTCTTCGACTACCCCACCTCGGCCGCACTCGCGGGCCACCTGCGGACGCAGTTGGTGGGCGGCGACGAGAAGCGGATGCCGGCCACCACCGCGGGCGGGTCCCTGGTCCCGGTCGGGGGTGTCGAGGAGGACCCGGTGGTGATCGTGTCGATGAGCTGCCGTTACCCCGGCGGTGCCACCGATCCCGAGGCGCTGTGGCGCCTGGTCGCCGACGGCACCGACGCGGTCTCCGTCTTCCCCACCGATCGGGGCTGGGACCCCGAGGCCCTCTCCCCCTCGGAGCAGAATCGGTCCGGCGCCGACACGGGCCCGGACGGCACGGATGGTGCGGACACGGGCTTCGCGGCACAGGGCGGATTCCTCTACGACGCCTCCGAGTTCGACGCCGGGCTCTTCGGCATCTCGCCGCGCGAGGCCCTCGCCATGGACCCGCAGCAGCGGCTCCTCCTGGAGACGGCGTGGGAACTGTTCGAACGCGCGGGCATCGCACCGTCCACCCTGCACGGCAGCAGTACCGGCGTCTTTGTCGGGGCGTGCGCCCAGGGCTGGGCAGCGGGCTTGGCCCACGCGCCGGAAGGTGTCGAGGGTTACCTCATGACCGGCGACGCGACCAGCGTCATCTCCGGCCGCCTCTCCTACAGCTTCGGCCTCGAAGGCCCGGCGGTCACCGTCGACACGGCGTGCTCGTCGTCGCTGGTCGCCCTGCACCTGGCCGCGCAGGCGCTGCGCCAGGGCGAGTGCGACATGGCACTCGCCGGTGGTGTGACCGTCATGGTCAGCCCCGCGGCCTTCCTGGAGTTCAGCCGCCAGCGCGGCCTCGCGGCGGATGGTCGCTGCAAGCCGTTCGCGGAGGCTGCGGATGGTACGGGCTGGGGTGAGGGTGTGGGCCTGCTGCTCCTGGAGCGGTTGTCGGATGCGCGCCGCAACGGCCACGAGGTCCTCGCGGTCGTACGGGGTTCCGCCGTGAACCAGGACGGTGCGAGCAATGGCCTCACCGCCCCGAATGGTCCGTCGCAGCAGCGGGTGATCCGTGCCGCCCTCGCCAGTGCCGGTCTGTCGGCCGGTGACGTCGATGCCGTGGAGGCGCATGGTACGGGCACGACGTTGGGTGACCCGATCGAGGCGCAGGCGCTGCTCGCCACGTACGGTCAGGAGCGCTCTGCTGAGCAGCCGCTGTGGCTCGGCTCCATCAAGTCCAACATCGGTCATACGCAGTCGGCCGCCGGTGTCGCGGGCATCATCAAGATGGTCAAGGCGATGCAGGAAGGCGTCCTGCCGCAATCCCTGCACGTCGACGAGCCCAGCACTCACGTCGACTGGTCCGCCGGAGTCGTCGAACTGCTCGCAGAAGCACAGGAGTGGCCGGACACCGGTCGGCCGCGGCGGGCCGGCGTGTCCTCGTTCGGTGTGAGCGGTACGAACGCGCATGTGATCGTGGAGCAGGCCCCGGTGGAGGAGCTTGCCGAGGCCAGGACCGTCACCAAGACCGACACTGCGACCATCGGGGCGGCTGATCCTGTCGCCCCGTCGACCGCCCTGCCGTGGCTGGTGTCGGCCCGTAGCGCCGAGGCCCTGCACGCACAGGCCAACCGTCTGCGCGGACACCTGGTGACGCACGCCGACGCGGACCCGGTGGACGTGGGCTGGTCGCTCCTCTCGGGCCGGTCCACCCTCGAACACCGTGCCGTGGTCCTCGGCCGGGGACGCGAGGACTTCCTCACCGGCCTGGAAACCGTGGTCTCCGGCAGCGCAGGACCGGGCGTGGTCTTGAGCGCGGTCGTCGAGGGTCGTCTCGGGATCGTTTTCACTGGTCAGGGTAGTCAGCGGGTTGGTATGGGGCGTGAGTTGTATGAGGCGTTCCCGGTGTTC
>NZ_JBIAIN010000054.1:0-3614 GCF_042871445.1 Streptomyces sp. NPDC005794
CTACCTCACGCCCCACGAGACCCGATTGCGCTACCAACAGGGCCAGACCCTCGCGGCGTAACAACATCGTGTTCAAGATCACGGGGAAACTTCAGTCCAGTTCGTCTGCGCGACGGGCCGTCACCAGCCGCGAAAGGGTAGTGCCCTCAGGACAAAAGTGGGGTGATTACGGCCGTCACGGCAGCGGCCAGGGTAATGACCGTCACGAACGTGGTGGCCGCGCTCCTCAGAGCGCTTGGGCGGCTGGAACCTTCGAGCCGGGCGAGGGTGGCCGAACCCGCAGCGGTGAGCAGCGCGATCGAGACGACCAATGCGGCGGTGAGCAGGACAACAGCGAGGAACACGGCGATCTCCTGTGAATCGGGGATGTTGGTGTGATTGAAGATCCCGAAATTGGTGTCCGCCGGGGTTTGCCCGAAGGAAGATGAACACCGGTGAACTGACCGTCAGCCCGGGGGTGCAATGCGTGATCACTACACCGGTTGCCATCCGGCGCTGACCGAGCTGCGCAGCCGACTGAACGCGGGTATGGCCCGTCTTCGGTTGAACCAGACCGACCTTGCCGGCAAGGCAGGGCTGGGGCGTACGACGGTGTCGGAGGCTCTTCAGGCTGAAGGCACCGCCCCGTCGCCCAAAACAGTGACCGCGCTGGCGGTCGCGCTGAAGCTCCCCACAGGGGAACTGCTGGAGTTGCTGCGAACCGCTGCTAAGACAGGGGCGGTTGGTGGCCCGGGCCCGGGGCGATCGATTGGAGAATGGGAACCCCACGACTTGGAGGTCCACCCCGCCGGCGCCGCTCCGAATGGCCAGACCAGTGCGCGCCTGCTGCCGGGATACATCTTTCGGGCACACGACCAGGTACTCGCTGATGCGGTGCAGAACGCTGCACAGGGTCGCAGCCGGATGGCGGTGCTGGTCGGAACTTCATCGACGGGCAAGACCAGGGCATGCTGGGAAGCCATCCAACCACTCGCTCAACAGGGATGGCGGTTGTGGCATCCGTTCGATCCCACTCGTGCAGAAGCCGCGCTGGAGGAACTCCACCAGGTAGGGCCTCGTACAGTCGTGTGGCTGAACGAAGCCCAGCACTACCTGGGACCTCTTGGGATAGGCGAGCGGATCGCTGCGGCGATACACCACCTGCTCGTCCAGCCAGAACGGGGACCGATCCTCATCTTGGGCACATTGTGGCGCAAATTCGAGGATCAGTACACCGCGTTACCGACTCCGGGAGACCCGGACCCCCACAGCCGGGTACGGGAGCTCTTGGCCGGACGAACCGTGACGGTGCCCGAAGTTTTCGATGCACAGGCCATAGCAGCTGCGACCGAACTGGCTGATCGAGGCGACCTGCTGCTGGCAGACGCACTCACCCGCACCCGCGCCAACGGGCGCCTGACACAGGATCTCGCTGGCGCCCCGGCGCTGCTCAAACGCTACGAGCATGGAAGCCCGTCGGCTAAAGCTCTGCTTGAGGTGGCGATGGACGCCCGTAGGCTCGACGTGGGACTGCACCTTCCGCAAGCCTTTCTCACGGAGGCCGCTACCGACTACTTCAACGACACCGACTACGACCACCGCCCCGTGGACTGGGCTGAGGCTGCCTACGCTGAGCTCGCCCGCTCGGTCCATGGGGAGCAGACCCCCCTGCGCCGCACCAGCCCACGGCCTCAACGCCGTCCACCTGCCCCCAGCCTCGGCCCATCCGTAAACGGAGATTCCCCGACAGGGCCGGTGTTTCGGCTCGCCGACTACCTCGAACAGCACGGCCGCAACACCCGTAAGCGCCTGTGTCCACCGGCCTCCTTCTGGCATGCCGCCTACCTCTACCTCACGCAGCCCGAGGACTTGGACAGTCTCTCCGAACAGGCCATGACCCGGCACCGCTTGCAATGGGCTCACCATCTCCGGATCCGAGCCGCAGAACTCGGCAATGCTCCGGAGCTGCATAGAGGGAGCCCGCGAGGAGAAGCCAGAGGTGGGGCAAGCGCTGCGGATCCAGTCGAATGGACAACCGCCGATGGCGGCACCACTCACCCGACCCGGATTACCCAGGTGCAAGACGAGGCCAAAGACCCAGAAAGGCCGGGGGCCCCTAAGCAAATAGCGGTCGACGGGGATGACGATTATGCCTTGTTGCGCTTGGCCGTGCTGCGGGAGGAATCGGGTGACCGAGAAGGTGCTGAAACCTTGATCCGGCAGGCGGCTGATCGAGGTGCTACCTATGGCCTGTTGCGTCTGGCTGAGCTGCGGGAGAAGGCCGGGGATCGGGAAGGCGCTGAAGCCTTGGCTCGGCAGGCGGCTGATCGAGGTGCTACCTATGGCCTGTTGCGTCTGGCTGAGCTGCGGGAGAAGGCCGGGGATCGGGAAGGCGCTGAGATCCTAGCTTGGCACGCTGCTGACTGCGGGGACGAAAGCGCATTGTTCCGTCTGGCCGAGCTCCGGGAATGGAGCGGAGGCTTACATGCCGCTGAGATCCTCTATCGTGAGATCGCCGCCACCGGTTCAGAAATGACGTTCTTCCGAGCCAGGATCTTCCATGCGATCTGGCCGCACGGTCTGGATCCGGATGGGGCACCTACGCCCTCATGGCAGTGATCAGGAACCGCGGACCACTCACAGAAGCCTCCGAAGAGGAAGGAGCCCCTGACCCGCGTGACTTTCTGGGCGGGAGAGCTCGCGACTGCGGAGAGGCTTGCGGATGCCGTCTGCGCCGCCGCAAGGTGCTGGAGCCGCTGTGAGTACCCAGACAACGTGAGAGAATAAGCGTCGGCCATTGTTGACGTGACACCTCCGCTCCCCTCGCCCCCCAATCCAGTTCTGTGAAGAAGTAGCAGGCGCGTCCGGAGACTGGCCACCGGACCCTCACCGCCTCGCTTCTTCGGGCATGTCTTCTGTGATCCCTTCGCGAGACACAAGCGCGTCGCTGTTGCTGGGCTTCCACCGTGCCTGAACTGCATTGCGGAAGGGATCGTCGTCGAGGTCAGCGCGTTCGATTAGTTCAGGGTGGTCTCGGCCTCCCCGCCGTTCGGGTCATCTCCGCATAAGCGGAGCACCCGACGGCGGCCTGGCGAAGTTCCACGACGCCCGACGGAACATCTCCACATATACGGAGATCGCCCGACGGCGGTGCAGGACACAGGGCCGAGTACACCGTTCGCTCCGCCATCTCCTCGAGGCCGGCATTGATGCCTCGATCGGCACCGTCGGCGACCCCCTGGACAACGCCCTCATGGAGTCCCAGATCGGCCTCTACAAAACCGAGCTGATCAAGCCCCGCAAGCCCTGGCGCGCCCTGCCCGACGTCGAGCTCGCGACCGCGGAATGGGTCGACTGGTTCAACAACCAGCGTCTGCATACTGCGATCGGGAGCATCCCGCCCCACGAGCACGAGACCAACTACTACGCTCAGCTCCAGCCCCCAACCGGCGGCTGGAGCCAACGCATAGAGCCTCCACCGATCCCGGAGCGGTTCAGGTCGCACGTCTGGGCCTGGGCTGGTTCGCCTGGGTACTGGTGGGGAGTGTCATGAATCAGGTGTGGATCTCCCCGAAGGAGTGAGCCTGATGAGTACGACAACTGGTCACCTGATCGAGAGTGTCGACGGCGTGTCG
>NZ_JBIAIN010000055.1:0-3457 GCF_042871445.1 Streptomyces sp. NPDC005794
GGATCTGGCAGGAGCGGCCCAACTGGGACGTAGGCGAGGGAGTTCGGGAGGCGCTGCCGAGGGAGATGGCGGCCTCAATGGACGACGAGGCAGTCTTCGGGCCCGTCCTGTACAAGTTGTCGCTGGCGTCGGCTGTCTCCCGCGGGCTGCTGGCGCGGTACCAGATCATCGTCCTCGAGCTCCAGGACCCGGTCGTCACTCCGGCTCGGCTGATGGGCGAGGAGCGGCACAGTGAGAAGGTGCGCGGGGAGCGCCTTGGCGCCCTCCAGGCCGCGCTCCTGCATACGATGGCGCAGCACAGGCTTACGTCGTGCATCACCTTTCATCACCGGACGATAGAGGCGCAGGCGTACGCGGAGGGCTTGGAGCGGGTTGCGGCGAGGCTGCACGCTGATCAGTTTGAGAAGTACCCGGCGCGGATCTGGGCGGACTGGCTGTGTGGTGAGCACGTGCCCGGGCACCGGCAGGGTGTGTTGGCTGAGTTCGGTTCGACGGGGCGGCGGGCGGTCCTCTCGAACTGCCGTGTCCTCGGCGAGGGTGTCGATATCCGGGCGGTGGACTCGGTTGCGTTGTTGGATCCGAAGGGGGCGCCGCACGACATCGTTCAGGCCATCGGCCGCGCTTTGCGGCAGAAGCCCGGACAGGGCAAGGTTGCCTCTCTGATCGTGCCGGTATTTCTCCAGCCCGGAGAAAAGCCGGAAGACATGTTTACCTCCGGGTCGTATCGGCCTTTGGTGAAGGTGTTGGAGGGGCTGCGGGCTCACGACGAAGAGGCAATCGAATTGCTCGCGATTCCGCAGGAGCCTCAGAAGGACGTCGTGCAGCCGTCCGAGTACATCGGTCTGCCGCCCGAGGAAGGCGAGGGCGAATCCCGTCTGCTCCTGCGTTTTGCCGCTCCGCGTGACCCGGTGATGGTCGCGGACTGGGTTTCCTTCAACGTGATCGACACGGAGCGCCAGGACTGGGGACGTGGGTGGGCGGCACTCAAGAAGTTCACCGAGCGTGAGGGAAGTGCCCGGGTGCCCTACGGGCACAAGGAGGGCGCGTACCCGCTGGGGCAGTGGGTCGCGGAGCAGCGGCGGGCGTACGGGGCGGGGCAGATGACCGGGCGGCGGGCCGAGCGGCTGGAGCAGCTCGGCATGGTCTGGTCTCTGGCCGATGAGCGGTTCCAGGAGAACCTGGAGGCGGCGAAGGCGTACTACGACCTGCATTGGACGCTGTGCGCGCCCCGGTCCGCGACGATGCTGGGCCGGCCGGTGGGGCAGTGGCTGTCCAACCTCCGCCGCCCCGGCGCCCTGGACGGGCACCCGGAGTGGGAGACGGCGCTGCGAGAGGTTGACGAGGACTGGAACCCGTCATGGCCGCCGGAGTGGCAGAGGCATTACGCCGTGGTGCGCGAGATGCTCACGGAGGAGAGCATCCTTGCGTACGTCGAGCCCGGGGTCACCGTGCACGGGATGGACATCGGGAAGTGGCTGGCCAAGCAGCGGAAGCCGGACGTCTGGGCGGCCTTGACCGGCGGGCAGCGCGAGCGCCTGGAGGCCATCGGCGTCGTCCCGTTGGCGGCAGCACTCGAAGCGCCAGCGAAGCCGCCCGCGACGCCCGTGAGCGCCTTCGAGAAGGGCGTGGCGGCCTTGGAGCAGTACAAGGCGCGCGAGGGCTCGGTGAAGGTTCCCAGGGGGCACGTAGAGGTGTTGCCGGACGGGTCGGAGGTCAAGCTCGGGGTGTTCCTCAGCAACAGCAAGAGCCGCCGAGCCAAACTCACCGCCGACAAACTCGCCGCACTCGCCGCACTCGGACTGGAGTGGGCGGCGTCATATTGATCAGAAACTCATAGGGTTCTCGTTGAGGGTGTAGCGGACATGGGGGGCGTGGTAGTAGCCGCGGGCGATGTGGGGCTGGCGATGGCGTCTGGGGAAGATTCGGCGGGCTTCGATGGCGAGTTCGGCCTGGTTCCGGGCCCGGTGGCTCTTGGGAAGGCTGTGTTTGAGGTCCGCGTTGAGGAGCTCGTCGGGGTTGAGCTCGGGGCTGTACAGGGGCAGGAAGTGCAGTTCGATCTTCTCACTGTGATCGGCGGTCCAGTCCCTGACGTTCTTCGAGCGGTGTGGAGTGCCCGTCGACCACGAGGTGGATCTTGTGGTCGAAGTGACCGACGAGCCGGGCGAGGAAGTGGCACATCACGGTGGAGTCGAAGGTCCCCGCGAAGACCATGAAGTGCATGCGGCCCTTCGTGCGGAACGTCGACATCGCGTTCACGCTGCACCGGTTTCCGGTGCGCCGCATGATCGGGGTGCGCTTCTTCTCGCCCCAGGTGCGGCCGGTGACCTGGTCGGAGCGGATGCCGGCCTGGTCGGCGAAGAGGATCTCGCTGCCCCCGGCCTTCGCCCGGATCGTCGGCCAGGTCTCGGTGTGCTGGCGGGCCACCGCCTCCGGGTCCTGTTGCACCGCCCGCTTGTCGGGCCGCTGGAAGGAAAGGCCTCACTGCTTCAGGTACTTGCCCACCCGGGCTCGGTCAGCCGCAGCCGGTAGAGCTTCGCGTTCAGGTCATCGACCAGCCGACGGGTCCGCAACTGGCCGGCCAGTCCCCCATCGCACGGCCGGTGATCGAGCAGCGCCTGCCGTGCCGGGGCCTGCTCGGCCTCGCCCAGCACCTGATGAACTCCGACCGGGCGCCCTTCGTCCGGGAAAGCAACGTCTCCCGGCCTCCGGCCTGCCACTTCGCCCACCAGTTGTCCACGGCCTTCAGCGACACCCCGAGCACCGCCGCGAGGTCCTCACAGTCCCGCCCTGCCACCAGCGCGGCCACCGCACGCAGCCGCAGAAGCTCCTGCGCCGCCGGCGGCAGGTGCTGCGCGTCCTCCACCAGATCACTCACGCCATGCTCAACGGCCCAGAATCACTAGCGTTTCGGATCAATAACCGTGTACTCGCCGGAGACGTGCATCGCGCCGACCGTCCGTGCCACGCATGCCACGCATGCCACGCATGCCGCGGAGGCTGCCGACGGCTTGGCCGCCTTCCTGACTGTTTTTCACTGCCCTGTTTCCAACGGGGCGCCCACCGACGGTGGCCGCGTGGGCGCTGGCCGACCATGCCGAGCAGTTCGCCGAACATCGCGCTTCTACGGCGCCTATCAGCCAGCCCGGATGCAGCAACCCGGCACCGCGCCCGTGGCTGGGCGGGCATCCCTGTTGAAGAGGCAGGGGTCCACGACCGCACGGGTGGTGAGCGCCCACGGGACTCCGCCCCGCCTCGCTACGACTATCCACTTCGATGACACAGATCACAGCTCACCGCAACGGCTTGACCGGTCCAATTTCGATGTCAGAGGACACGGTGACAGCGAGCCCGGACCGTTTGTCGGGGAGTGTCATGAATCAGGTGTGGATCTCCCCGAAGGAGTGAGCCTGATGAGTACGACAACTGGTCACCTGATCGAGAGTGTCGACGGCGTGTC
>NZ_JBIAIN010000056.1:0-3303 GCF_042871445.1 Streptomyces sp. NPDC005794
GAATCAAGAAGATCAACCGCCATCCCCGCCCACTGCGACCCCTGCCCCGGAAACACAAACACCGGACGGACCACACCACTCTGCGCACGCCCCGTGACCACGCGTGTGGCGGAAGCGTCGTCCTTGGCCAGCTGGTCAAGGGCGTTGAGGAATTCCTCGCGGTCGCGTCCGAGGATGACGCCCCGGTGCTCGAACCGTGATCGGGTCACCGCCAACGACCAGGCGAGGCTGCCGAGTTCCAGGTCGGCGTCGGTGAGCAAGTGTTCCCGCAGGCGCGCGGCCTGCTCGCGCAGGGCGCCTTCGCTCTTCGCCGAGAGCGCCAGCGGTATCGCGCCTGCGAACACCGGCGACGGGGTGGCACCGGCGTCAGGCCCGGCGATCTCCGGGTTTTCGGCCGGTTCCGGCTGCTCCAGGATCACATGCGCGTTGGTGCCGCTCATGCCGAAGGAGGAGACACCCGCGCGACGGGGCGCCCCGCCCTGCCGCGCGGTCCATTCACGGGCCTCGGTCAGGAGCTCCACGGCTCCTTCGGTCCAGTCGACCTCGGGGGTCGGCTCGTCCACGTGCAACGTCTGAGGCAGTACGCCGTGCTGCATCGCGAGAACCATCTTCATGACGCCCGCGACGCCGGAGGCGGCCTGGCTGTGCCCGATGTTGGACTTGATCGAGCCGAGCCACAGGGGTTCGCCGCTCTCGGGCCGCTCCTGGCCGTAGGTGGCAAGGAGCGCCTGCGCCTCGATCGGGTCCCCGAGCGTCGTACCCGTACCGTGCGCCTCGACCACGTCCACGTCGGCGGGGGTGAGGCGGGCGTTGGCGAGCGCTGCGCGGATGACGCGCTGCTGGGACGGGCCGTTGGGGGCGGTCAGGCCGTTACTCGCACCGTCCTGGTTGACAGCGGAGCCACGAACCACGGCGAGGACCTGGTGGCCGTTCCGGCGGGCGTCGGAAAGGCGCTCGAGGAGCACCATGCCGACGCCTTCGGCCATGCCCATGCCGTCGGCGGAGGCGGCGAAGGCCTTGCAGCGGCCGTCGTCGGCCAGGCCGCGCTGCTGGCTGAAGGCGATCAGCGCGCCGGGCGACGACATGACGGCGACGCCTCCGGCCAGAGCGAGCGAGCACTCACCCTGGCGCAGCGCCTGGGCCGCCAGGTGCATGGCGACCAGCGACGACGAGCACGCTGTGTCCACCGTCACCGCCGGGCCTTCGAGCCCGAAGGTGTAGGCGATGCGACCGGAGATGACGCTGGGCGCGCTGCCGGTGAGGATGTGGCCCTCGGCACCGGCGGACACCTGGCCGGGGCCCGTGCCGTAGTCCTGGTAGTTGGTTCCCACGAACACGCCCGCGGCCTCGCCGCGCACCGCCCGGGGGTCGATCCCTGCGCGCTCGAACGCCTCCCAGGAAGTCTCCAGGAGGAGCCGCTGCTGCGGGTCCATGGCGAGCGCCTCGCGCGGCGAGATGCCGAAGAAGGCCGGGTCGAAGGCGCCCGCGTCGTGCAGGAAGCCGCCGCCCCTGGTCGTGGTGGTGCCGGGGGTCCCCGGGTTCGGGTCGTACAGGTGGGCGGTGTCCCAGCCACGGTTGACGGGGTAGCCGCCGACGACGTCGGCGCGGTTCTTCAGGACGTCCCACATCTGTTCGGGGCTGCTGATGCCACCCGGGTAGCGGCAGCTCATGGCCACGATGGCGATCGGTTCGTCGGTGGCCGCCGCGAGCGGCGCGACCGGCGCGGCAGCGGTGGCCTTGTCGGCGCCGAGGACCGTGGTGCGCAGGTATGCGGCCAGGGCGACGCCGTTGGGGTGGTCGAATACGACGGTGGTGGGCAGCTTCAGACCGGTGGCGACGCCGAGCCGGTTGCGTAGGTCGACCGCGGTGAGCGAGTCGAAGCCGAACTCGCGGAAGGCGCGCTCGGGGTCGAGGGCCCGGGCGGACTCGTAACCGAGGACTGCGGCGGCGTGCGTGAGTACGAGCTCAAGCAGGACCCGGTCCCGTTCGGGCCCGGCGAGGCCGGCCAGGCGCTCGCGCAGCGCCGACGCCTTGGACGACGGCTCCCCCTCACCCATTTCGGCCCCTTCACCGGCGAGTCCTTCCTGGCCGGCGAGGACACGCTGGGCGTCGGGCAGGTCAGCGAGCAGCGGGCGGGCACGCCGTGCGGTGAACACCGGCACGAACTGGTCCCAGTCCACGTCGGCCAGGGCCAGGAACGTCTCGTCGTCGTCCAGGATCTGCCGCATGCCTGTGAACGCGAGGCCCGGGTCCAGGAACGGCAGCCCCTGGCGACGCAGTTGCTCCGGGTCGACGTCGATCGGCGCGCTACCGCTCTCGTGCAGGTTGACGACGTTCCACACGCCCCAGGCGATGGACGTGGCGGTCAGACCGCGGGCCCTGCGATGCTCGGCGAGGGCGTCCAGGTAAGCATTAGCGGCCGCGTACGCGGCGTGGTCGCCACTGCCCCACACTCCGGCGATGGAGGAGAAGAGCACGAACGCGTCGAGATCCGCGTCGGCGAGGAGTTCGTCCAGGACGACCGCGCCCGCGACCTTCGCCGCGATGATGCCGGCGAATTCGGCGAGCGTGGTGGTGGCGATGGGGGCCAGCTCGATGAGCGCGGCGGCGTGCACGACGGCGCGCAGTGTGTGTCCGTCGGCGGCCAGCCGGGCGAGCAGCGCGGCGACCGCGTCGCGGTCGGCGACATCGCAGGCCGTGATGGTGACCTGGACCCCCATCTCCTCCAGTTCGCCGCGCAGTGCGTCGGCGCCGGGCGCGTCCGGGCCGCGGCGGCTGGTCAGGACGAGATGCTCGGCACCCTCGCGGGCCAGCCAGCGTGCCAGGTGGGGGCCGAGGGCGCCGGTGCCGCCGGTGATCAGGACGGTGCCCCGGGGAGTCCATCCGGGGGTCGGGCGCTGGGTCTTGGGGGTGGCGGTGTTCGCCGGGCTGGCGGTGCTCTCGGGTTGGTTCGACGGGGCCGTGGACTCCGTCCGGTTCGCCGGGGTGGCCGGCTCGGCGCGGACGAGGCGGCGTACGAAGACGCCGGAGCCGCGCAGGGCGAGCTGGTCTTCGTCGCCCGCGCCCGTGAGGATCCCTGCGAGCCGGGTGGTGGTACGGGCATCCCGGGCCTGCGGCAGGTCGAGGAGACCGCCCCAGCGCTCCGGGTGCTCAAGGGCCACGACACGGCCCAGGCCCCAGGTCTGCGCCTGGGCCGGGCTTTCCACCTGGTCGTTGCGGCCGGTGGAGACGGCTCCGCTGGAGACCATCCACAACTTCGCCCCGATCCCCACGTCACCCAGGGCCTGCACCAACGCCACCGTG
>NZ_JBIAIN010000057.1:0-3076 GCF_042871445.1 Streptomyces sp. NPDC005794
ACCCGTCCGCTCCAGAACATCGACGTCCGTACCGAACACAACCCCCTTCAACGGACGGTCGAGGAACGGATCAAGATGCCCACACACCTCGTCAAAAGCCATGGCGAACACCGGGAACGCCTCATACAACTCACGCCCCATACCCACACGCTGACTACCCTGACCGGTGAAAACCACACCGAGACGGCCCTCGACCACCGCACCCGAGACCACACCGGGAACATCACCACCGGACACCACCGTCTCCAGACCGGCGAGGAACTCCTCCGACTCCCGCCCGAACACGACTGCGCGGTGCTCGTGCAGGGCGCGGGCGGACAGGAGCGTCCAGCCGGCGTCGGCGGGGGCGAGTCCGGTGTGCGCGGCCACGTGCTCCCGCAGCTTCCCGGCCTGCGCGCGCAGGGCCTCGGCGCTGTGAGCCGACACCAGCCACGGCAGGGCGGTGGACGGGGTGACCGGCTCGGGGGCGTCGGCGGGCTCTATTGGCTCCTCGACGGGGGCCTGCTCCACGATGACGTGAGCGTTGGTGCCGCTCACGCCGAACGAGGAGACGCCGGCGCGGCGCGGCGTGCCCTCCTCGCGCTCGGACCACTCGCGAGCCTCGGTCAGCAGTTCGACGGCGCCGACGGACCAGTCGACGTGCGTACTCGGCTGGTCGACGTGCAGCGTCTGCGGCAGGACGCCTTCGCGCATCGCCATGACCATCTTCATGATGCCCGCGACGCCGGCGGCGGCCTGCGTGTGACCGAGGTTGGACTTCACGGACCCCAGCCACAGCGGCCGGTCCTGCGGCCTGTCCTGGCCGTAGGTGGCGATGAGGGCCTGTGCCTCGATCGGGTCGCCGAGCGTGGTTCCCGTGCCGTGGCCCTCCACCGCGTCGATCTCTTCGGGGGCGAGGTGAGCGTTGGCGAGGGCCTGGAGGATGACGCGCTGCTGGGAGGGGCCGTTCGGGGCGGTCAGGCCGTTGCTCGCACCGTCCTGGTTGACGGCGGAACCCCGTACGACCGCGAGGACCTCGTGGCCGTTGCGGCGCGCGTCGGACAGACGCTCCAGGAGCAGCAGACCCGCACCCTCGCCCCAGCCCGTGCCGTCGGCGGCTTCCGCGTACGGCTTGCAGCGGCCGTCGGAGGCGAGGCCGCGCTGCTTGCTGAAGTCGACGAAGGTGCCGGGCGTGAACATCACGGTGACGCCGCCCGCAAGAGCGAGCGAGCACTCGCCCTGCCGCAGCGCCTGGATGGCGAGGTGCAGCGCCACGAGCGAGGAGGAGCAGGCCGTGTCGATGGTGACGGCGGGCCCCTCCAGGCCGAAGGTGTACGCGACGCGGCCGGAGACGATGCTGCTGGACGCGCCGGTGCCGAGGTAGCCCTCGACGTCCTCGGGCACCGAGTGCAGCCGGGAGGCATAGTCGTGGTACATGACACCGGCGAAGACGCCGGTGTGGCTGCCGCGCAGCGAGGCCGGGTCGATGCCCGCCCGCTCGAACAGCTCCCAGGAGATCTCCAGAAGCAGGCGTTGCTGCGGATCGGTGGCCAGCGCCTCGCGGGGCGAGATACCGAAGAACGGGGCGTCGAACCGGTCGGCCTCGTGCAGGAAGCCGCCCACGCGGGCGTAGGTGCTGTCGGAGCCTTGGGCGTCCGGGTCGTGGAGCGCGTCCGCGTTCCAGCCGCGGTCGGTGGGGAAGGGGGTCAGCGCGTCGGTGCCCTCAGCCACGAGCTGCCACAGCTCCTCCGGGGTGCGCACGCCTCCGGGGTAGCGGCAGCTCATCGCGACGATGGCGATGGGCTCCTGGTCCCGCTCCTCCACCTCACGCAGACGGCGACGAGCTTGGCGCAAGTCGGATGTCGTCCGCTTGAGGTAGTCGCGAAGCTTCGCCTCGTTCGACATCTGTCGTCAGCTCCTCGTGGTGTTGATAAAGGCCGCGCTGGTGGCGCTGGTCATGCGGTTCACTTCGGGCCGTTCACCGAGCGCTCCAGGCGCTGCGGGTGCTTCCAGTACTTCGCACACTTCGGGTACGTCTGTTGCTTCGGGCACTGCGAGTGCTGCGGGTGCTGCGGACGGTTCAGGCACAGCGGGTGCTTCCAGCGTTCTGATGGCTGACGGCACGTCAGTCGAGCCCGAGCTCGTCGTCGAGGGCGTTGAAGAGTTCCTCGTCCGAGACCGAGTCCAGGTCCAGGTCGTCTTCCTCCGCTCCCGCACCCGCGGCTCCCTGCCCCTGGGGGGCGCTCCATCGTGAGAGCAGGGTCTGGAGCCGGATGGTGATCTTCGAGTGGGCGATGCTGTCCGCTTCCATCGCCAGCAGGGACGACTCGAGCCGGTCCAGCTCGTCGAGCACCGAGGTCCCGCCGCCGCCCTGGCCGTCGCCCAGGGGCAGCGCCGTGGAGAGGTGGGCCGCGAGGGCGGCCGGGTTCGGGTAGTCGAAGATCAGGGTGGCGGGCAGCCGCAGGCCGGTGGCACCGTTCACCGCGTTGCGCAGTTCGACGGCGGTCAGGGAGTCGAAGCCGAGCTCCCTGAAGGCGCGGTGGACCTCCACGGCCGCTGCGGACTCGTAGCCGAGGACCGCGGCCACATGGGTACAGACCAGCTCGGTGAGCACCTTGTCCCGCTCCGCCTTGTCGAGTCCCGCCAGCTGGGCGAGCAGGGGCGCCTTGCCGGCCGGTGTGACCGCGGCAGCACCGGCCGCGGACCGACGCAGCGGAGCGCGGACCAGGCCGCGCAGCAACGCCGGGACCGCTGACGCGTCCGTTTCCGCGGCGGAGCGCAGGGCGGCGCCGTCCAAGCGGAGGGGCACGAGGGCGGCCGGGGCCTCGAACGCGGTCAGCGTCACCGAGGTGTCCAGGAGGCCGAGGCCTTCGGCCGTGGACAGGGGGGCGATACCGCTGCGGGTCATGCGTTCGCGGTCGGCGTCGGCCAGGGCACCGGTCATGTCACTGTCCTGCGCCCACAGACCCCACGCCAGCGACGTCCCCACCAGGCCCTGGCCTCGACGATACTGAGCCAACGCATCCAAGTAAGCGTTCGCCGCAGCATAATTGGCCTGCCCCGGACCACCGAACACCCCGGAAGCCGAAGAGAACAG
>NZ_JBIAIN010000058.1:0-2213 GCF_042871445.1 Streptomyces sp. NPDC005794
GCTCTCCTGGATGCCTGTCTGACGGAGCCCGATGGCGCTCTGGTGCCGATGAAGCTGGACACCGACATCCTGCGGCAGCAGTTCGGGGCCGAAGTCCCCCCACTCTTCCGCAGCCTCATACGGGGCGGTGGACGCGCCCGCCGCGTCGTCGAGTCCGGGCCGGCGACGGGGGCCTCCTTCGCCGACCAGTTGGCCGCGCTGCCGCCGGAGAACCGCGAGCGCGCCCTCCTCGACCTCGTTCGCGCCCAGGTGGCCGCCGTGCTCGGCTACGCGTCCGGCGAGGACGTCAACCCCACGAAGGCGTTCAAGGAGCTGGGCTTCGACTCCCTCACCTCCGTCGAACTCCGCAACCGGCTCGGCACCACCACCGAGATGCGGCTGCCCGCCAGCCTCGTCTTCGACTACCCCACCCCGAAGGTCCTCGCCCTGTACCTCGGCACCGAGATCCTCGGCGAAATCGCGGACCCCACGGGTACGGCCGTCGGCCGGACGGCACAGGTGACGGTCGCAGCCCAGGACGAGCCCATCGCGATCGTCGCGATGAGCTGCCGGTTCCCCGGCGGCGTTCACACGCCCGAAGACCTCTGGCGGCTGCTCACCGACGGCGAAGAGGCCATCACCGAGTTCCCCGAGGGCCGCGGCTGGGACACCGCGTCCCTCTACGACCCCGACCCCGACCGCGTCGGCACCAGCTACGCCCGCGAGGGCGGCTTCCTCCACGACGCCGGCGAGTTCGACGCCGCGTTCTTCGGTATCTCCCCGCGCGAGGCCCTCGCCATGGACCCGCAGCAGCGGCTCCTCCTCGAGACCTCCTGGGAGGCCATCGAGCGCGCCGGAATCGACCCGGCCACGCTGCACGGCAGCCCCACCGGCGTCTTCGCCGGACTCATCTACCACGAGTACGGATCCCAGCTCACGAGCGTCCCCGAGGGGCTCGGGGGCTACCTCGGCACCGGCAGCTCCGGTGCCATCGCCTCCGGCCGCATCTCGTACTCCTTCGGGCTCGAAGGCCCGGCGGTGACGGTGGACACGGCATGCTCGTCGTCGCTGGTCGCCCTGCACCTGGCCGCGCAGGCCCTGCGCCAGGGCGAGTGCTCGCTCGCCCTCGCGGGCGGTGTGACCGTGATGCCCACGGCCGGCACGTTCCTGGAGTTCAGCCGCCAGCGGGGCCTCGCCCCCGACGGCCGCTGCAAACCCTTCGCCGCCGCCGCCGACGGCACCAGCTGGGGCGAGGGTGTCGGCATGCTCGTCCTCGAACGCCTCTCCGACGCCCGCCGCAACGGCCACCAGGTGCTCGCCGTGGTTCGCGGTTCCGCCATCAACCAGGACGGTGCCAGCAACGGGCTCACCGCCCCCAACGGCCCCTCCCAGCAGCGCGTGATCACCCAGGCCCTCGCCAACGCTCGCCTCACGACCACGGACGTGGACGCAGTGGAGGCCCATGGCACGGGCACGCCCCTGGGAGACCCGATCGAGGCGCAGGCCCTCATCGCCACCTACGGCAAGGAGCGCCCGGCCGACCGCCCGCTGTGGCTCGGCTCGGTGAAGTCCAACATCGGTCACACGCAGGCCGCCGCCGGGGTCGCCGGCGTCATCAAGATGGTCATGGCGATGCGTCACGGCGTCCTGCCGGGCACCCTCAACCTGGACGCGCCGACCCCCGAGGTCGACTGGTCGGCCGGGGCCGTGGAACTCCTGGCGGAGGCCCGTACATGGCCCGAGCGGGAGGGCGGCGCGCCGCGCCGCGCGGGGGTGTCGTCGTTCGGCGTGAGCGGGACGAACGCGCACGTCATCCTGGAGCAGGGCCCGTCGGCCGAGGAGCCCGTGCCCGCCGAGCAGGACGCGGCGGGCACGCCGTCGCCGTCGCGCGTGCTGGTGGGCGTGGTTCCGCTCACTCTCTCGGCCAAGACTCCGGAGGCGCTCCAGGCCCAGGCCGGACGCCTTCGCGAACACCTGCTGGCCCATTCCGGCTTGGCTCTCGGCGATGTGGCCTGGTCGCTGGTGGCGGCGCGGTCGCGGTTCGAGCATCGGGGTGTGGTCGTCGGGCGGGACCGTGAGGAGCTCCTCGCCGGCCTCGACCAGCTGGCCCAGGATGACGCTACGGGGCGGAATGTGGTCGTCGGCCGTGCTCAGGGCGGCTCGCCTCGTCCGGTGTTTGTGTTTCCGGGGCAGGGGTCGCAGTGGGCGGGGATGGCGGTTGATCTTCTTGATTC
>NZ_JBIAIN010000059.1:0-2005 GCF_042871445.1 Streptomyces sp. NPDC005794
CGACCGCGTCCACGTCGGCGGCGGACAGGCCGGCCCCGGCCAGGGCGGCGCGGATGACGCGCTGCTGGGACGGGCCGTTGGGGGCGGTCAGGCCGCTGCTCGCACCGTCCTGGTTCACGGCGGAGCCACGGACAACCGCGAGAATCTTGTGGCCGTTGCGGCGGGCGTCCGAGAGGCGTTCCAGGAGCAGGAGTCCCGCGCCCTCGCCCCACCCTGTGCCGTCGGCTGAGGCGGCGAAGGACTTGCAGCGGCCGTCCGTGGAAAGACCGCGCTGCCGGCTGAAGTCGATGAAGGTGCCTGCGGTGGGCATCACGGTCACACCGCCCGCGAGGGCGAGGTTGCACTCGCCCTGACGCAGGGCCTGCGCCGCGAGGTGCAGGGCGACGAGGGAGGACGAGCACGCCGTGTCGACGGTGACCGCCGGGCCTTCAAGGCCGAGGGTGTAGGCGACCCGGCCGGAGACGACCGAGCCCGCGTTGCCGGTGCCGATGTAGCCCTCGACGCCTTCCGGCAAGGCGTGCAGGCGGGTGGCGTAGTCGTAGTACATGACGCCCGCGAAGACGCCGGTGCGGCTGCGGCGCAGCGCGACCGGGTCGATGCCCGCGCGCTCGACGGCCTCCCACGCGGTCTCCAGGAGGAGCCGCTGCTGCGGGTCCATGGCGAGCGCCTCGCGCGGCGAGACGCCGAAGAAGGACGCGTCGAACCGGGGAGCGTCATAGAGGAAGCCGCCCTCAGCGGTGGTGCTCGTGCCCTTGTTGTCCGGGTCCGGGTCGAAGAGTTCGTCCGTGTCCCAGCCGCGGTCGGTGGGGAAAGGCGCGATGGCGTCGACGCCGTCGGCGACGAGCTGCCACAGGTCTTCCGGCGTGTTCACGCCGCCCGGGTAGCGGCAGCTCATGCCGACGATCGCGACAGGTTCCTGGCGGCCGTCCTCCAGTTCACGGACACGGCGGCGGGCGTCGCGCAGATCAGCCGTCGCCCGCTTCAGGTAGTCGAGGTACTTCTGCTCGTCCGCCATTTACAGCGCCTCCTCGAAGCGGTCGGGACCGTCGGTGTCCGAGCCGGTGTCTGAGCTGCCGACCGGGCCGCTTGCGCCGCCTGAGCCGTATGAGCTGTCTGCGTGTGTGTCGGAAGGGGTTTGGAGCTCGCTGTCGAGCAGGTCGAAGAGTTCGTCGGCGGTGGCGCCCTCGAGTTCTTCGCGCTCGCGGTGCTCACCCGCAGCCGGGTCCGTGTGCCGCGCGGCCGGTCGCGCGGCGTCCCAGGCGGTGACCAGGGAGCGCAGCCGTCCCGCCACGCGGTCGCGTTCCGCACCGCCGGTGTCGTCGTCTCCCATGGCCTTGAGCACGTTCTCCAGACGGTCGAGCTCTGCGTCCAGGTCGGCGGGACCGACGGGACCGCCGGAGGGGGCGCCTGCCGTGGTGGGCAGCTCCTCCGAGAGGTACTCGGCGAGTGCCACCGGGTTCGGGTAGTCGAAGATCAGCGTGCTGGGCAGCCGGAGCTCGGTCTCCGCGGTGAGGCGGTTGCGCAGTTCGACGGCTGTGAGGGAGTCGAAGCCGAGCTCCAGGAAGCCCCGGCTCAGCTCGACGGCGTTCGGCGACGCGTAGCCGAGCACTCCGGCTACGTGCGTACGGACGAGATCGAGCAGGGCCCGGTCGCGCTCGGCACCGGAACGGCCGGCCAGGCGCTGCGCCAGCGAGTCGGCGGGAGCGGCGGCCGTGTTGCCGGTCTCGGTGCCGCCCCGTGCCCGCCGGACGGTGGGCCGGACGAGGCCGCTGAGCAGGGCGGGCATCGCCTCCGGCGGCTGGGTCCGCAGCGCGGTGGTGTTGATGCGCATGGGGACGAGGGCCGGGTACACGCTCGCCGGGGCGAGGTCGAGCAGGGACAGCGCCTCGGCGGTGTCGAGTGCGAGGACGCCGCTGCGGGTCATGCGTTCGCGGTCGGCGTCGGCCAGGGCACCGGTCATGTCACTGTCCTGCGCCCACAGACCCCACGCCAGCGACGTCCCCAC
>NZ_JBIAIN010000060.1:0-1755 GCF_042871445.1 Streptomyces sp. NPDC005794
ACTTCATCGAATCCGTACTGCCGGTGGAAGCGCCCGGTGGATAGACTGTCGAGCATGGGTCATGAAGTCGTAAAAGTGTTGGTGGTAGATGACGAACCCATGGTCTGCGCACACTTGAGAACGATTCTCGGTTCGGCCGAGGACATCGACGTCGTCGACGCGGCCCATGACGGAGCCGCCGCGGTGGAGGCCGTGATGCGGCATCGGCCCGATCTCGTCCTCATGGATCTGCGGATGCCAGGAGTGGATGGCCTCACGGCGATCGAATGCATCATGAAGCTGGACCAGCCGCCGAAAGTCGTGGCGCTCACCACGTTCGACGCGGACCAGTATGTGATGCGGGCCCTGCGCAGCGGGGCCAGTGGATTTCTGGTGAAATCGACACCCCCCGAGGACCTCATCGGCCTCGTGCGTGTGGCCGCCGACGGCCACACCGTTCTCTCGCCCGTGGCCATGCGCCGCATCATGGCCGCCTCCTCCGACGAGGACGCGGCGCGCGGACGGGCCAAGGCGTTGGTCGGCAAACTCACCGAGCGTGAGACCGACGTCCTCACCTGCCTCGGCGAGGGCCTGTCGAACGCCCAGATCGCCACGAAGCTGTTCCTGAGTGAGGCGACGGTCAAGGGCTACGTCTCCCGCATGCTCGTGAAGCTGGAATGCACCAACAGAACCCAGGCCGGACTGCTGGCCTACGACGCGGGCCTCGTCACCCGCTGACCGCTCCGGTACCTCCCCCTACGCCGAGTACCCCCCACAGAGAGAGAAAGCCCCCCACGGAGAAAGCCGCCCCACATACACCTGGCCTCGATCGTTCATGAGTCCTCGTCGGTTCGCCGACGGGGGCTCTGCTCTTGCTGGAACGACGGTTTCCCGGTGGTGTGGCAGGTTTGAGTGAGGACGCCGGCCCAGGGCCGGCGGGGGGAGCCGGTGTTCACGAGTTGGGCGGCAGTGGTGAACAGTCGGAGCCGGAGCCGTTTGGGTTCCCAGCGGCGGGTATCACCGGTGAGGGCGAGCATCGGCATCGAGGCGAGCAGGCCGAGGGCGAGGGAGACGATCTCGAGCCAGACCTGGTTCTGAGCAGCAAGCCGACCGCGAGCTCCTCGGCCCCGGTGCGGCCCTGGTCCGGCCGTGGTCGACGAACGCGACGAGCGGATGATGACCGAAGGTCTTCTTCCAGCTCGCGGTGGCGTCCTGTTCCTCGGAGTGCGTCAGGACCAGCACTCCATCGATGTCCACGATCACCTGACCGTCGGTTGGCCGGACCGACAACCGCGGCCAACCTCCGGGCACAGAGGCGTACTTCTGCTCGAGCCGAGTAGATGGCGGTCAGAGCTTTCGGTCCTGCGGCCAGGGCGTCGATGAGGCGGGAGGCTGTCGGATCGGAGGCCGCCGGGCCGAACACGGCCGGTTCGGCCGGAAGTACGGCGACATCGGCCAGACGGACACGACTCGATACTCTTCTTCACCTCGAGGGCACCTGGAGGGCACTTCTCTTTCCTCGCCAGGTGCAGGACCCTCAGCAAGTCTCATCGTTGCCGGTCAGGGGCGTCTTCCGCTCTCCCGGCCACCAACCGGACCCCACTCGTGACGAAGCTCAGGACTCCGGCCTTCGCAGTGCGGTCGAGGTCTCACGAGCGGCCCGCGCACCTCACTCCTCGAAGATCCGGTCCCCGATCGGCTCCGAAGGCGCGCCGTCCGCGCGGATCCACGTCACCGTCGTCGGAACGTACGTGGGTAGCACCGAGATGACGTGAA
>NZ_JBIAIN010000061.1:0-1670 GCF_042871445.1 Streptomyces sp. NPDC005794
TCCGCCGACCAGGCCGGACTTGTCGCAGCTCTGCGCAAGGACCGTCCGGAGACGGATTCCTTCCTCGCCGCGCTCGCCAAGGCTCACGTGCGCGGCGTCGAGGTCGACTGGGCGCCGCTGTACGCTCCCGCCGAGGCCCGGACCCGCGTCGACCTGCCCACGTACGCCTTCCAGCACCAGCGCTACTGGCCGCGCCCCGGCGTCGGCGGCACCGGCGACGTCCGTGCCACCGGCCTGAACCCGGCGGAGCACCCGCTGTTCGGCGCCGCCGTCGCCCTCGCCGACGTGGACGGTTACCTCTTCACCGGCAGACTGTCCCTGGGCGCCCACCCCTGGCTCGCGGGGCACGCGCTGGGCGGCACGGTCCTGCTCCCGGCCACGGCCTTCGTCGAACTGGCCCTGCACGCCGGGCACCGCGTCGGCTGCGGGCATCTGGAGGAGCTGACGCTCCAGGCACCACTGGTCCTGCCCGAGCGCGGCGGCGTACAGTTCCAGCTGGCCGTGGGCGCCGCCGACACCTTCGGCCGCCGCCCGGTGAACCTCTACTCGCGACCCCAGGAAGTATCCGCCGACGAGCTGTGGTCCGACGAGCCCTGGCTGCGCCACGCCACCGGAACGCTCGCCCCCGCCCCCGCCACCCGGCCCGCGGAACCCGACCTGGCTCAGTGGCCCCCGGCCGACGCGGAACGGGCGGAGACCGGCGAGCTGTACGACAGCCTCGCCGCCGCCGGATTCAGCTACGGTCCCGCGTTCCAGGGCCTCCGCTCCGTCTGGCGCCGGGGCGAGGAACTCTTCGCCGAGGTCGCCCTGCCGGAAGGAGAGCGGGCGGAGGCCGCCGAGTACGGTCTGCACCCGGCGCTCCTCGACGCCGCCCTGCACCCGCTGGGGCTCGGTACCTTCGTGTCCGACACCGAACAGGGGCGCATGCCCTTCTCCTGGACCGGCGTGACGCTCCACGCGACCGGCGCGCACGCGCTCCGCGTCCGCCTCACCGCCGCGGGAACCGACGGCGTCTCCCTCACCGTCGCCGACGCCGCGGGCGAGCCCGTCGCCTCCGTGGACTCCCTGGTCCTGCGGCCCGTAGCCGCCCCGGACGCGGCAGCCGACCAGGGCGGACGGCACGACTCGCTGTTCCGGGTCGACTGGAGTGTGGTGTCGGTTCCTGCTCCTGTGTCGAGTGGTGTGTGTGCTGTGCTCGGTGAGGATGTGCTGGGGCTGCGTGGTTCTTTGGAGAGGGCCGGGGCGGCGGTCGCTGTGTATGAGGATGTGGCTGCGCTTGTTGCCGCTGTGGATGGTGGTGCTCTTGTTCCGGAGTGGGTTCTGGTGACGTGTGCTGCTGGTGTGGGTTCGTCGGGGGGCGCGGCGGGTGCTGTGCGTGATGCGTTGTCCGGTGTGTTGGGTGTGGTGGGGGAGTGGCTGGCGTTCGAGGGTGGTGTGGGCTCGCGGTTGGTGGTGGTGACTTCCGGGGCTGTGGGTGTGGGTTCTGGTGATGTGGTGTCGGCTGGTGGTCTGGCTGGTGCGTCGGTGTGGGGGTTGTTGCGGTCTGCGCAGTCGGAGAACCCTGGGCGTGTGGTCGTGGTGGATGTCGGTGGTGGTGCTGAGGCGGTGGTGTCGGTCCCGGGTGTGTTGGGTCTGGGTGAGCCGCAGGTGGCGGTGCGTGGGGATGTGGT
>NZ_JBIAIN010000062.1:0-1341 GCF_042871445.1 Streptomyces sp. NPDC005794
TTTGTGGCCCCGCAATGGGGCGCCTGGCCCCCGGGCCCGGTATGGCTGTGTGCCCCCTGTCGAACGGATGACCTGGGGGGTGTTGCCGCCGGGCTTCGGGGCACCGCTTGACCGCTGATGAGGGGCCTGACGACCGCCTGGCCCGGTGCAATGCCGGACCGCTTTGCGGGTGGGGATGTCTGCGTAACGTGGTTGCCGGCGTGTGGTGCCGCAGGGACGGCCGGGAGTTGAGGCGACGAGAGGCGAGGGGCACGCGCACATGGTCGACACGACAGCGATAGATCTCTTCCTCGGCCTGGACCTGGGCAAGGAGTTCCACCATGCCCACGGCCGGACCGGAGACGGTAGGACCGTGCACGACAAACGGCTGCCCAACACCGAACCGAAACTGCTGGAGCTGTTCACCAAAATGGTGGCGAAGTTCGGCACCGTACTGGTGATCGTGGACCAGGTCGCCAACATCGGCGCCCTCCCGCTGACGGTGGCCCGCGCGGCGGGCTGCCGGGTCGCCTACCTGCCTGGGCTGTCGATGCGGCGGGCAGCCGACCTGCACCCGGGTGAGGCCAAGACCGATGCCCGCGACGCGTTCGTGATCGCCGAGACCGCCCGGTCCATCCCGCACACCCTGCGCGCGGTGGACCGCGACGACGAGGTACTGGCCGAGCTCACGATGCTCACCGGCTACGACAACGACCTCGCCGGTGAGGTCAACCGCACCACCAACCGGCTGCGCGGTCTGCTCTCCCAGATCCACCCCTCTCTCGAGCGCGTGCTCGGCCCGCGCCTGTCCTACCCCTACGTCCAGGCCCTCCTGTCCCGGCACGGCTCCCCGGCCAGGCTGAAGAAGCTCGGCCGCACGCGGTGCGAGGCTCTGCTGAAGGTGCACGGCTCGCGCAAGGCCCACCACCTCACCACCGAGATCTACGACGCGCTCGCCGAGCAGACCCTCGTCGTGCCCGGCACCGAGGCGTCCGCGCTGATCGTGCCGGGCCTGGCCGCCCAGCTGGCCGCCGCCCACACCCAGCGCCAGGCCACCGAGCAGGAGATCGCCGCCCTGCTGGAGGCCCTCCCTCTTTTCCACCTCCTGACGTCCCTGCCCGGCCTGGGCGTCAGGACCACGGCCGCGGTGATCGTCGCGATCGGTGACGGCACCGGCTTCCCCACCGCCGGGCACCTCGCCTCCTACGCCGGACTCGCCCCCGCCACGAAGTCCTCGGGCACCTCGATCCGCGGCGAGCACGCACCGCACCGCGGCAACCGTCTCCTCAAACGCGCCTTGTTCCAGGCTGCGTTCGCCGCGATCGGCTGCAAGAGCGACCCGTCCTCCCGGATCTACTACGA
>NZ_JBIAIN010000063.1:0-1308 GCF_042871445.1 Streptomyces sp. NPDC005794
TGAAGTTTCCCCGTGATCTTGAACACGATGTTGTTACGCCGCGAGGGTCTGGCCCTGTTGGTAGCGCAATCGGGTCTCGTGGGGCGTGAGGTAGCCCCAGTGGATGTGTTTGCGTAGTCTGCGGCGGTTGTAGAACGCCTCGATGAAGGCGAAGATCTCCCGGCGTGCGGTGGCCCGGTCGGGCCAGAGGCGGGTGCCGATCTCCTCTTTGAGGATGGCCCAGAAACTCTCCGCGGCGGCGTTGTCGAAACAGATCCCCGTGCGCCCCATGCTTTGCTTCAGCCTCAACTGGCTGATTCTGTTGCGGAATTGGCTCGAGGTGTATTCCGATCCGCGGTCCGAGTGCACGATGCAGCCAGGCTCCAGACGGCCGAGGCTCGCGGCCATGTCCAGGGCGTCGACGACCAGGTCCGCGCGGTGGTGGTCGGCCATCGAGAAGCCGATCACCTCGCGGGTGGCCAGGTCGAGCCAGCCGGCGAGGTAGAGCCAGCCCTCGGTGGTGGGGATGTAAGTGATGTCCCCGACAATCTTCGTGCCGGGCGAGGCGGCGTGGAAGTCACGCCCGATCCGGTCCGGAGCAGGCGCCGCCTTCGCGTCGGCCTTGGTCAGACTGCGGCGGCCGGTGCGGCGGCTGTGGCCGGCGATCCCGCGCTCACGCATGATCCGCTCGACCCGCTTGTGGTTCACCAGCCGCCCCTGGCGCCGCAGTTGGGCCGTCACCCGCGGCACCCCGTACGTCCTCTTCGAGGCCACATGGATCACGGCAATCTCGTGCCCGAGCACCTCATCAGCACGCTGCCTGGACTCGCGGGCCTCGGCGGCCGCGACCCAGGCGTAGTAGGTGGAGCGGGACAACTTCATCACCCGGCACAGCAGGACGATCGTGTAGTTCGCCTTCTCCGCGTGGACGAACCGGCATATCGCGCTCACCGTTCGCTCTCCTTCGCGAAGAAGGTCGTCGCTTTTTTTAGGATCTCAATCGTTTTCGCCTGTTCCGCAGTGAGCTTGCGAAGGCGCTTCAGCTCCTCGTCCCGCTCGTCGGTGCTGGTCCCGCCCGCGGCCGACACGGACTTCACGGCCGTGGCCTTCCTGGCCTTGTTCACCCAGCCGCGCACGCTCTCGGAGCTGATGCCGAGCTCGCGGGCGACATCGGTCGGGGTGCGGCCCGAGGAGTGGACGAGATCGACCGCGTCTCGCTTGTACTCCTCGGAGTACCGCTTCTGGTACTTGCTTGCCACCTGGTCACTGCTTCCTCTGGAACCACTCAGGTCCCAGTTTCCAGGTGTTCACGATCAAGGGGAAGCTTCA
>NZ_JBIAIN010000064.1:0-1219 GCF_042871445.1 Streptomyces sp. NPDC005794
GCAGGAGGTGACCCGGCGCTTGGCGGTGATCACACCGATACGGGCGATGATTTTCTCGGTGCTTTTGTAGTGCCGTCCGCCGGCCGAGGCGACAAGCTTGTTCATCTCCTCGGTGGCCTTGGCCAGGCGCTTGGCCCGGGCGGCCTGCTGGCCTGCGGCGTTCGCGGTGGAGTGGACCAGGATCCGGCGGACGGTGAGTTCGGGATCGCTCTTCCTGGCACCCTTCAGAGTGTGGGTGTCCTCCAGCACCCGGTACTTCTCGCGCCGCTCGGCCGGCTTGTCCGCGTCCCGCTCGGGCACCCAGTCCACAACCGTGCCCCCTTCCAGATCCAGAGCGGCATAGACCTCGTCCTTGATCTGCGCGGCGGGCACCGGGGCGACGAAGTGCACTCCGGCCACCAGCAGCGCGGAGACATTGGCATAGGACACCAGCTTGGAGTCGGCGACCAGCAGGAAGTCGCGGGGCCCGGCCATCGTGCGCAGGTCCTTCATCGCGCCGACGACCTGGGAGACCTCGGCCGCCGGGCCGCCGAAGACCCGGGCATGCACCGGGATCCCGCCGTCGGCGGACACCGCGAGTCCGGCCTGGACCTGTTTCAGGTCCACCCGCCGGTCCTTGGGGTGCCCGTAGTTGATGACCGGGAAGTCCTCGTCCTGACCTTCGGCCGGGTAGTCCCCGTGGACGGACATGCTGGTCATGTCCCAGTGCAGGCGGGACACGTCGATGCCGAACTCGGCGATCGCCCTCGCCCCGACCGTCCCGGCAATGTGCTCCAGGTGCGGGGCGATCGCGTCCAGCGCCCGGGCGAGCCGGTCGTCATTGAGCAGGCCGGCGTCCATTCCGAAGACCTCTTCCACCGCCCAGGTCCGGGCCCAGTCCCCAACTCGCACCAGCGGTGCGGGCGCGGTCAGCCGGTTGGCGACCAGCGCCTCGATCACCTGCCCATGCGTGACCAGAGCACTGGCTCCACCAGGACAGACCGTGTCGACGATCCCGACCAGATCCAGCCGACGAGTGAACTCGGAAACGACAGGCAGAGCACCCAGACGTTTCTCCACCACGGACGTCACCGCTACTTCGAAACGCTGACGCTGAGACCGTGGCCGCGGGGATCGGGAAGACTTCGACACACCCCACCCAACGCCACACCACCGGTCCGGGACACGCCCGGACCGGTCACATCATACGAATCAACGACCCGCGAAGTCCGGGCCTAGA
>NZ_JBIAIN010000065.1:0-1215 GCF_042871445.1 Streptomyces sp. NPDC005794
TCCGCCGACCAGGCCGGACTTGTCGCAGCTCTGCGCAAGGACCGTCCGGAGACGGATTCCTTCCTCGCCGCGCTCGCCAAGGCTCACGTGCGCGGTGTCGAGGTCGACTGGGCGCCGCTGTACGCTCCCGCCGAGGCCCGGACCCGCGTCGACCTGCCCACGTACGCCTTCCAGCACCAGCGCTACTGGCTGCACTCCGCGGCGCTGACCGGTGATGTCGCATCGGCCGGGCTCGCCGCCGCCGACCACCCGCTGCTCGGCGCGGCCGTCCAGGTCGCCGGGAGCGACGCGCGGCTGTTCACCGGCCTGCTGTCGGTCGACGCGCAGCCCTGGCTCAGTGACCACGTCGTCGCCGACAGAACGCTGCTGCCCGGCACGGCCTTCGTCGAACTGGCCGTGCGGGCCGGTGACGAGGTCGGCTGCGACCTGCTCGAAGAGCTGATCCTGGAAGCACCTCTCGTCCTGCCCGAC
Organism: Streptomyces sp. NPDC005794; assembly: GCF_042871445.1. Taxonomy (NCBI): domain Bacteria; kingdom Bacillati; phylum Actinomycetota; class Actinomycetes; order Kitasatosporales; family Streptomycetaceae; genus Streptomyces; species Streptomyces sp. NPDC005794. The sequence continues at coordinate 472 of NZ_JBIAIN010000065.1, forward strand.
GACAACACCGGTGTACAGCTCCAGTTGTGGGTGGAGGAGCCGGACGACACCGGACGGCGCACCTTTACCCTGCATTCGCGGCGCCAGAACGACGTGCCCGACGAGCCGTGGATCCGCCACGCCGCCGGAGTCCTCGCCGACCAGACCGGCCACGCCCGGCCGACGGGCGCCGACACCGGTCTCGCCCAGTGGCCGCCCACGGGTGCCGTCGCCGTGGACACCGGCGAGCTCTACGCGGGCTTCGCCGCAGCGGGCCTCGGCTACGGCCCGGCCTTCCAAGGGGTCCGCGCGGCCTGGCGCGTCGGCGACGAGGTGTTCGCCGAGGTCGCCCTGCCGGAAGGAGAGCGGGCGGAGGCCGCCCAGTACGGTCTGCACCCGGCCCTCCTCGACGCGAGCCTCCACGGCATCGCCCTGACCGCCATCGGCCGAAACGAGCAGGGCACGGGGGCACGGCTGCCGTTCTCCTGGAGCGGTGTGTCGCTCCACGCGACCGGCGCATCCGAGCTGCGCGTCCGCCTGACCCCCGCCGCCTCCGGGGCGGTGTCCCTCACCGTCGCCGATGTCGCTGGCGAGCCCGTCGCCACCGTCGACTCCCTCACTCTGCGCGCCCTCGCGGCCGGAGAGCTGGACGCAGCGTCCGGAACCGGCGACGACTCGCTGTTCCGGGTCGACTGGAGTGTGGTGTCGGTTCCTGCTCCTGTGTCGAGTGGTGTGTGTGCTGTGCTCGGTGAGGATGTGCTGGGG
>NZ_JBIAIN010000066.1:0-1129 GCF_042871445.1 Streptomyces sp. NPDC005794
GGGAGTGTCATGAATCAGGTGTGGATCTCCCCGAAGGAGTGAGCCTGATGAGTACGACAACTGGTCACCTGATCGAGAGTGTCGACGGCGTGTCGCTTGCTGAGGTCGGCGCGAGCGCTGAGGGTGCCGACGTGAAGTCGATGCCGGTATCGCACAACGGTCTGTCCAGCGAACTGCTGGAGGAGCTGGCCGCGCTCGCGACCGAGAAGGTCCGCGGGGACGGTCTGCGGCTGATGGGTGAGGGCGGGCTGTTGCCCGAGCTGGCCCAGCACCTGATGCAGTCCGCCCTGGAAGCCGAGATGGACGAGCACCTGGCTGCCGAGGCCGGCCGGGCCGGCGGGCGCGGATCGCGCTCGGGCGGCAACACGCGCAACGGCTACCGGAGCAAGAAGGTGATGACGGAGGTCGGCACCGTCACGGTGCAGGTCCCGCGTGATCGACTGGGTACCTTCCAGCCCCGGATGCTGCCCAAATACGCCCGCCGGACGGGTGCGTTGGACGATCTGGTGATCTCGCTGACCGCGAAGGGCCTGACCTCCGGCGAGATCGTCTCCCACCTCGCTCAGACGTACGGGATGACGACGACGAAGGAGACCATCTCCACCATTACGGACAAAGCCCTGGAGTCGATGGCGGAATGGCGTACCCGTCCGCTGGACGCGGTCTACCCGGTCGTGTTCATCGACGCCGTCCACGTGAAGATCAGGGACGGGTCGGTCGCCAACCGCCCGGTCTACGTGGCCGTCGCGGTCACCGCCGACGGCTATCGCGAGATCCTGGGGCTGTGGGCGGGCGACGGCGGCGAGGGCGCCAAGTACTGGCAGACGGTGCTGACCGAAATCAAGAACCGCGGCGTCCGTGACGTGCTGATGCTGGTCTGCGACGGGCTCTCCGCCCTGCCTGACGCGGTGAACACTGTATGGCCACAAACAGTGGTACAAACCTGCGTGGTTCACCTTCTGCGCGCCAGCCTGCGGTATGCCTCGCGCCGCGACTGGGCCGAAGTCGCCCGCGACCTCAAGCCCGTCTACACCGCCGTCAACGAGGACCAGGCCCGGGCGCGGCTGACGGACTTCGATGACAAGTGGGGCAAGCGCTACCCGTCGATCGCCGGCACCTGGGAGCGGGC
>NZ_JBIAIN010000067.1:0-1007 GCF_042871445.1 Streptomyces sp. NPDC005794
CGACGATACTGAGCCAACGCATCCAAGTAAGCGTTCGCCGCAGCATAATTGGCCTGCCCCGGACCACCGAACACCCCGGAAGCCGAAGAGAACAGCACGAACGCGGACAGATCCAAACCAGCCGTCAGTTCATGCAGATTCAGCGCCGCACCCACCTTCGGACGCAACACCTTCTCCAACCGCTCAGACGTGAGAGACGTGACAACCCCGTCATCCAGCACACCCGCCACATGCACCACCGCCGACAGACCCTCACCGACCTCCGCAAGCAACCCGGCCAGCGCATCACGATCAGCCACATCACACGCAGCCACCGTCACCCTCGCACCCAACACACCCAAAGAAGCCCGCAGTTCAGCCGCACCCTCAGCCTCCAGACCACGACGCGACACCAACAACAGATCCCGCACACCATGCCGCTCAACCAGATGCCGCACCACAACCCGACCCAGACCACCGAACGCCCCGGTCACCAGAACCGTGCCCACACCCCACGGCGCGACCACCACATCAGCCGAAACAGCAGCCACCCGGGACAACCGCGGCACCCACACCACGCCATCCCGCACCGCCACCTCAGCCTCACCCGACGCCACCACCACAGACACATCCGCATCCGCATCCGCACCGGCATCGACATCCACCAGAACGAACCGCCCCGGATGCTCCGACTGCGCCGAACGCACCAGACCCCGCACCGCCGCAGCCAACGGATCCACCACACCACCACCAACAGCCACAGCACCCCGAGTCACCACAACCAACCGCGACTCCGCAAACCGCACATCAGCCAACCACCGCTGCACCACCCCCAACACCTCGACCAACGACGCAGACACCACCGCAGGACCCACAAGTCCACCCGCCCGAGCAACCGACACACCGGCCTCCCAGACCACCACGGCCGGAACCCGCTCCCCCGAACCCACCGCGTCCAACGCAACCACCGGAACCCGCTCCCCCGAAACCACGGACTGCCGCCGCCACTCGACGTGAAACAGCGAGTC